>PFHB01000074.1:0-2608 GCA_002783585.1 Candidatus Omnitrophica bacterium CG_4_8_14_3_um_filter_43_15
ATTATTCCTCTATATGTTTTTGCAAAATTCCTTTGACATATAAATAGCATCTTTTAGGATTATCAACCCGCTTCATAGCAACTATGTCAAATGCCTTTTTGACTTGTTCCTCTCCATGAGCATTTATCATCTTCATTATATCTTCTATAACGTCAGGGTCGTTTTCTTCAAATACGATACTTGCGAAGGACCTGGCTTTCTTTAAATTATCAGGGCCGTAAAGCATTTCCAACCTGTCCCATTCTGCCTCAAGCCAGGCAGGATCGTAAAGATTAAGGGCTTTATAGGATGTGGCAAGGCGGTTGGATGGTTCGTTTGCATTAAGGTCTGAATATTTCATATCAATAATATTTTGCCTTCTTAATTCCTGCATGCCTTCGCTCATCGCGGTTTTTCCTATATGAAATCTTTCTGTTAAGATATCCCTGCTTGAAAACCACCATGGCCTGGCATCGCTTATTTCAGCATAAGCAAGATTTATAAGATAGCAATACTTGGCTGAAAAAGTAAGTTTTTTATTCCACCCGTATCCAAAAAAAGCGTCTGGCAGGTTAAAATACCATTCCTTTGGGTAAGAATAGCTAACTGCCGGATTGTCATAGCTTAACAAGATTACAAGGGCATCTTTGGAGTATTCCGGCTCAACCTTAATAAGGTTGTATTTCTTCTGCAATCTGCGTAAACATTTTGTAATCTGCCTTCTGTAAGCAGTTCTGTCCATCCTCTCATACAAGCCCAGGGCTTTGGCTGTTTTATCATAATCAAGCGTTATCGCAGATTGAGGGTTGCCATCAAACTGCCTCAATAGCAACAAATACAAATCAAAGCCTCTTTCATCCTGGGTAGTTATCATCTTACCGCCGAGTTTAGGATCTTCCAAAAACTTCCAGGATACAGGAACCGGCGGCTGTTCGGCCTCTGGGCCGCCAACAGCCCTTTTAAATCTCTCTATTTTATTAAATTCTTCTAAAAGTTCTTTTGCCAGGCCCTTTGACCTTATCAGAACGCTGGTTTCTGTATTTTTATGCAGAGAAGATTCTGTCCAGTTAGAGCTCCCTAAAATAACTGTTTCGCTGTCTATAACGATTGCCTTAGAATGAGTATATTTTTTGGGACTGTCATAAAATACATCTATGCCTGCATCCTTTGCCATTTTAAAGCTCCAGGCATTCTTGTCCTCTATTTCCCATTCATCAGATTTATTGACGAAATCAATATTCTGATCCAGGATTAATGTAACCTTTACTCCCCTGTTATGGGCTTTGACCAATTCATCCATAAGCTGATAAACGCTTGAAGACTTATCATTAGGCATGAGCCGCGCCACAAACATAACCATATATATGGATTCTTTGGCTTCGCTTAATGCCTTCTTCACAACAGGAAAGTATTTTTCAGAACTTATATTTTCAACTCCAGCCTGATAAGCCAATGCCCTGTTTGGAAAAACAAACAAAGCTATAGCCGCGAAAATCGCTATTACTATGAGATTGCGCTTATTCAGTTTCAATGATTATCCTCTTTGTGCCTGAAGGCATTTTCTGCGTCGTGTTATTGTTTATAGTATATGACCATTCATCGTAATCAAATTTTACCGCATAACATGTCTGTGGTTTTACTTTCGCGCCTTCAAATTTAACTACAAATCCGCCATCTGACATAACATTATCCTCCAAGTCCGTCATTGCGAGCCCCGCTTCGCGGGGCGAAGCAATCTCCTTGCTTAATATCCTAAATTTGAGTTTCATCCAAAATGCGAATAAGCGATTCTTCCCAACCAAAACAGGTATTTCCTATGCCAATAAGCGCCTTAAATGCTTCAATACTTTTGGGATCAATTTGCGCAAACTCTTCAAGTATCCGCACAATCTCACTCATAAATTCGCCGACAGTACCGTTCGAGTCATCCACTCCTCCGACGCATAACTTTTTATCCAACCGCAAAAGCAGCTTCACCAAGATTTCAGCTGCCTGCCTATTGACCGGCAAAGCAGAAACAATAGCTGACAACCTGTTACAACCTTCCCTTAAAGAATCCTGATTCGAAAACCATGTGCGCGACGGCCCGGTATATGGCTTGACATATCGCATAGCATCAGTAATTGATTTTTTAACTGCGGCTATTTCATCTTGATTTAACGCTTCTCTCCGTCCATTGCACTCGACTTGGCTATTGAGCTGCTTGTCTTTATCGGTTAACTCTCGGCCATCCATAACCGTATACATAGCTAGGGCAACCATATGTTTGCAAAGCGTGCCTTTTTGACCAAGATAACATGTGCAATCTCCGTGTTTATAGTGCTGGGCCGATATTGAAACACGATAAGGTTTCGTCCCCAAAACAACAGCAGAATAGTATCCTCCCAGCTCCTCTATTTCCGTTACTTTACCGCTCTCATACAAACCAACTGCACGCTTAAACGTTGTTTCATCAGTCGCAAATTTGATTTTGTTAAGGTCATATGATGGAATCATCATTCTTCATCCCCATGGCAACTTTGGCAGTTTATTTAATGCCTTAACAAATCTGGCGCGATCAAATGGTTGATTTTCTTGTACCGTTTAGTGTTTAATCTTAAAGCTGCCCCTTTCATCCTAATTTTTGAAA
>PFHB01000074.1:2752-4114 GCA_002783585.1 Candidatus Omnitrophica bacterium CG_4_8_14_3_um_filter_43_15
GAATATCAATTTCTACGAAGCCCTACCAGTATTTTCCCTAGCAAAGGGCGAAGTAGAATGGGCTGTGGGGCGAAAAATGGCTCTGACCCCTTTTCCTCTAAAGGGTGACTAAGTAGCTTCTGAGTAATCAGTAAAAACTTCTTTTAAAGATTTTCCTTCTACCGTATAAATAATTAATCCCCTCTTGCCGCAGTCTGGTTCTTGCCAATATGTCACAAAATAATATTTTTCATCAATCAAAAGCACATCCAGTAATTCTTTAAAGTCTTTGATCCAAAGAGTACCGTCACCTTGGAATAGTACTCCAAAATAAGGATATTCATCTCCAACATCGCCATCTAAATAAGAAAAATAAAGGGTCCCCTTAACTAAAATAAAATCTTTATTTAGAATTAATAAATCCGTTATTTCTTGTTTTTTTATATACGCAGGCCGAGATTCAAATTTAATTTTGCCAACTATCTGTTCCTTGGAAATATTTGCCTTTTTTAATTCCACGTGTTTAGCTATTCGTATTATATCATCTTTGTTCTTCATAATAACATTTACATAGCTATTTTTTGGAATGCTACTACCAGTATCAAAACAAACATCACAACCAATGCCAGTATGATGAAGATAAAAATCCTTGATTTGTCCTATTGAGGACACTTTTGAATTGTTAAATGATAATACATAATATCCTTTTTTTATTAAAATGTTACTTTTTTCAATATCTTCTGTTACATATTTTGTTGTTATTCGATCACGCCTTTCGTCAACATTGTACTTTTTTATTAATTGCTTTATAAAACCCCACCTACTGTTGTAATCAACATTTATATAATTCCTATAGGCGAAATAAATACTTGAATCATTCTTCATAGATTCATCCTTTATTGAAGCACAGCCACTTAATAGTAACATCCCTATCACGCAAGCAACTGCTAATTGTTTATTACTCATTTGCTCTTTAGCTACATACTAATTTTTTGAAAAATATCTATTCCTGCGAAGCCCTACCAGTATTTTCCCTAGCAAAGGGCGAAGCAGAATGGGCTGTGGACAAAAAATGGTCCCTATTTACCTAGATTTATCAAGAGCATGAATCAAATCAAGAAATTTAGACTTATCTACGGGATTCAGCTGTTTCCAGCGATATTTATGCTCTTTCCTATGCTCTTCTTTAATAAGGTTTGGATACATCAACCCGAACCAAAGCGCATACACAGTCATATTATTGGGCATCCCTTTAGTCAAATCTTTATATAGCTTTACAGCACTTAATAATAAATGAGTATTTAATTCAGGGTTGAATTCAATCGTTGCTTTTGGGTCTTTGTTGGCATGTTTAAAAAAATTCTGGGCTTTATTCACTATTGT
>PFHB01000006.1 GCA_002783585.1 Candidatus Omnitrophica bacterium CG_4_8_14_3_um_filter_43_15
TCCTGTGATATCGTTAATCTCTGGATGAGTTTATTGTCTAGGTATAAGTTCTCAGTGGTTGTGGCTGTCCAGGAGTCGTCATTATTAATGTTAATTGTTATATATTTGCTTATGTGCCATTGCGCGTCGTATTCATATTGATAAATAGATTTATTCTTGTTTGTAAGTAAGGCACCCACAGGAGGCTGCCTTGGATCATAGGAGCTAAAATCTGTAGGCTTACCGCCTGTAAACTCCTGATTTGTAATCACGCGCTGCAGCAACTTGTCATCAATATTATAAAGGTTCTCTGTTGTGCTGGCGCTCCATGTATTGTCATTATTTATGCGTAGGTTTACATATTTTATCAGCCTGCCGTATTCATCATCATATTCATAAATATTGACATTCTGTGACTGGGATAACAGATGGTACCCTTTAGACGCTATATCATCAGGTGAAAACTCTTCAGCCTCATTAAACCGCGCCCCGCCTGAATTTAAATCAAACTCCTGCGTTATGGTCCTGCGCGACGTAACCTGGCCCTTGCTGGCTATATCACGCGTTTCGTATTCTGTTATTGTGGTATTGGCTGTCCAGTTACCATTTTTATCAATATAAACATTTACATTCTTAGTTATGCGGCCTTGCAAATCATAAACATATTGCACTATATCTTTGGTCTCTTCCAATAACGCGTTATTTGCGGAAAAACTTTTGTTTATAGTAACCCGATTCTTTATCTTGCCTCTTACGGCTTCAGGAATGTTTTCATCATCCGGATAATACGCTGTCTGCGTTGTCTGAGATGTGCGGGAACCATCGCTGTTAATATGTATAAATACTGACTCAATCTGCTTACCTGAGTCATCGTACTGATACTGATTTATGTCCGTTACCCTTGGTGCATCGATATACGCGGCTGCATCAGGGTCAAACTCCAGGTTTTGGTCAAATACAACGCTTGCTGAAAAATTCTGCGTTATTGAGATTCTCTGTTTTAACTTGCCTTCCTCAGCGCCGGTTGTTTCATATGTATTTTCAACTGTATTTGCTGTCCATGTACCGTTTATATTCTTATTTATATTAACTGACTTAATCTGCCTGCCGGTTACATCATAATACCTATACACCCTGTTTTCAGATGTCGTTACATAGCTGCTCTGAGCATTTAATTCTTCAGTCGTAGAAACAGATGTATAATTCTTAAGCGTGCCGTCAGTATAATATTCTCTTATATCAGTTCTTACATCCCTTCTGTATTCCTGCTGGCTGTCTCCATGATAATATTTTCTTATAGAGGTTGTGCCTGTGAGATCTGCCTCGACATCTGCTGATTCATATGTATAATCAACCCTGTATTCTTCTCTTTCTGTTGTTTCCCTTAAGGCATTCTTGTATGTCCTTGTTTCTGTTGTGTAATCCAAACGGCCGTTAAGATATTCCTTGTGCTGAGTAAGTATATTTTGGCTGCCATCTGTATTAGTGTGCTCATAAGTATAATCTGAAAGCTGGCCCTGCTCATTATAGTCCCTTCTTGTATAATCTATCTCGCTATTTAACAGAACGCCGTTTGTATAATTTTCGTTTGTGGTAGTTGATTCGAATGTTTCAAGGTAGTCAGTATCAGGCCTGTATGTCCTTACCTGGCTTATTATTTGCTTAAAGGTTATTTTATTATCAGCGTCTTTGGTTATAGTTGTGGATACATAGCTTATAAGTCTGTCAGCTTCGTAGACTTTTACTATTTCATTAACCTGCTCATTAAGTACCACATTGTTTTTTGAATAGTTTGTGGTAGTTTTGACTGAATGAGTATAATAACTACCCTGATAATCTAATCTTTGCTCTGTAGATGTGCTCCAGGTGCCATCATTATTTACATGTGTGCGAATAAGGCTGGTAATACGGCCCTGTGCATCATAATATGTCTCATATTCGTCTGTTTCCGGCGTACCTATTGGATTTTCGTTTGCGTCATAATCCGTTCTCGTGACAGTTGTCTTTATATAGGAAAGGATACCGTTATTTTCATCATCATAATCCTTGGTTACTTCTGTATATTCTTTATTTGTAAGCTTGCCGTTTTTGGAATAATAGTCTCTTGTAGTCTGAGAACCAACAAGCCTGTTATCATGGTCCTCGTCAACCTCCTGAGTCGCAGTTATAACAAGCTTTGATCCGTCATTGTAAACATATGTAATAACATTTATTGAGTGGATTAACGCATTTTGGGAATATTCTTTCACTATCTCGCTGATACGCACAGTGCCGTCTGAAAGAATCTGATTTGTTTTATAACTACTATTTACAAGCTCGCCTGCTGTGGTGTATTCGTCTTTAAGCTCATATGTTATCGGTTCGCCTGTATAACCGGCCTTTACAGCAGTAGAAGTGATAACCTTATTCGCGCCCTTTACCTCTATGGCAGTAACTGTAAAATTCAAGGATGTTATGACATAGCCATAAGCATCCTTAACTTCGTATGTAAATTCACTGCCTACTGCAATATTTCCAAAATTATCTGTCTGGTATATCCTGGTGGTTGTCTGAAGCGTATTGCCGCTTGAATCCAACACCTTTTCAATAACCCGTAACTGGCCTTCAATCAATTCTACTTCTATGATTATTCTTGCTGATGGGTCATTTGCAAATCCATCCTGATTAGTATCTGAAACATAAACAGTGCCTTCTCTTATTATTGCGTTGTTGGCATCTGTAACCTTTTCGTAATAGCTTATAAGGTTGCCTTCTGAATCATACTGCATATAACTGACAAATCTCTTCTCAACAAGATTGCCGTCTTCATCTGTAACTTCTTCAACGTATTCAAGGAGATTGCCGTTTTCATCATAAATCTGTCCTGAAATATTATGCAGGTATTCATCGGTATAGGTTGCCTGGCCCTGCGCATCGCCATAAACTTTTATTTCTTCTTTGTATGAAACTATAAGCTTGTTGGCGTTTGTTTCATCACTGCCATAAAATACTGAATCCGCGGTATACTGAATGTCATACCTGTGCACTTCGGTAACTACGCCATTTGGAGCAGTAGTTCTTGATGTGTATTCTGCGAGAAGCCTTTTGTCATTATAGTGCATGTTAAATGTATCTCTGAAAGACACATTTCCATGATCATCAGTAACGCGTTCGTTGAGTATGCTTGTGGTAAGGCCTGAAAACGGGTCAAAATTGACTATCATGCCGTCTTCATATCTCATGTAGTCCTTGCCCATCAAAGATTGAACCCTGAGTATCTCCTGGACTATAGACTGCTGCGCCATGATCCTTTCAGGGAATATACCGTATATTTTTTCTTCCTGGTTACTGCCGTAAAGTGACTTATCAAGGCCATACTGCACTACGGCAGGAGCTACGCTGCGCTGCTGTTCTGCCCTGCGCCTTTGCTGTAATTCTTCAAGTTCCAGCTTTTTGTTCTCTTTAAACGCCTCAAGGCCTAAAAAGCCTGTGCGCTCTTTTGTTACCTGCTCAGGCTTAACCCTTGACCTGTCAAATGCTTGGGCTACGCCTGTCTGGGTAAAAATAAAAGCAACGACCACTACTGAAGCTATTATTCTTAATAATAGCTTATGTCGTTGCTCCCATGGTATAAAAACAGAATTTATTTTATCTAAGTTTTCCATGTCTTTCGCCCTTTTTACTTTCACTTCTCAACCTACACATTGACTTCGGAAGAGACTTTGTAAACACTGTAAAAAAGAGACAATTTAAAACGCCTTTTAACCGCCAAAATCTTTACTGCTGATTAAAAGGACTTCTGAATCACTCCAATTCTCGATAAGAACATTAATCATTATATAGCTTATTATAATCCTTACCATAAAAAACCGGATTACCAATAATTCAAAAAACTTAACCTTTTGGTAATCCGGCTACCCCTATTTTTAAGATTAAACAAAGCTGCTGATGGGGCCCGTGACTTTGCGTCCTGCGATTACTCACAGTTTGCTTTTGTCGGGGCTACTTCTTAAACTATTAAGTTTTCAATATGAACTACTTTATTAAACACCTTTAAAAACCTGCTCTTCTCTACTACTATAACAACTGAAAATCGGAAATATTCCCACTTTTTTTCATTTATTTTTTTATTTATGTTTCTTATGCTTTTTGTTAGTAAAAATGAAAGTTTGTTAAAAACTGATCTAAAATTACAGTGGAAATAGCACGATCCTGGATGCCAATAGGAAATTATATTGAAATAGCCTTATGCGCGCGCCACACCTATAAAAAAGTAGCTTAAAAATAAACATTTGATACTAGATGATACTGTATGATACTGTCTCTACAGATATGATACTGCTTATTTAACTATGATACTGTTTAATTTACAATGATACTGTTATCATAACTACTTGAAATCATTATACTTATGATGATATAGTATGATACTGTCTAATTTAGTATTTAATGGTAATTATATACGTTTTTTAGGGATACCTCTTTAAGAGATGTCCCTATAGTCGTATGATTTGCTTATCAGACATACTATTTACTTATAAAGCTCTTTTGTGAATTTCTTATCTAGTGAGGTAGGTATTCTTACAGAGGAAAAACTCTTTAACACTAACCTGGCATTCCACAATAAAATGGCCTCATTTTGGCAGTATTTGCACGTAGATAGATGTTTTTCAACAACCAGCCTTGCCTTATCTGAAAGCTGGCCATCTATGTAGAAGGATAGTCTTTTTGTAGCAAGTTTACATCTTTCCATTTGAACCATTTTTTGGACTTTTCCTTGTATAATACAGCTAATTTATTGGCTATTTTACGCCTTGCCCTATGCAGCCTGGAACCCACTGTAGAAGGCTTACACCCCAATATCTGCGCTACATCCTGATAAGACTGGCCCTGGATATCGCATAAAAGAAGTATCTCTTTATGCTCAATAGGCAAAGAATTTATTGCCTCCTGTATCTTACCAACCAGCTCTTTGCTGCGTATTGTGATCTCAGGCCTGTCATTTACATTCTCAAGCACATCAATCATGCCTATGTTACCATCTGTATCTTTTAAAGGAGCATCCAGGGAAACCTCAGACCTTATATTCTTGCTCTTTATAGCATTTTTGCACAGGTTTCCGGCTATAGTATAAAACCAGGCAAGGGGTTTACCCTTTTCTGAATACTTATTCAAATTTATATACGCGTTTATAAACGTTTCCTGCGTGATCTCCTCTGCCAGGGCATAATTGTTTACAAACCGGTATACATAGTTAAATATCTGCTTTTTATATTTCTGATAAAATTGCTCAAAGGCTGTTTTGTCGCCTTTTGTTGCCTTTTCCAGCAATATTTCATCTTCTCTCTTAGTATCCATAACAACCCAAACCCTCAAATATTCCCATTTATTTCTAAAAAATGGCTATTTTTAATAGCTGCTATTGATAACGTCTATCAATTCCCTGAACCTGCCGAAATCATGGCGGTTAAAATGCATCTTTATACGCGGCAGACCCAAATGCTCATTATTCTCTGTTTCCAGCTCAAAAGCAGGTGTTTTCTCAGGCCCGCTGGATAATATATCGCAAAAGCCCTTTTTTATCAAGCTAATTACCTTATCAGGCATCTCATTGTTAAGCCTTATGACCGTAATATCATTTATATAGCGCATGGAATGGTAATTTTTGTAAAAATGCCTGATTTGCCTTACGGCATCATTAACATCATTGGTAATACTGAATATCTTAAGCTCATCTTTTGATATATAGCCGTCTTTAAGTATGCTCTTTTTAACAAAATTAAGCCAGTTCTTCCAGTAAGTACCGCCTTTCGATTCAAGCATTATAATAGGCCTGGGCCTGCATTTGCCTGTTTGAAAAAGCGTTATAACCTCAAAACCCTCATCCATAGTGCCAAATCCACCCGGAAACAGCGCTGTAGCGTCTGATTCCTTGATAAATATGAGCTTTCTGGCAAAAAAGTACTTAAAATTAACAAGCTTTGTGTCTTCCGCTATATACGGGTTAGGTTTTTGCTCAAACGGAACCCTTATGTTAACGCCAAAACTGTTGACAGCTCCGGCGCCTTTATTGCCTGCTTCCATTATGCCCGGGCCGCTGCCTGTAATAACCTGAAAACCCTCTTTGGCAATAGCCTTTGCGAATAATTCTGCCATTTTGTATTCTTTTGCGTTTTTATCTGTCCTAGCTGAGCCGAATAAAGCAACCTTGCGCCTGTGGCGGTATTTTGAAAAAACCTTAAAGGCGTATCTGAACTCCTTAAGCGTGGTGTTTATCAGCTTCATATCCCCGGGATCAGAACATTCCTCGCCTATCTTGGCTATCGTAACAAGCATATCACGCATAAGGCTTTCCTTAAAACCCGAAGCGTAATTACCGGCTATCTGACCTATAAGATCATTAATTCTGTCATCTTTTGCCTTGTATGGCTTTTTATTTTTATATCGCATATTACATGACATCCAGAACGTTTTCTTTGTATTTATCAGGGTAACTCTTGCCCAAAGCGGCTTCGAATTTATCAGAATGAGCCGCTTTAAGATTAGATATCATAAGCCTTACCACGTCTATCCGGCGTGTTGTTTTGTGATGCGACATAATATAACTCTGAACCGATGAAAGGTCTCTTTTTTCCTGAACCTGGATAACGTCAAGCATCCTTATCATAGCCATAGGGTCATAGCCGGAGCGCAATAAGTATTCAGCGGCCTTTATATCAGCCTCGGACTGTATCTTTTTATGCACGCCCACATCAATCAAATCATAAGCAAACATTATTCCGTGCATAAGCACATCTTTTTTGTTTGCCGTGCTTACTGAATGAAAAGCCATATTTTTTTCTATAGAAGGAATTGAATGCCTGTAAGCTATGTGGACTACCTCTGCGGCTAATACGGCTGCCAGCTGCGCCTCGGTTTTTAACTTAGTTAAAAAGCCCTTTGTTATATAAACATAACCCCCTGGCGCTGAAAAACTGTCAATCTCATTAGCATCAAGCACAGTAAAATGATAAACTATATTTTGCCTGTCTGAAACGCTTACTATCTTAAGCCCGACGTGTTCAACGTATTTTTGCACCTTGGAATTATCATATATGCCGTATTTTTTAACCAGCTTTTCGTTTACGCCGCGGCCTATCGCAGCCTCTGTCTGCTGCGTCATAGCAAACACGCCCTGGCAGGACAACAAAAGGGCTGTCGTTAAAAAAACTACCGCAAAAATATTGCTTATACGCCCCATATCTTCTTCAATTCCTCGTTTATCTTGCTTTCGTTCACAGGTTTTACTGCTTCAATACGGCTGCGGCTGATATCGCTTTTCTTGAAAAACTCGCGCGCAGAAATACTCAAAGCGCCGAATGCCTTGGCATGGTTACGCACATAATTATCATCTGAAACAACGCTGATATCTGAAGCATCTTTGGCGTTTTTCAGAATGGTTATTATGCGGTTGTCCGCCTCTTCATGCGTCCTGGTAAAGACCACCTTAATTGCGCCGCCGGTTTGCTGCTGATATAACCCTGAGTGCTCGTCTTTACCCTCAAAAACTACTATATATTCGTTGCCTTTTGCAGAATGCGCCTTTACCATGGATACCAGCGCCAGGCGCGCAGCCTCGAGGCTGTTGTCTAATTTCTTCTCTAAGCGCGCTATCTTATAAATAATATTATATCCGTCAAATAAAAATGTCACTGTATTTTATTTCCACACAGCCTTGAGCTGCCCGCAGCCGGAATTTATGTCAAAACCTTTTCTCCGGCGTCTGACTGCATTTATTTTATTTTTAAGCAGCCTGTCGGCAAATTTTTTTACATCCCGGCTTGCGGAAGTTTTAAAATCCGCGCCTTCAATCCTGTTATAGGGTATAAGATTTACCTTGCAGCTTATGCCTTTTAATATGCCTGAAAGCGCGTCAGCGTCTTCAGACGAATCGTTTAAACCGCTTATCAAAACGTATTCAAATGTTACATGCCGGCGGGTTTTAGATATATAATCTTTTACCGCGTCCATAAGCGCTTTTATATTATATTTTTTGTTCACAGGAACAAGGGTGTTTCTTTTATCATCAAAAGCGCTGTGCAGGGAAACACTTAAGTTTATCTGTTTCTTATAATCCGCCAGCTTCTTAATGCCCGGGATTATGCCTGAAGTTGAAACAGTTATCCTGCGGCTTCCTATATTTGCCGCATAAGGGCTTGTTAAAAGGTCTATGGCCGAAATCAGATTTTCAAAATTCAAAAGCGGCTCGCCTATACCCATAAAAACAACATTTGTAATGTCTTTGTCGCTTTTTTGCGCATGATGGCGCATTAAAAGGAACTGGCTTATTATCTCTTCTTTAGTGAGATTGCGCTTAAAACCAGCCATGCCGCTTGCGCAAAACACGCATGACACAGCGCAGCCAACCTGCGTCGAGATACACGCTGTTAACCTGGCGTCATCCGAAGACAAAAGCGCTGACTCAATCAGGTATGAATCTTTTAATTTTATAAGAAATTTTTCAGTTTTATCTGCTTCGCAAATCCGGGAAGTTACTATTTCGCCTGCCAAAATACGGCAGTTTTTATTTAACAAGCTTATAACGGCTTTGGGAAGCTGCCTGAATTGGTTAAAATCCAACAGGCCTTTTTTGTATATACAGTGAAATACCTGCTTTGCGCGGTATGCGTCTATGCCGTTTTTATCAAAAAACCCGGCAAGTTCTTCTAAAGAGAAAATGAATCTGATTTCTGAGAACCTTTCTTAAATTTTGCCTCAACCTCGTCAACCGCCTGCCGTAAGCTAGCTATTGTTTTGCTGACCTGGTCTTCTGAATATTTGTATGCCGAGGCCGAAAGATTGCCTATCAGTTTTATCTTCTTTATCGCGTTTGGAACCCTGAGGTTGGCGATACGTATAAATTTTTCTTCGGCTGTTTCATTGGGCCTTGAGCCCTGACTTTCCAATTTTTCCTCGTCTGACATAGATACCCCCTTAGATTAACTTGGCTTCTTTTAAATCGCTCTCTAAAGCAAGGATTGCTTCCTTGATCTCAGGATATAACTTTACATTAATGGACACGCCTTTTCCCGTAGGCGAATACTCGCTGGCGCCCTGCGGCAGGGTCCATGTCCTTATGTCTATAAGATCGTTGCCCTGATACTCAGTTATGCTAACCCTTATCTCCTGAAACTTATTCTTTGGAAACGCTTTAACTGTTTTCTGCATGAATCTTCCCCTTTCTGTACATTAATACTGTCACCAACACCAATGAAAATGAAATAAAATTCATTATGCTAAATACCCTCCATAGCATATCCACAGACACAAAACTCGACGGTGCCATAACCAAAAGGCACGCCCAAACGCCTGCTGCCCAGAATATGCTTATATCCTCTGACGAGCGCCTCTTTATTACCCTGAATATTAATGGCAGGTTCCAAAAAGGAAGCACCACCGCTGCTATAAACGAAATGTGTTTGAGCATAAAATATTATATTTAGGGTATTATATTATCACTTGAGGCAGAAAATTGCAAGGATTTTATGCAGCAGCGCGGCACAGGCGAAGCTTGAGGCAAGGTCGGCTTTGACAGGCGACAGTTCTACTATGTCCATTCCGATGAGATTTTTGTTGGCTTTTTTGATGGCAGAAAATAAATCAACGACTTGATACCAGGTTAATCCACCCGGCTCCGGCGTGCCTGTGGCGCGGACAACAGCCGGGTCAAAAACATCCACATCAAATGAGATATAAATATTTTTGCTTAATCTTTTTGTTATCTTCTTGATCCAATCCTTGTCTTTATGTATCTGATGCGCATAATGAATCTTTATGCCTTCTCTTTTGATAAACCTGCTTTCTTCGTAGGACTCGCTGCGCACGCCTACTGAAACAAATGCCACGCCCATTTCCCAGATCCTGCGCATAACACAGGCATGTGAATATTTTGTGCCGCCGTATGTATCGCGCAAATCAGAATGCGCATCAAGGTGCAAAATTGAAAAATCGCGGCGACTGGTTTTGATTGCTGCTATTATCGCTGCTGTAATCGTATGTTCGCCTCCGAAATAAATAGGCAGGTTGCCGCCGGAAAAGTCATAGTTAATTTTTTTTATATCTTTTACCGCAGGAAGAATCTTTATCGCAATATTGTCAGTAGGCCTGTTCAACTCTATATCATACCGTTCAACCTGCTTAAAGGCACAAAGAATGGCTTTAGGGCCATTCTTTGTGCCTTTACCGTATGAAGTAGTCTTTTCATACGGAACCGGAATGATTACAACTTTTGATTTCATGTGATAAATACCGCTGCTGCGACAACCGATGTCCACAGGCCGTCTTTGTTGCCTTCGGCCGACTGGGTGATATTTCTTGTCCTGATTATCTTGCCTGAGGTCTGAAATTCCTGCTTTCTCTCATCCCAGTTTTTATCAGCGTCAAAATCTATATCCATTATACTGGCAAGCATTGAAGCAGCCAGGTCTTCGGCGTAAGCTCCGGCTCTTTCTTCTGTCTCTCCGCATGCGTGATGCTCTGAAAGATACCCGTAATGGTCAGAATCCGCCGGCACCGCAAGCCCCACTGAAGAAACTATCAGCCTGTTAGGCTCATTCGTGTCGCTTCTTGCCATAACACAAAAAACTATCTGCCCGTGCCTTAAACATTTAACGCCATGCTCTTTTGATACAAGCTTGCATCCCGGCGGCAAAATACTCGATACGGTTACCAGGTTAAAGGCCTCTATCTCGGCTTTTCTCAACGCTATTTCAAAACTCGTAAGCTTATCCTTGTGCACGCCAACGCCTTTGGTGAAGAAAATCTTGGTAGGCACAAGTATACCCGGGTTTACGACTATCTCAGGCTCCTGTTTCTGCTCGCCGTTTATTTTCTGATCAACACTGTTAGGTTCCTGCGCCACTGGTTTTATCCTTTCCTACAAAATTATACTTTATTGCAATAATTAAATCAAGAAGATTCAATTATTCTGTATACCCATGCGTTTTAAGATGTTTTGAATGTCTTGAGGTATGGATTTGGCGGCAAGGGCAGCGGCGTATATCATTACCGAAAACTGCCAGCAGTCCTCAGGCGAAACCACAAGGCCTGTGCTGACATCCTCTTTCCGCTCTAGATCGCGCTTGTATTTTAAGACAACCTTTGACAGGGGGCCTGAAACCACATCCAGTTTCTGGGTCTGATTTGAATATTTCATGCTTGGGAATGATACGCCGCGCAAAAAAAGAAACGCCGCAACATCATTGATCTCGAAACCCTCAAATTGCGGCAGGCCACCCGGCAATATTACCATTGGCTTTTCAGCCGTAATCCTGCCCTGGCGCACAACAACATCGCCCGGGTTTACGGTTGACTCCGTCAGGTATACATAGGGCAGTTCCGTTTGATCAAAAGTATAAAGATACCTTATACGCGCCCTGTATATCTCGGTTTTAGTAATTGCTCTCTGCCACAATTCTTCGATGTTCATTATTTTTTACCCAATAAAACTTCTTTTCTCTTAAGCAATTCACTTGCATATCTTGAACCAAACCCGCCCATCTTTTCTTTCAGGCTGTTTAATTTATCCTCAACCTCTTTAATGGCCATCTGGCCGATTTTTTTATTCTTTTTGGCCCCTGTTTCAAGGGCTGCTTCCGGCGTTGCTTCTGGCGCTGCTACTTCTTTTTTAGGTTCAGCTTTAAGTTCGGCCTTTGGTTCGGCTTTTGGTTCAGGCTTAAATTCAGCTTTTGATTCTGCCTTTGGTTCTGCCTTAAGTATTT
>PFHB01000053.1 GCA_002783585.1 Candidatus Omnitrophica bacterium CG_4_8_14_3_um_filter_43_15
ATCAGTAATCGTTTATTATTCTTATAGCGGTAATACAAAAAAAGTGGCCAGGGTGCTTGTTGAGGCGCTGCGGAAAAAAGGCGAGGTCGAGGAGCTGGAGATTGTTGCGCTTGATGAGCCAGGGTCATTTCTCGGACAGTGCGGCAGGGCATTCAGGCATATAAAAGCGCGCATTCAGGATGTTAATTTTGATTTATCAAAGTATGATTTAATCTGTTTCGGCACGCCAGTGTGGGCATTCGGCCCTGCGCCTGCTTTAAATGCTTACATTGAGAAATGTAGCGGCTTGGAGGGCAAGAATATAATTTTATTCAGCACTTATGGTTCAGGCGCAGGCAAAGACAGGTGCCTTGATTATGCGCAAAAAGTTCTGCAGGATAAGCGCCCGGCAGGCTTTAAGAGATTTTTTATCCAGCAGGGCAATGTTGATAAAAAGGAGTTTGTAGTTAACGAAATTAATAATACTATAGGCTAGTAGGGTTTTAAAGGGATTTTTTATGGCTGATTGGTCTGCCCCGGTACAATGTCCAAAATGTGGATGTCAGGATACGCGTTTCATAGGGCCTTATCATGAGATGTCGATCTATGAATGTAATATATGCCATTGCCGTTTTGAAATAGAGGAGTAGTCATAGATCCGGCTGTTAGAGAACGGTTTTTGTTAATTTAAGGAGCGCAGGATGGAGCATGTTATTAATGAAGAGCGGAGTTTAAGTTTTTTTGAAAAGTATCTTACCGGCTGGGTTGTTCTTTGTATCGGGCTCGGGATTACCATTGGTAAATTGTTTCCTCAATTTGCTGTTATGCTGGACCGATTCTCGATATATCAAGTCTCAATGCCTATAGCTGTTTGTCTCTTTTTCATGATGTACCCCATCATGGTAAAAATCGATTTTGCCGAGGTTATCAAGGCTGGAAAAACGCCAAAACCGGTTATTCTTACTTTAATTGTGAACTGGTGCATAAAGCCTTTTGCAATGCTGGCAATTGCAACTCTATTCTTAGGTGTGTTGTTTAAGGGGTGGCTGCCCGGGGTGGAGATTGTTAAAGGGGGAGCGCAGGTAGAATTATATCGTTCTTACATCGCGGGATGTATTTTACTTGGCATTGCGCCTTGTACGGCAATGGTGCTTATCTGGGGACATCTATCAAAAGGAAACGATGGCCTTACCCTGGTTATGGTAGCTATTAATTCTCTTACCATGTTATTCCTTTATGCCCCGTTAGGGGGATGGCTGTTAGGCGTGAATAAAATGCCGATTCCATGGCAGACCATTGTGTTGTCAGTAGTGATTTATGTCGGCCTGCCATTATTATTAGGATATTTCTCAAGAAAATGGCTAATAGCCAAAAAAGGATTTAAATGGTTTAAGGAGAAGTTTCTGCATTATCTGACACCGGTTTCAATGTGCGCTTTGCTTCTAACCCTGGTTTTATTGTTCTCATTTAAAGGCGAGTTGATAATTAAACAGCCTCAGATTATATTCTTAATAGCTGTTCCTTTGTTTATTCAGACGTGCCTTATTTTCGGTATAACCTACGCGATGGCCAAACGGTTAAAGTTATCTTATCGGGATGCCGCACCTTCGGCGCTAATAGGAGCGAGTAATCATTTTGAGGTGGCTATTGCGACATCAACAATTCTTTTTGGATTGTCATCCGGCGCGTCTTTGGCCACGGTTGTTGGCGTTTTAATTGAAGTGCCGGTTATGCTAATGTTAGTAAGGGTGTGCCTGAAAACTAAACATATATTTGAAAGTAAAGTTTGATAAGCAGTTATGGGGCGTGACGATAAAAAATTATGGGGAAGCTTAAATTAGATTTGCATGATATTTTTAATAAAGGCCGGGATATTGATATAGAGTTGAATCGTGTTATAAAAGAGGCCGTAGAGAAGAGAATTTCTTTAGTGGAGATTATTCCCGGCAAAGGAAGCGGGCAGTTAAAGAAAAGGGTTTTGCGGTTTTTAGACCAGCCGCATATAAAAAAGCTTTATCATAGATTAGAGAAGGACGATAAAAATTTCGGAAGGGTGTTTGCGCACTTTGGATTTTCGTGATGGAAAAGATTATATTACATCTTGATATGGACGCGTTTTTCGCGTCAGTCGAGCAAAGGGATAACCCGGCATTGCGCGGTAAACCGGTAGCTGTTGTTGGTTCAAAGAGCCGCACAGTAGTGGTTACATCAAGCTATGAAGCAAGAGCCCTTGGCGTGCGCACGGGCATGAATAAATTTCAGGCAAAGAAGGCCTGCCCGCAGATTATATTCGTTGAGGCCAGCCATGAAAAATATACTGCCATTTGCAGCCAGATAGTCGACATACTTTATTCATTCAGCCCTGATGTTGAAGTTTCATCAATAGACGAATCCTTCGTTGATATAACGGGCACAAGCAGTTTGTTTGGCTCGCCGCTTGAAATAGGCAAAAAGATAAAGATAAATATTTTAAAAGAGCTTGGCCTTAGTTGTTCGGTTGGCATAGGCCCTAACAGGCTGATAGCGAAACTCGCCTCAAGCCATGATAAGCCTGACGGCCTTTTATGGATTAAAAAAGAGCGTGTAGGCGAAACGTTGAAAGATCTGCCTGTAGAAGAACTTTGCGGCATAGGTAAAAGCACCAAACAAGCGCTGAATTCTATGGGCATCTATACTTGTTCGCAGCTGGCCCTAGCCCCGCCGCGTATTCTTAAAGCGAAATTCGGAGTTATCGCTAGCACACTTATTAATATGGGCAAAGGCGAGGATGATTCTTTTGTGACGCCGTTTGGCTATCAGGAGCAGGCAAAATCCATAGGCCACAGCATGACGTTTGAGCGTGATATTACTGCGCCCGGCGATATTTCAACGCGCATTTTACAGCTGGCTGATATGGTTAGCCGCAGGATGAGAAGAGAAAAATTATCAGGTAATATTATAACAATAGTGATAAGATATAATGATTTTCATACCTTTACGCGCCAAAAAAAGATACAGGAGCAGACAGATGACGCGCAAAAGATATATATGTCCGCCTCGGCGATTATCGGAAAAATAAAATTGGAAAAACCTGTGCGGCTTCTGGGCGTGAGCGCCTCAGGCCTTGTTAAAAAGCAAAAAGAGTTATATCTGTTCGAACAGGATTCAAAAAGGGACAATATTAACAAGGCGCTTGACGCGGTAAGCGCCAGGTTTGGGCAACAGGCCTTGACCTTTGCGGCGTTAAAATCCGGCCAAAAACTTGACAAGGTTATTTCGCCGGCTTGGCGGCCGTTTGGCGCAAGGAAATATTAGTAAGAACCGGCGCCAGGCGCCGGTTCACAAAAAAAGCCCTTGACAATAGGGTCTTTATATTGTATACTTTAGTACAGAGAATTGTATAAATTGATACAATTAATTGTATGGAATATCGGATAGACAAAAAAAGACTTTTGGATACGCTTAGCGGCTGGGACGGGTTTCTTAAGAGGAAAGTCCACCTGATCGCCTGCGGTGGGACAGCAATGACGCTTTTAGGTGTCAAGGCGTCCACGAAAGATATTGATTTGATGGTGCCTGATTTAAATGAGTACGAATACCTTATCAATACCCTTAAGCAGCTCGGGTATAAGTCAGTAAGTGGATGGGGGTGGTCAAGAGACAGCGGTTTTATATTTGATTTATTCAGGGGCAGGGCCATACATACAACGGAATTGCTAGAATCGCCATTGGAAAAAGGCAATCATGTTTTAATAAAAGAGTTCAACCATATTTATTTAGGAGTGCTTAATTATTATGATGTTATCATAAGTAAACTTTTTAGATCTACATCTGTAGATATAGAAGATTGCATTTCTTTAGTGAGGAATAAGAAGAGTGATATAGATTTTGTTAAATTAAAGCAGCGGTTTCAAGAGACGGCTTCATTTGATGTTTCAGAAAACAAAGTATGTAAGTATTTAGATAATTTTATGAATATTCTCAAGAAAGAAGGGATGTATAATGAAAAAGGAAAATCTTCTTAAACAAGCCGCAGCTTTGGGTTTTCCTCTTTTTAAGACAGAGGAAGATCAAAATGTGAATTTAACCTTGGCAGATATGGTTAAGTCCATGGATCTTCGCCTTTGGGAAGGTTTTCCGGTTGTATTGGCTACCAGCGCAGAAAAAGCCATATTTAATTATGATAAAGTTAAATGGTATTTAAAAAAACCCTTCGACAAACATTATTTGGCCTCATTGGTTTTAATGTCGTTGGCGCTTTATAAATTTTTAAATTTAAAATTTTTATGGGCAGACAAATTGTATAATTCTTTTTCTAATGATGGAAAAAAAGAGTTCGCGGAATTTTTAACAAAGTTCAAAAAAGAATCAGATTTTAAAGTCGCAGGACATTCTATGTCCGGCCAGAGAGTGAAGTCAGCATTCACTCAATATTTCAATAAATCTCAACCCAATTTAAGTGATTTGATGTCAGCAAAAGACGAGCTTGGCCTTGAATATGCCTTATCGCAGGTTTTTTCCCCGAAACAGAAAGAGTTGTTTTTGAAAAAGCTTAAATGTGAAAAACTGACTAAGACAGAAAAAGAATATTTTTCAAGGGTAGTGAAAAAGAAAGTATTAGCTTTTGCAAATGCAGAATTGCATCGTTTATCGCAGAAAGTTTTGTCGTTTTAATATATGGATAGTCCGGGGATGCTCCGGTTTTCACCCCATGGGGTGGCGAGGATGTGATTATGAAAAGTAAAGCGTTAAGATTTTGCGGCGTATTTTTTCTGTTTATATCGGCCATACACATCGCGAGATTTATGTTTCCTGATTTGTCCATCAAGTTTGGATTTAACGAGCCGTTATGGTACAGTATTCTAGCCTTGGTTGTTCCTTTAATTATAGGGCTGTGGGCCCTGCGGCTAAGCCGGAAGTTATGAATAACTGCAAGAATATAAAAAAGAATAACGCAATGTGTAACTGTACCTATGCGGGTTGCCCGAGGCATGGAATATGCTGCGAGTGCCTGGAGTATCACAGACGCTCAGGCGAATTGCCGGCGTGCTATTTTAATAAGACGGCAGAGGCTACTTATGACCGATCAGTAGAAAACTATATAAAAACCCGGTAAGATAAAAATATGGAGGGGATATGGTTAAGACAGAGGAGATACGGGCAAAGGATTTAAGCACAGATGATTTTATACAGCAAAAGGCCAAAGAAATAGCCGAGCTTGTGGGCAAGGGTTTTGCGATAAACGCGCTTTCAGGCGGGGTTGATTCTTCTGCTGTGACAATGCTGGGCCATAAGGCGCTGGCTAAAAACCTTAAGACGTATTTTATTGACAACGGCCTTATGAGGCAGGGCGAGCCTGAATCAATTGTATCCATTTTTAAAAAAATGGGCGTTGAGGTTGAAATTATCAACGCGCAGGATAAATTTTTCAAGGCGCTAAAAGGGATAACAGGCCCTGAAGAGAAAAGAGAAGCTATTACCCAGGCATTTTACAAGGATGTGTTCGGAAAGCTTGTAAAACAAAGCAATGCCAAATACCTTTTACAGGGTACGATTTTAACAGACGTGGATGAGACCGTTGCAGGCATTAAAAGGCAGCATAACGTATTTGAGCAGCTGGGCATAGACCCACAGGAGGCGTTTGGCTATAAAATTATCGAGCCATTAGTGCAGCTGCGAAAAGACGGCGTCAGAAAGGTTGCCTCGGCACTCGGGCTTCCGGAGGAGATTTATAACCGCATGCCGTTTCCAGGGCCGGCATTGGCAGCAAGGATAATAGGAGAGGTTACCCCGGAAAAGATAAATACAGTCAGAAAGGCGACGTCTATAGTTGAGGAAGAACTTAAGGCTGTAAAGGCGTTTCAGTATATGGCGATTTTGCACCAGGACCGCGTTACAGGAATGCGCGATAATAAAAGGGATTTTGGTTTACAGATTGAGATCCGTTGTTGGGACAGTTTAGATGCAAGAAACGCAAAATCCACGCGCCTGCCTTATGAGACGCTTGAAAAATTGGCCAGCCGCATGACAAAAGAGGTGCCGGGTGTTGTCAGCGCCACCTATAACATTGCCACAAAGCCGCCGTCAACAATGGAGGCGATTTGAAATTATATGAAGCTGATTAATATAAAAGTCATTGCGAACGCAAAACGTAATGAGGTGATAGAGGAAGAGGGCAGGCTAAAGGTGCGCTGCAGGGCGCCTGCTGTTGAAGGCAAGGCGAACAAGGCAGTGATAGCGCTTCTGGCGAAGCATCTGGATGTAAAGAAAAGCCGCATAAAAATAGGCAGAGGTGAAAAGTCAGCGGAAAAAGTTATAGAGGTGCATTTTTGATATTATGCCAGACAGAGAAAAAATATTTTACGAAATAGATCCGCATAACCGCCTTATTGCCAAAAAAACAGGCCGTTCATCAGGCGTTAAGAGGTTTAGGAAGGTATTAGACGGTAGATTTAAGATAGATAAAGATAACTCGTTCACCTACCACATAAAAAAATCAAGCAATATTGATATTCCCCAGCAGGTTAAGCTCTCCGGCAACTACTCATTAAACAAAGATCATAACCTTGTCTTTACCCTGAATAAATGGAATAACCAGGTTGTGGGCAACCGCCTCATAATAAAAGGCCAGTTGCTGGACGCCAAGGATGATGAATTGTCTTTTTCTGCAGGCACAAGGGATGTTGCCGGCAACAAAAAAGTATACATCTTAAAATTAAACGGCTCATGGAAGGCCGATAAGTACAACCGTTTAAGCTTTGAAGTTACCAAAGAAAGCGCAGCAGAGGATAATTTAATTTTACAAGGCGCCTGGTGTGTAAATGATAATAACCAGATTATATATACTTACGGCAAAGAGAGTTTACTGACATTTAAAGGTTATTGGGCTATATTTGAAAAATACAAAATCACATACGTTTTAAATAAACAAATAAATTCGGGTTTTGATTTTCAGATAGGCCTGCTAAAACCAACAAAAAGAGGCATTGAATACAAAATAAGCATAGGCGCCAACCCTAAAGCTAAAACACTGGTTCTTTTGGGCCAGTGGAGGATAAACGAAAAGTTGGGTTTATTGTTTGAAGCGCCTTATGAAGGCAAAAAGATCAAGAGCATTAGTTTTGGCGCGAATTTTAAGCTAAGCGCAAAAGACACGTTAGAACTTAAATTGAAAAACAATAAAGGCAGGGATATAGGCGCGAGTTTGAAACTTTCAAGAAATATCTTAAAAGGCGCAGGCGAGGCGTTTATAAAGGCGTTAAAAGAAGGTAAAGGGGTGTCTTTATCAGCCGGCGCCGGGTTCAGGTGGTAAATCCTGTTTTGCTAAAAATATTAAGAAAAAGCTTGCCAAAGACGCGTAATAATAGTATAATACACCCAATCATGCCTGTAAGAGATAATCTAAGTTTTGATTATTCCTGCCAAGGACGGGTTTTAAAACATTATAATCCTCTAACTTTTTAAAAGAGCATCTTAAGTAAGGTAAAAATGTATACCCCGGCACAAAAAAGCATAACGATATGCGCATTAGTGATTCTTTGCGTTATTTGTAGTGCTTTTTTTACATTAGATGTATATTCTCAGGCAGGACCGAAGATTGAATCAGTAGCAGAGTATGTTGATTTCGGTAGTATACCCCAGGGCGAAATAGGGAAGGCCTTGCTTCAGATCAAAAATACCGGCACTGAAGACCTTATTATAAGGAAACTGGATACGTGCTGTGGTTATAAAATTATAAACGTATCTTCATGGACCATAAAACCAGGAGCGTTTACTATTTTGACAGTAGCCTGCGATACAAGCCGTAAATCAAGAGGTAAGGACCAAAGGTATATAACAGTAAATTCAAATGATCCAGCTTCTCCTGAGTTAAAAATCAAGGTTTTAGCCAGAATAGTAAAGCCACAAAAGCCAACTGTTGTCCAGAAACAGCTTTCTACGCCTTCCTTAACAGTAGAAGAACTTAATTCCTTTATAGTAAATTCACAGCCTTTCCAACTTATTGATGTAAGAGAAGAAAGCGAATTTGCTCAAGAGTACATATCAGGCGCCATAAATTTTCCTAAAAGCAAGTTTGAATCAGAAATCAGGTCTTCAGGAGATATGCCCAAGTCAATCAACAAGGATTCTTTACTGGTTATTAATTGCGCAGTAGGCGTTAGAAGCAGCCATGTTACAAAAAAGCTTTTGGAGTACGGATATAACGCCTTTAATCTTACAGGAGGCATAACTGCCTGGAAAGAGGCAGGGTTTTTGGTTGTAAAGGGCGTATCTGTATCAGAAGATATGAAACCGGATATTATTGATTTAAAACAGGCATACCATGAGTATTTAAAGGGCAAGGCCTTATGGATTGACGCAAGACAAAGACAGTCCTATGATATAGCGCATATAGAAGGAGCTATTAACATATCTTCATCCATGATAAAGTATTATATGGATTACGTTCCAAAAGATAGAGATATTATTGTTTATTGCCAGGATGTTGATTGTACGGCAAGCGATGCGGCTGCGGATTTTCTTATGAAAAACGGTTACAGCAAACAGCGCATTAAGATTTTTAAAGAGGGGATGTACGGTTGGCAAAAGGCCGGTTATCCGGTTGCAGGTAACAATAAATAAAAAAAGAGAAAGTGTTATGAGAAAATTTACAATCTTTACTGTTTTAGCGGGAGTTGTGTTTGGGTTAGCTTGCGCGGCATGGGCTTATGAGTTGCCGCGCGATAGCGCAAAGGCAAAGTATTTTTATATCTACGGGCCGCAGGGCAATCCTCTTTACGGCGCAGAGGATTTCCAGCAGGATATATACATAAATGTCCCCAAGAATGAGACAAGGGACCTGTATATTCATATCTATGATCCTGATACCGGAGACTTCCGGGATTTAAGGTCAAGCTCGGATAATCCATGGGATACAGTGACAGAGTTTACAGTATATGGAAAGGCCGGCAATGTGCTGGCAAGGGAAGAATTCGGCAGGCAATATATATATGACCGCCGCTATTATGAATTAGGCAGGTTTGTAAAAGAAGACGGTGAAAGAGTTGGCGATTTTTACCAGTTTAAGCTGACAGCTAAAGGCATATCAGGCGATGACGCAAACCTGTTTAGGGTGAGCATAAGCCCTTATACCGCCGAGGCATTCAGCTATGACATAACATTCCGCTTGCTTGAACCGGAGGGTTCAAAGATGTATTTTTATCCGCAGCTTCCGGCAGGCACCACAAGTATTTCCGTTGAAAATTATGATATAGACGCTAATGGCGGCATAACGCAGGTTTATGACTCAATGGAAAATGTTTTATACCGTATAAATGATTCGGAAAGCGGAAAATGGATAGCGACTCAGATTTTTGTTGATGCGCCCCAGACGCGACGCATAAAGTATATTGTAACAAAGGGAACCCAGAAATACGCGCACGCAGGCATCAGGGTAAAGGATCAGAATGGAAACTTGCTGCCTATTTATTTTAAGAAGGGCATGACACAGATACCTGTATATGTGCCTCCGGCTCCGGCGCCCAAGCCTAAAAAGGCCGTTGTTGCCGAACCGATAAATAGCGTAAAATCCGCAGATAAATGTAATGAGTTTACTTTTGACGGAACAAGATCGTATGATCCGGACAGCCAGAAACTTTCTTTCCGCTGGGATTTTGGCGACGGGACATTCAGCACGGAGCCGGTTGTTACGCATGAATATAAAAAGGCAGGCGAATACAAGGTAACCCTTGCCGTAAAGGATGATTCAGGCCTTGACTGCGATACAATGGTTACCAGCGAGTCGGTAAATGTCAATATGGCTCCAGTGCCGGCGTTTAGCGCGCTTGATAAAGCATGCGTGGACCAGGATATTATGTTTGACGCGAGCGCGACAAGGGATGATCCTGCCGATAAACTTTCTTACATGTGGAATTTTGGCGATTCAGACACTGCAAAAGGCCAGAATGTTACAAAGAAGTATAAAAAAGGCGGAGATTATAAGGTAACCCTTGTTGTTGATGATAACAAGAAAACCGTCTGCAGCACGGCAAGCACGCAGAAGAGCATATATGTAAATACGCCTCCTGTTGCTAACGCAGGTAAGAACATTGAAAAATACATAACAGCAGATCAGCAGTATGACATTGTATTTGACGCAAGTAAATCAAGCGATGCAGACGGCGATATGCTTACGTACATGTGGGATTTTGGCGATGGCGCAAAAGTCCAGGGCGAGAGCGTTGTACATACATATAAAAAAGGCGGGCTTTATAGCGCTATACTTACGGTTGATGATGGTTCTAACACATCGTGTTCAAGCGATACAGATGCTATAACAATTAAGCTTAACAAGCAGCCGGTAGCAAAAGCGGGAGACGATATCAATTATTGCGTAGGAACCGATATCTTATTTGACGGATCAGGTTCTTATGATGATGATGGTGACGCGATAAGCTATGTATGGAATTTTGGCGACGGCCAGACAGCGGAAGGCATTAAAGTAAGCCACTCATATGCAAAAGGCGGAAAATACACTGCCGTGCTTACAGTAGATGACGGTAATAAGACGCCTGTATCAGTAGCTTCAGACAGCGTTATTATTTACGCCAACGCCAGGCCGCAGGCAGCGCTTAAGGATATAAGCACTTCATGCGTTGGAACAGCTGTTATGTTTGATGGATCAGATTCAAGGGATCCTGATGGCAATACATTGAAGTATGTATGGGATTTTGGCGATGGCACAGTAAAAGAAGGAGCTGCCAGAGAGGCGCACGCTTATTCAAAAGGCGGCACATATAAGGTAAACCTTCTGGTAAATGACATGAAGAACAGCCAGTGTTCGCTAAGTTCTGTTGTTAAATACGTCAAGATAAATACCCCGCCTGTTGCTGATGCCGGGCTTAACCTGGTATGCTGCCTGGGCACAGATTCTGTTTTTGACGGGTCGCACTCAAGCGATGCAGACGGCGATAAGCTTAGCTATGTATGGAATTTTGGAGATGGCGGCGCTGCAGAAGGCGTAAGGGTAACGCATATTTACACAAGCCGCGGGAAGTATCTTGTGACTCTTACAGTCAATGATTGTTCCGGCACAGCATGTGACACTTCGGTTGATTCATTTGACGCGGTCGTCAATGAAAGCCCAGTGGCTGTTATAGATATAAGATAATAGTAATACTATATTATAAGAGGGGACAGGCCCATAAGGCTTGTCCCCTTTTTGCTGTTGCTTTTTTAGCGAATTTTTGGTATAAGTAAAGAGGTTGTCCCTCGTCCCTACTTGTTATAGCAAGGGACTCGGGACGAATTACAACTTGAAAAAATATGGTAATTCGGAGAGTTGGCAGAGCGGTTGAATGCGCACGCCTCGAAAGCGTGTGAGCTCGAAAGGGCTTCGAAGGTTCAAATCCTTCACTCTCCGCCATTTTTGGAGAGGTCGCCTAGTCCGGCTTATGGCGCGCGCTTGGAAAGCGCGTATACCGAAAGGTATCCAGGGTTCGAATCCCTGCCTCTCCGCCAAATTTGAAAGCCAAAGGCTTTCAAATTTGATCCTGTTTTTCCAGTTATCACGAGTAGAAA
>PFHB01000022.1:0-257 GCA_002783585.1 Candidatus Omnitrophica bacterium CG_4_8_14_3_um_filter_43_15
TTGTTGACAATCTATTGGCTTAGCTAATAATACACCTGCATTTTCCAAATCAACACTATTACGATTAGCCCATTGAACTAAGGCAACATGGTTCGCAAGACCCAATTCTTTTGCTACAGTAGTAGCATTTGGAACTTTGCCTTGATCTTTTAATTTTTCAGTAATTCTTTTTATTTGATCAATGCGTTGTTGACAATCTATTGGCTTAGCTAATAATACACCTGCATTTTCCAAATCAACACTATTACGATTAGCCC
>PFHB01000022.1:351-11755 GCA_002783585.1 Candidatus Omnitrophica bacterium CG_4_8_14_3_um_filter_43_15
TTATGATGTCCTGCCCATCCTGATAAACCAACATGGCTTATGCCAATTCTTTTTGCCACGGAACTAACGCTGGGGATCGTGCCCTCTGTTTTTATTTCTTCTACGGCTTCCTTAATCTGCCGAATTCTTTTCACTTCAAATGTGCGCGTTTGTTCAAATATACTTTCTTGGCCTGTTGCGCTTCGGTAACTTTCCTCCATTGTATAAATATCCCAAAGCGTATATCGCAATGCCTCAAGTTTTCTTCTTTCTTTTCTTATCGCAGATTCTATCTCATTCCAGCTATAAAATGAATGCGCTCCCATTCTATTCGCACTTATCATGCTGTCTCTCAATTTTTCCAAGCGCTGGTTATGTTTTTCATCTATGCCTTCTTTAAGATGAAGGAAATCTCGAATCAACCTTCTATAACCAACGGTTCTTTTTATGTTATTATCATACGGCCTTTGCATAACAAAATCAACCTGCTCTCTACTTAAAAAAACGGCATCCTCTCTGTCCCATAAATGAACTATTAAATTTAAGACAGGCCTTTCTTGGGCGGTAAGATAATTGTTAAAATACATAAGACAGGCAAGTCTATTTTCAAAAACCTGATAAACTGTTTCTGTTTGTATGGCTTCTCTTGTCACTATTTCCTGGCCCTGCGCTTGAAAATCTTGCGGCCGCAAAGAAGCAATAATATCAAGGTTATATAGCGTATCTGGGTTTAATCTATGAAGCGAAGAAATTTTTGGTTCCGTCGTGTCTTCGGTTTTTATTCTTCTTTGGCCTTGTCTTAATGTAAAATCACTCAATTTTATCTTTTCTATTTGTTGCATATCCGCTGATTTTGTCTTTGCGTAAATGACTACATGGAAAGGCTTAGCCGTAAGGCCCCTGATGGCCCTTAATCTCTCAGGGCCTTCCTCTTCTAATATCCTTGCGCTGGCTTCTTGAGTTAAAATGCTGCCCGGATTAAATTGAGCTATTACTACCTCGTAGCCAGCCAGGCGCAATATTTTATCAAATGTTAAGCCCTGAATTGGCGAATGTTCCGGAGAGGCAATAACTAAGAGCGGAAATTTGTCCAAATTGTTTATTGATAAACTTTCATTCGGAGGCCTTGCCAAAAGCCCCTCAAAAACAACTATGGCTTTTCGCAGCTGTTCTGGAGTCAATTGGTCTAAAATAAAACTTGCCACAATAATGTCAAAGTTGTTAGGCGTTTTAAGAAGTTCGTACAAGAAATCGTCGCTTGCTTCTTTAATTTGCGGCAATTCAGATATATCTGCGTATATCTTGTTAGGATTCGGAGCTTGGTTATATATATCTATATCCTGTTCTAGGTCAACAACTCCGTCTGCTATGTGAACAAAATCGGATCCTAACACCTGTCTTAAGATTCGCCAGAATACGCTAAGGTTTGCTCCAACATCCAATATTAGCGGTTTACGGCCGTTATTTTTTAATATCAAACTAAGCCGATTAGCTATCCAAAGATTAGCATGGTACGCAGGCGTCTTTGCCTCTTGTTCTACGCTAACAACACCCGCTCTTCCTTGCGCCCAATCAGCAGATTCGTTAATAAGGCGATTTTGCCAATCTAGCAACCGTTTGTGAAAAACCATTATGCGGGCTATCAAATTATCTTCGGGCAAAACTCCTCTTTCTAGCTTATCAACGGCTACTGATATATCAATGAATTCTTCAGGGCTTATTGCACTTAATTGTTTCCCTTGTTTTAAAAATCCGATTAATTTGCCTAAATCATCCAAAATATCTATAAATTTTTCAAGCGAAACATTCTCATATTTTCTTCTCCATATTTCTTGAAGCTTTACATATAATACATCAATGTAACCAAAATGAATATCTCCGAGCGCAGCTGGCCTCAATAAAAATTCAAGCTTAGATAAATCTTCGTCTTTTAATTCAAGTAATTGCCGCAATTTGAGAATTACCAGTGCTTTGTTACGATAGCCTGCTAAGATATTTTCTTTTTCTGACCTCATCTCACTAATCTGTTCCTTTCTGTCTAGATTATCTGAAAAAAGTGTTATAATATCATCCGGGCCCACATAAACAAACTTTTTATTTTGAGTATTTACAAGTTTGTATACCCAATGCGGCCAATTGCCAAACTCATCAGCAACAACTCCGCTCCCTTTAAAACTTCTAAGCCCGGCATTTTGTATGCCTCCGGGAGAAAATATCAATTGTTCAATCTGCAAAGTATTTTGTACTTCCTCCCATTCACCGTCTAGTTCTAACTCTTTCAATAGTTGATTTTGTTTTTGCCGAGTACGCAAGGCACCTGTCATGTTGGCAGTGACAATTCTCTCGCCATTGGCGCTGGCTTTTATTGCTTCTTGTCCGGATATTATACCAGCAAAAAGGCTTTCGTTTAACAGCGGCTCTCTAGATGCTATATACGCCGAAGAATTCGGGCCGGCTTTTACCGGTGCGGGCCCATGAAACGCGCCAAGCATAACGCTATCCACCATTGGATTAAAACTTAATTCTTCTACCGCCTCAACTTTTCCGTCGTTATTGATATAGAAAATTTTTAAGGCAGCGGCTTCTCTTTTATCGCTCATAAACTCATTAAATTCAGCCTGGCTTTCAAATATCATCACGGCCCTGGCTTTTGTCTCTATCCCATTATCACTATTTCCTTTAAATGGCGAACGATTAGAGTTAGTCCTCACTGTAACCCTTCCATTAATAACATCAAACATAGCCCTGCTGTCAGCAAACGGCTGGATAGACCAACTGCCTCTGCCTGTCATAATAAACGGCACTGCCTTAAGCGGCTTGCCTTTAAGCTCGGACGGAATTTCTAATTGTAAAGTAATAAATTCCCTTTCAAATTTTATTACAGCGGCTTTAAGTTCTGTGGGCGTAACGGGTTTAGGCCCTGGCATTGGTTTTGACTTGGATTTTAAAACATGGCCTTGGAATGTAAAATCCTCCGGCGGTTGGACACCAACAAACCCGATAGGCGAACCTTGCATGCGTTTAGTTACGATAAGGCCGCTTGCAGTAGAAGCCATGGCATGCAAAGTATTAAAATATCCCAAAACAAACAACGTGGCGTAAGGCAACCCGGCTCCTGGATATAGCGCTTTTAATGTTATTGTCATATTTTTATAAAGCAATTCTGCGCGGTTTAAGGCCTCTTGCCTTCGAATATCATCTTTGGTGGCGCGGGCAAATTCTAAAAGAAAATGTATATATCCGAATGTCGCTTCGGGCTGAACCATCTGGCCTAATTTGTCGCGTTCTTCTTGAGAAATAGACACATAAGGATCGCTAAAACCTTCATCAAAGAAAGAAATGCCTGCAAATTTCTCATTTGCATATTTCTGCTGTAAACTTGCCGGCGTATCTTCAAGAACCAAATCCTCCACTTTTGTGGCAATTTCTCCGTTTTTACCTCTAGTTCGAAATTCATTCCAAACATATTCTATTGCCTGCCACGCCCTTTCTTCATCATATGGCAAAAATACCTGCGCAAGCCAAGTATTGTTATCTATTGCCACTGATTCATTCAGGGTTCCGTCAGGATTCATGGCTGTTACAAAGTGATCGCCTACCCATGCCTTTTCCCAAATCGCGTTCATTAAAATTTCATGCCGGCTGGATAACTCTTTAACAAATGCCATATCTTTCTGGCCTGCTTCCTTATTCGCTATTGCCGCCAACCGGTAAACATCTGCCAAATCGGCATTGTGCTCAAAAATTATCTGCTCGGATATCTTGTTTTGATTTCCCTGATAAGCCCGGTATCCAATTTCATCCATTGTGTAGCGCTTGGCTGTTTTAGGGTTAATCTCATCTAAAAGCGCGTTATACTTCATCGCCCGAATCAACCCATACCTAGAGCCTTCCGGATTCATAACTTGCAGCTGAAATACCAGTTCTTTTACCATCTCATTGGTCCAGTCTAAATGGTTAACCGCTTCTTGACGCAGTTTTGAATCTTTTAACGCCACGCGTACATATTCATATATCGCCTTTATTGCCCATAATGTTCCGCCCATAGGCGCGCGAGGGTCCAACCATGAATCACCGCTTGTGTTGTATGAAAAATGCCATCCGCCGGTAAAACCCAATGCCTGCTCATCTTTGCCCAGTTCAATTAATGCATTGACCCCTTTTTTAGCCTGATCTATCCGCCCGGCTGCTAAATCAGCCAAAATAGCCAATGAGGCATCATAAATATGGACACGTCCATACTCAGCCAAATATCTTGCGCCGGCTGGCCAGTTAGAATTTTTTGAATCAGAAATATAACTGCGGCATAAGCCATTAAAATTAAAACCTTTAAACGGTTTGCCTCGCTTATTATGGTATTGGATTAACACTTGGGCTGGTATGTTAACCGGCAAAACAACTTCTTGGCCTTGAATGCGCTGAATATCAATAAAATCCAGACCATCTTTTAAGAAATGTTCGCTTGCTAAAGCATCAATATCGGCTAAATATTTTATTTGCCCTTGAGCCAAGGATGGAAATTGTGATAAAGCCAGCCCTGCAAGGCCTAAACCTACTGTTCTTAAAAAACCTCTGCGGCCCATACCAAGGTCTTCTTCCAAATTTCCTACGCCATTAGCGTCTTCTGCAGTTGCTTTCTGTCGTAACTTTTCCGCATATGGCGCAGTAAAACCAACCTGCGTAAAGCAGTTGGATAGCAAAAATACTGCTATAATCACTATACTTGTTATTTTAATGCATATATTGTTAATCATATCTTCTCTGCGGCCAATATGAGTTACTTATAATATAATTATATCACATAAAATACAATTTTTCAAAAGTAAATATCTACCTTTTTTGTTTTCCTAAAATTTGCCTCTGGCGTTTTCCTCTCTATGCACTACTCAAATCACAAAAACATTGACAAAATATACTCTCTGTTCTATAATTTAGTATAGTTGTTCTATATATAAACCTGGAGGCCATTATGCTGATACCGCATAAAAGAAAAAAGATTCTGGAGATTTTTTTAAAAGATCCGTTTAAAAAGATACATCTTAGAGAAATTGCCCGCTTATCAGGTGTTTCTCTGACTAACGTGGATAACTCTATGCGTTTATTTGTAAAAAATGGCATATTTGAAAAACGAAGAATATCTAATATGACGTTTTTTAAGCCAAATCTGGAAAACGAGACACTTTTAAAAATATTTGAATATTTGGAATTTGATAAGAAAAAACAATTTTATGACAAAAATAAAAATATAGCCCGGTTATTGCAGAAATATACGCAGGATATTGTAGAATTATCAAATAAAAAAATACAGCTGGTTATTCTTTTCGGCTCGGTGGCAAGGGGCGAATGGACAAAGGATAGCGATATAGACATACTGATAGTTACATCAGAAAAGGATGATAATATCACGGCAATGTTAAATAAAGCTAAAATAAACGTAAGCCCTCTGCTGGAAATAAGGCCTGTAACCACTACTACTGAGAAATTTATAGAAGGCTTTAGAAAAAAGGCTGAATTTTACGAACAATTGTGGAAAGACAGGATAATTTTATATAATGACTTTCTATTCTGGCAGTTAATTAAAGAGGGAGGAAAATCTTATGCCTAAAGATATTGAAAAAACCCTGCGCGAGTGTTTTCACCCTAAAGAAGGAAAACCTAACCTTCAGAAAATAACCCCGAATATTGAAAGGGCAAAACAACACATAGATAAAGCCCGCAAAAATCTCCGGGCAATGAAGCTGATGTTTGATAATGATTTATTTGACTGGACCGTTATCTGCGGATATTATGCTATGTATCATGCTATATTAGCATCTCTATTTAAAATAGGCATCCGCGCTACAGCCCATTATTGCGCTATAGCAGCATTTAAGAAATTCTACATTGAGCAAAGAAAAGTAGAGCCAGAATATATAAACTATATACAAAAAGCAAAACAACTAGAACAAAAATACGCAGAAACCCTGGAAAAAGCCCAGGAAGAACGAGTTGTTGAACAATACGGCGTTGAAATCCTTACCAATGATGACGCTGAATGGATTATAGAAGACGCAAAGGATTTCGTCCTGAAAATAGAAGAAGTACTAGCCGAGTAAAATCATAGCTATATTTCAATAAAAATTTTAAAGGACAAGTTTTCTGCAAACAGCTGCCTGCCGAGCCAGCGTTGAAAGCTTAACAATGGCGGAGAGGGGGGGATTTGAACCCCCGGTACCGCTTTTGGCGGTACAGCGGTTTAGCAAACCGCCGCAATAAACCGGGCTATGCGACCTCTCCAAATTCAGCGAAGCTGAATTTGATCCTGTTTTGCTAGTTATGCCAAGTGGCAAAACAGGACCTTAATACTTATTTCTTCCTCTTACTCTTAAAAAACTCCGTCAACAACCCACCGCACTCCGCGGCTAAAACACCTTTAGTAATCTTTATATTATGATTAAGTTTTTTACCTGAGGCAATATTAAATACAGACCCGCACGCGCCGGTTTTCGGGTCTTTAGCGCCGAACACAATGCGCTTTACCTTTGCTAAAATCAAAGCGCCGGCGCACATTGAACAAGGTTCTATTGTAGCATAAACATCGCAATTTAGCAATCTCTCACACTTTAAATGGCTGGCTGCCTGGGTAATAGCTATCATCTCGGCGTGCGCGGTAGGGTCCTTAAGGCGCCTGATCTGATTATGCGCCCGGGCTATGATCTTGCGTTCATGCACTATCACAGCGCCTACAGGCACCTCATCGTCATCAAACGCCTTCTTGGCCTCTTTTACGGCCTCGGACATATATATTTCGTCTATCTTTGACATAAAAATTCTGGCGCGCCCGGCCCGGCTCGAACGGGCAACCAACGCCTTCGTAGGGCGGTACTCTATCCAATTGAGCTACGGGCGCGCATTCGCGGAATGCTCGCTGTGCTGCGGCCATCTCCGGGTGGCCTGCTCGTCCCGCTGATGCGGGACTGTGCTGCCCACCCCTCGTGGCCGCTCACGCTAGAGCAAACCGCGCATAAAATTGTTAAAGATGCAAGTGCGATTAAATTATAATACTATATTTTAATAAAGAAGTAAATAGATATTAAGGCCTCAATACGACTTTTAATGAGTCCTTTGCGTCTAAAACAATCTTAAAGCCTTTTTGAATTTCACTCAAAGGCAGGATATGAGTTATCATATCTTTGACATTTACTTTTTTATCTTTAATCAGTCGCAACGCCTCTTCTAAATCAACCGGGGCCGCGCCATAAGTCGAGGTAACCGTTATTTCATTTCTCCAAAAATCTTCAACCGGGATTTCAATATTTTTGTTCGGGATCGCAAAAAACTGAATTATACCTTTTCGGTCTATACAATCAAATGCTTGCGCCGTGGCGGATAAAGCGCCTGTGCAGATTATTATCCTGTCTGCTTTAATCGCAAGTTGCTCTTTTGCGTTTATTATCCTGTCCGCCCCGTATTCTTTTGCTTTATCCAGCCTGCTCTTATCTATGTCAGTGGCGTAAACCTGCGCCCCTTTTAATTTAGCCAACAGAATATTCAGCAGCCCTGATACGCCGCTGCCTAAAATTAAAACAACCTGCCCTTTTTTTACGCCGATCGCTATCTGGCCCCTTACAGCGCACGCTAACGGTTCAATCATAGCGCCTTCTTCGCAGGAAACATTTTCCGGTAAAATATACGTTCCGATATTAACATTTGCCTCAGGTACCCTGACAAATTCACTGTAGCCGCCGGGATCGTAATTGCCTTTGTGCAGCGCCTCGCATGCCGTGTGATTGCCTTCGAGGCAATATTTACATTTATTGCATGGCACGTGATGGCTTACAAAAACTTTTTGTCCGGCTTTATATTTCTGCGATTTTGACTCGGCTATCTCACCAGCTATTTCATGGCCTAATATACGCGGCGCTTTTTTTTGCCTGTACCACTCCATAACATCCGTGCCGCAGATGCCGGAGGCCTTAACCCTAACTAAAATCTCGCCCTCTTTTATAACAGGCTTTGGACGCTCTTCTATTCTTATATCGTTGTTACTGTAATAAACCGCTACTTTCATTTCTTTTTATATATTTTAAAAGCGTCGTTTATGGAGGCGTCATCATGAACAATGGCGCGCACCGCCTTTATCATCCCAACAGGATTATTTGACTGAAACACATTTCTGCCCATATCTACACCTACTGCGCCGGCCTTGATCGCGTCTTTTGCCATCTTAAGCGCTGCGCGTTCTTCTATTTTTTTGCCGCCGGCAATAACAACCGGCACATTGCCGCAGGCCTCTATAACTTCTTCAAAGGCTCTTTCGCAATAATATGTCTTTACTATATGCGCCCCGAGCTCCACGCAAATCCTGCACGCTAAACTTAAATATTTTGAATCGCGCGTCATTTCCTTGCCAACCGCGGTCACAGCAAGCACCGGAATGCCGTAATCCTGCCCCTGGTTAACGATCTTTGACAGGTTTTTTATTGACTGCTTTTCGTGTTCTCCGCCTATATACACCGAACACGTGATTGCCGAGGCATTTACCCTGATTACATCCTCAATAGACGTGGTAATTATCTCGTTGGACAATTCTTTTAAAATGCTCTGGCCTCCGGAAACCCTTAAAATAACCGGTTTATCCATTTCCGCGGGAATCCAGTTTCTTAACGCGCCCCTTGTTATCATCAGCGCGTCGGCGTAAGTCAATAAAGGATCCGTTGTCTTTTTGATATTTCTTAATCCGGTAGTCGGCCCCTGAAAATAACCATGATCCACAGCCAGCATAACCGAACGGCCTGTTTTAGCGTTAAATATTCTTGATAATCTGTTTTTCATTCCCCATTCCATCTTATCCTCCAAATTTTCCAGTAAAATATTTTTGCCTGTCCCGTTCACGGGATGCCGTGTTCGGCAAAATTTGTCCCGAGTCACCCGCTATCTCGTTTAGTGACGAGGGACTTAATTCTATGCCTCTTTTGGTTCTTCGGGCGCTATTTTCTGTTTCTGCAGGAACAAATCGTCAACCGCCTCTTCTTTTGCGTAACAGATAAGTTCATCGCCTGCTTTTAAAACCTCATCTCCGTGAGGCGCGCCAATCAGCTTTATTGTCCTTTTGTAACGGCGGTATATGGCAAGTATAAGTATGCCCTCAAGTTCAAGTTTAAGGTCTTTTATCCTTTTGTCTCTAAACCAACTGTCTGCTTTTACTATTATCTTTGTTATCGCATAGCCCTGCTCCAAACCGAATAACCTTTCATAATCATAAATATGAAGCCTTGTAAACTTCTCAAGCGCCTTTGTTATTACTATCCTCATGAATTCGTAGAGATGCTTTGAGCGGGCCATAAGAAATATTACCAATAGCCCCAGAAGCAAAAACTCCGCCCTCATCGCAACATCTTGACCGCTTTGGCCCACAAATGTCAAAACTAAAGTAGCCATTGATGTGGTGATGCCGGCGCCGCCGAAAAGGATAAGTATGCGTATGATACGCCTTCTTAAAAAATGCGATACTATGGCCTCTGACTCTGCAGTGGTAAAGCCCACGCCTGAAAACGCTGACTGCGCCTGAAAAGACGCGACCTCCGAAGACAAACCTGTCAACTCAAGCGCAATCGAACCTATCCGCACGGCTATAATAGACAATAAAACTATTACCAGTAAGCTAAAAAGCGCTATCATAACTCATCCTTTATTTTTTTTGAAAGTTTATTGGTACTTTTTCTTAAGTTCCGCAAGATAAACAAGATGCTTCTTTTCCTCGTTAATAAGCTGCTGGAGTTTATCCTTGCTCTGAGATATCACGTATCCTATAAGCTCGCTAAAGAAAAGTATAGCGTCTTTTTCAAAACTCATGCCGTAGTTTATAGCCGCAAGCGGCTCCTTAACATTTTTGGCAAACCACTCAGGCGAGATCTGCTGGTAAAGCATATCGTCAGTCGCGGCTTTTATATACGCGTCAAACTCGCCCTGGTAATACTCGGTTACCTTTGTCTCGTCAATGCCGTTTTTTATCTCTGTGAATTTCTCAATGTGCGCCTTTTCCCAGTCGCGCAGTTTTGTAAAAAGCTCTTTCATATCTTTCTCTTGGAACTTCTCTGCCGCGTATCCGTAAAAATCCCTTCTTTTCTCTTCCTTTTTTATCCCCATATCAATAACTTCAACTGCATTAAAAAATTTTGGCATAAGATCCTTTCTGTTTAATCTCTTATTAATTTCTCCGATGTGCCTATAGGCGTAGGATATTTATAAACCACTATATAACTTGAAATTATGAAAGTCAAGATAGTAACAAGCTGGATTAACTGCGAAGCTGCTGCGGTAATGTGGCCTAATTGAAACGCCATAATCGCGATCAGAAGCGAAAATTCGCTTAATTGAGCAAGCCGCACACCTATCTCTTCGGAAAAGGCATTCTGTTCACCGGACAAAACAAATAATTTTTTAAACAGCCGTGCCTTCATTACAATAAAAATAACTGCTAAAACAAGCGCCGGCAGAATAACCTCTTTTAGCTTAAATAAATCAAGCCCTGCGCCAAGTGAAAAAAAGAATAAAACAAGAAAAAAATCCCTTACAGGCTTTAATCTTTCGGATATGAAAAACGATATCTTATGTCTTGCCATCACAACGCCCGCAAAGAATGCGCCTGTCTCACAAAACAGGCCCATCTGATGTGAAATACTTGCCACGCCAAAACACCATGCCAGGCCCACTATAAACAGCGCCTCATGTATACGCTCTATGCGCCACATGATCTTTCTGATTACAAACCTCTCTGCTAATGCCAATATCGCTATAAAAATGCAAAACTTGACGACTAGCGACCAGAAATCAATAAATAAAGACCCGTATGCATTAAGAGAACGTATTAAAACCAAAACGGCCACTGCTAGAAGATCTTCCAGAATTAAAATGCTTATGCAGACCGCGCCCATCTTGTCATGATGCAGCCTTGTTGTTGGAAGCAGCTTGACAACAAGTATCGTGCTTGAAAACATAAGCGCAAGGCCGATACAAATGCTGTCGATAAGCGAAAACTTTGTAAAAAATGCGAAGCCGAAAGCAACGCAGAAAGATACAAAACAGTTGGCAAGCGCGATAAGGGATGTCTTTTTGAAGAGCCCTATAAGTTTCTGCGGGTGTAGGCAAAGCCCTGCGAGAAAAAGTAAAAGCGTAATTCCGAAATGCGATACGCCTTCAAGGAAGGCAACGTTCTTAACCCATCCTGCGCCCCACGGACCCACGATAACTCCGCAGGCAATGTAGGCGATTAGTATCGGCTGGCGCAGCACAGCCGCCACGAAGGACAAAAGCGCGGCGCCCACGAGTATTATACTTAAATCGGAAAAGATGTTTTCCATATGACCTCTTTGACGTTAAGAAAGGTCCTGTTTTTCTACTCGTGATAACTGGAAAAACAGGATCAAATTTGAAAGCCTTTGGC
>PFHB01000021.1:0-11308 GCA_002783585.1 Candidatus Omnitrophica bacterium CG_4_8_14_3_um_filter_43_15
GTTAAAAATAAAAGAGTTAGAGAGTATTTTTTACGAAAATGTTAATCGATACGCATTGTCATTTAGATGACGCAAAATTTAATACAGACAGAGATGAGGTTATCAGGCGCGCTGACGCTGCCGGGGTTAAGTATATAATTAATGTCGGAAGCGATTTGGAAAATTCCAAAAATGCCGTCGCTATCGCCAAAAAGCATGCCAATATATACGCGACAGTGGGCATGCACCCGCATGACGCCAGAATGCTTGACGAAGCGGCATTTACTGAGTTTAAAAAGCTGGCAAAAGAGCAAAAGGTCGTGGCTATCGGTGAAATAGGCCTTGATTACTACAGAAATCTTTCCTCAAAATCTGATCAGGCAAACGTGTTTAAAAAGTTCCTTGCGCTTGCCAAAGATACAAACCTATCTGTTATAATCCATTCAAGAGATGCTGATAAGGATTCGCTGAATATATTAAAAGAATATAAACCGGACAAGGCAGTTTTGCATTGTTTTGCAGGAAGCCTGAAGATGCTTGAAGAAGTATTGGCAATAGGTTATTACATTTCATATACCTGCGCTGTTACATTTAAAAACGCGGATAACTTAAGAGAACTTGTAAAAAATACTCCGATAGAGCGCATGATGCTTGAAACAGACGCGCCTTATATGGCGCCGCAACAGTTCCGTGGCAAACGCTGTGAGCCGGCATACGTTGCCATACTGGCTGATGAAATAGCGCGCTTAAAGGGCTTAAGCGTTGATGACGTCGCGCGAATCACCTCGTTTAACGCATACAATTTATTCGGCGTTGGCGAAAAACCAACTGCCCAAACCGCTAAAAACACAATCGCCTACAAGATACGCGGCTCGCTTTACCTTAATATAACAAATAGATGCACCAATAAGTGCAGTTTTTGCGTGCGCAATTATACGGATTTTGTCAAAGGCCATAACCTGCGGCTTGAAGCAGAGCCCACTGTTGATGAATTGATAAAAGCGGTTGGTGACCCTGCCAAATATAAGCAGGTTGTTTTCTGCGGATACGGTGAGCCTACCATGCGGCTTGATATAGTGCTTGATGTCGCCAAAAAGCTTAAGGCCAAAGGCGCCAATATCCGCCTTATCACCAACGGCCACGGCAACCTTATAAATAAAACCGACATCCTGCCCAAGCTCAAGGGGCTTATAGATGAATTGTCAGTTAGTTTAGACGTGGACACAAAAGAAAAATACAATAAGATCTGTCAGCCCGACTTCGGGCCCGGCACATTTGATAAAGTTAAAGAGTTCACGTTAGAAGCCAAAAAATACATCCCGTCCATCGAGGCAACATTCCTTGACATGGATGGCATTGACATTGACAAGTGTAAGCAAATAGCCTCCGAGCTAGGGGTTAACTGTAGAATACGCAAGTATAACGAAGTAGGTTAAAGCGGCTATTTCGGGCTGGTTATTCGTGGGGACGCTCGGCGCGCTCCAGCGGCGCGCCTCGCTCGACTAAAATTTTTGTGCTCCGCCAAAAAGTGTGGCGGAGCACAAGCCACAAAAATTTTAGACGCCCCACTCACAACCAGCCCTCGTAGCCGCCCACGAACAACGTAAACTAGCAGGGATAGGTTTGAGATTGATTCCAGAACCGTCCCGAGAGAATAAACATGAGAATTAAGCAACTTATATTAAAAGATTTTGGTCCATTTAAAAGATATTCAATATCCTTCGTAAACGAAGATGAAGTTTGTGTTTTATTGACAGGTAAGAATAACGAAGGCAAATCCAGTATTATAAATGGGTTGAAACTTCTTGATGCTGCAACTAGAGTTATTAATAAAACAAAACAGGAAATAAGAATTGGCGAAGATTATTATTACAAATTATTGCAGCAAGATACTGAAGATTTTCTCGTAGGTAGAATGATACACAATTATTCAAAGAAGAAAGCCGAAATAATTGGCGTTTTTCATGATGGTTTAAAAATTACCGTTTATTTGGATCCTTCAGAAGATATAATTTATGCTGAAAATGAAGGCCGTTTACCGTCTGATGTTCAAAATATCTTTGGTTTTATTCCACCACTTGGTCCACTTAGTGAAAATGAAGATATAATTTCAGATTTGTCTCATTTGAAAACAAGTATTAATACTTCATTAGCTCCGCGCCATCTTAGAAATCATTTTTATCATATTTTAACAGAAGAAGAATTAGATATTGTTAGGCAACTTATAAATAAATCTTGGCCAGATATTGAATTGTTAGATTATGAACTTAATTATCAAAAAGGCAAGATTTATTGCTATTACAAGGAAAATAAAATTGAACGAGAAATTTCATGGGCTGGTCAGGGACTTCAGGTGTGGTTTCAGATTATTGCGCACCTAGTTAGACTTCGGAAGGTTTCAATTTTGATTCTTGATGAACCTGAGATTAATTTACATCCAGAGAAACAGAACGAACTAGTACGAATTTTAAAAGATTATTATCATGGTAGCGTTATAATCGCGACACATTCTGTCGAACTGATGAATAACGTAAGCGTAAGCCACATTGTTAATGTTCAGAAAAAAGATAATGAGCCAAAAATTAAGTCTACAGACGATAGAATTTATCTAAATTTAGTGCGATCGCAAATCGGAAGTAATTTTAATTTAGTAGCCTCTCAGTTTGAAGAATTTGATGTTATAATTTTTACAGAGGATACTTTAGACTTTAACATAATTTCACAAATTGCTTCATATTTTGATCCCGTTTTGATATAAGAAAAAAAGCTTTTAATATCCCTATTCATGGTTTCAGTGAATTCAAAAAATGTATTTCTTATAAGGATGCTTATAAATTACTTATTGGTAAGAATATAGATTATACACTTGTTCTCGATAGAGATTATTATCCAAATGAATATTTAAAAGAGATTAAAGAAAAACTTAAAAAGTTTAATATCAGGGTAATTTTTACATTAGGGAAAGAAATTGAAAATATTTTTTTGTTTCCCAAGCTTTTAAATGCATTAATTCCTAAACAATTGCACGGAAAATTTTTAATAGTTTGGAATGCTATGTTTAAGTCAAGACGTTTAGATTGCTTTGGGACTTATCAGACTCTTCACAAAAAATTTTTAAAACCTAGTTTGGATACAAAAACAATAATTACTCGATATACTCCTAAATTCGAAAAATGTTGGAATAATCTTGCAACAAGACATCAGATGATTGAAGGCAAAGAAGCACTAAAAGTCTTAAGGAATTTTTACAGAGAAAATTTTGGGAAAAATCTTAGCCAAGATATGCTTATTGAAAAATTGATTGAAACTAAAAGAGGAGATGTTCGTAGTTTTATTGAAAGTATTTTCCATTATAAATAATAAGGTCCGTTTTCTAAAGAGGTACATGATTTAAGAGAATAGACCGAGACGTCTACCAAGCCAAAGCGGAACCTGTCTTGGGGCCAATCGGGAATCTGTGAGATTGTTGCCAGAACCGTCCCGATAGATTAAAGGGGGAAGCAATATGAGTCAATCAATAATTGGTAAGATGGTGGGAATAACAGTTATAACTACTTTTGTTTTTGCAATAACAGGTTTAATATGGTTAACAAGATATATTATTGCTGCACCAAAAAGAAAAGAACGAAAAAGACTTTTAGCTGAAAATTTACGGATTTCTCCCGATGGTAAAAAGATGTGTATTTATTGTAAAAAATTTACAGATGATCAGGTAGATAAAAATAATATTTTTTGTATAGAATGCGGTAGGCAAAGAGGGATTGTTGATTAAGGTAAAAAAGGGTCAGGACAAAGACCGCTCCAGGTGCGGTCTTCAAGGGATTTGCACCGGCCCGGTGCCAGGCACCGCGTTTTAAGTTGTTGTTATTAAATATGTTACGAGGCAAAATTTAGAAGCAGCTACTGTTTAAACAGTAACTACGGTTGTGGATAATTTTGATTGATTGTAGGCACGAGGGTTGCGTGAAAGCTGACTGCTGAAGTGGCTTGTGAGCGGCGCATTAGAAATTTTTTGGCAAATGTCCGCAAGGGATTACGGCGAAGTTGCGAGCGACGCTTCTGCTGGTCGCGAGCAACAAGCCGTAAACCGCAGCGGACGGCAAAAAATTTCAGCGCCGCGAATAAGCCACGAAGCAGAACGAACACGTAACCCGAGATGCCTGCTAGGAATAAAAATGTCACAAGTTGCAATAAAGCGGTGTAAAGATTATAATACGGAGAATATGCAGAGGGCGGTGGAAGAGGCAGTTGGGCTACTCGGGGGCATTGAGAAATTCGTTAAGCTCGGGCAAAAGGTGTTGATTAAGCCAAACCTGCTTTCACCAAGGCCGCCTGAGCACGGGGTGTGCACGCATCCTGAAGTGATAAGGGCTGTGATACGCCTGGTTAAAAAAGTGACGCAGGATATTTCAGTCGGCGACTCGCATGGCGGGTTTGAGGTTATAAGCATGGACAATGTCTATGAGGTTTCCGGCATGAAGGCCGTATGCGCCGAGGAAGGCGTTAAGCTTGTAAAGTTTGACACAGCCGTAAATATCGACGGCATACCTTTCGCGAAAGCGGTAAAAGACGCGGATGTTATAATAAATGTGCCAAAGATGAAGACGCACGGCCTGCTTATTTTAACAGGCGCCGTAAAAAACATGTTTGGCGCTGTTATCGGCAAGCACAAGGCAGAGGCGCATTTTAAGCATATAGCCAGGCAGGACTTTGCTTCTTATATAATAAAGATTTTCATGCACGTAAAGCCGGTTCTTAGTATAATGGACGGTATAGTTGCCATGGAAGGCGATGGCCCGGCTGCAGGAAGCTTAAGAAATGCCGAGTTGATACTTGCCTCAGATGACGCTGTGGCAATGGATGTGGTATTTTCAGAGCTGGCGGGTGTTACACCCGAATCGCTTCTTACAACGTACTATGCCGGCAAAATGGGCCTTGGCACATCAAGCCTTTCAGGCATAAAGATATCAGGCGAGGCCCTGCGCGATGTCCGGCTTAAAGATTTTAAATTGCCAAAAGCATCTTTTATATATGATGCGCCGCGCTGGGTAATAAAGATTTTCGGCAGGTCTGTAAGGACATACCCTTTTATAAAAGTGGACGCGTGCGTAAAATGCCGTATATGCGAAAAAAACTGCCCTGCCGAAGCGATAAATATCGATAAAAATGAAATTGACTATTCAAAATGCATATTTTGTTTCTGCTGCCATGAGTTGTGCCCGCATAATGCGATAGGTGTGCGCAAATCTCTGGCAGGCAAAATAGCGGGTTTTATACTTAAGGTAAGGCAGAGAAAAAAAAATGGCGATTAAAACAGTTGAATGGAAAAATAACAGCGTGCGTATTATAGACCAGACAAAATTGCCGCGCGAGCTTAAGTTTATTAACTGCCGCGATGTAAAAATGCTTGTGTCTGCTATAAAAAAATTAAAGGTAAGGGGCGCACCCGCTTTGGGTGTTGCCGCAGGGTTTGGCGTTGTGCTTGGCGCGGCCGATATCAAAAATACTGTCAGGGCCCTGGCTGCTTCCCGTCCGACGGCAGTAAACCTTTTCTGGGCGCTTGAGAGAATGAAAAAAGTTGCATACAGGCATAAAAACCTTAGCGTAAAAGATTTAAAGAAGGTATTGCTGAAAGAAGCGCTCAAAATCCAGTCAGAGGACAAAAAAACCTGCCGTGCTATGGCAGGATACGGAGCGTCTTTAATAAAATCAGGAGATACTATTCTTACTCACTGTAACGCCGGCGCTTTGGCAACGGCTGATTACGGCACAGCGCTCGGTGTTTTGTATAAGGCAAAGAGTGAGGGTAAAAAGATAAAGGTTTACGCTGATGAGACGCGGCCGCTTTTACAGGGGGCACGTCTTACCGTGTGGGAGCTTATGCGTTCGGGCATTGACACAACTTTAATTTGTGATAATATGGCAGGAAGTTTAATGGCTCAGGGCAAAGTAAAAAAGGTTTTTGTGGGAGCCGACAGGATAGCCGCCAACGGCGACACCGCCAATAAGATTGGCACATATCCTCTGGCAGTGCTTGCTAAATACCACAAAATCCAGTTTTATGTTGTAGCGCCCGTTTCAACAATCGATTTTAATATTAAAAGCGGAAAACATATTCCGATAGAGTGCCGCCATGCCGATGAAGTGAAAGGGTTTGGCACGGTTAAAACAGCGCCTGCAAATTCAAAGGCGTGGAACCCGGCGTTTGATGTTACGCCGCATAATTTGATAACAGCTATAATTACTGAAAAAGGCATATTGCATCCCTCGCGCCTAAACGCGATAGCTGGACGCTCGGGATGAAATTTTCAAGTCGGAAAATAGGGGAAAATTTCAATGGAAAAGATTGACATAGCGGTGATAGGCGCAGGTATAGTGGGCCTGGCAATAGCGGCAGAGGTTTCAAACGGTGAAAAAAGCGTATTTGCGCTTGAGAAAGAGGATACTTTCGGTAAACATACCAGTTCACGTAATAGCGAGGTGATACACGCAGGCATTTATTATAAGCCGGCAAGCCTAAAGGCAAACCTATGTATAGAAGGCAATGCGTTGATTTATGAGATATGCGAGAAAAATAACATACCGTATAAAAAAATCTCAAAGATTATTGTGGCGTCAACTGAAAGCCAGATAAGCGATTTATACCGGTTGTATAAAAATGCCAAGGACAGTGGGGTGTCTGAACTTGAGATGGTAAATAATGTGCAGATAGCCAAGATGGAGCCGAATATTGAGGCGGACGCGGGTATTTTCTCGGCGCAAACAGGCATATTTGACACGCATTTGTTTATGAAATACCTTTCGGCTAAAGCAACCCAAAATAAGGCGCAGATTTCGTATAATTCGGAGGTTGTTGAAATAAAAAAGACAAACCAAGGCTATGAAATTACTGTTTTGGATTCTGACAATCAGAGGTTTTCTTTTATATCGCAGGTTGTTATAAATTGCGCGGGTTTATTCGCGGATAAGGTTGCCGCGATGGTTGGCATAGATATAAAAACGCAAGGGTACGAATTAAAATTTTGTAAGGGCCAATATTTCAGGGTTTCAGGTAAAAGCGCCAAACTTGTAAGCCGCCTGGTGTACCCTGTGCCAAGGCCGAAAGGCCATAGCCTGGGGATACACGCAGGCATTGACCTTGCGCAAAACCTGCGTTTCGGTCCCGACGAGAATTATATAGACGGCAACGTTATTGATTATGATGTTAAAGAATCCGCAAAAGATGAATTTTTTGAATCAGTCAGCAAATACCTGCCTGCTGTAAAACTTGAGGATTTTTATCCTGACACAGCAGGCATCAGGCCGAAATTACAGGGGCCGGATGATGATTTCAGGGATTTTGTGATAAAAGAAGAAAAAGAGTTGGGGCTTGAAGGGTTTATTAATTTAATAGGCATCGAGTCGCCCGGGTTAACCGCAGCTCCGGCAATTGCAAAAATGGTAAAAGGTATGATTAAATGAAATCAGGCGAATTTACGCTAATAAACAGGCTTACAAAAGATATTAAGACCGACAAATCAGTTATTATCGGAGTTGGTGATGATGCTGCAGTGCTTGAATTTAATAAGAAGGAATATCTGCTTCTGACTTGCGATATGCTGATTGAGGACGTGCATTTCCTGCGAAAAACAAGCCCGCAGGATATAGGACAGAAAGCAGTTTGCTGTTCTGTAAGTGATATTGCGGCAATGGGCGGCGAGCCGAAGTGGATGGTAGTTTCAGCCGGAATCCCCAAAAATATTAAAACCGCATATATCGATGGTATTTACTCCGGCATAAAAAAGGCAGCCGCCAAATTTAATGTTAATATTACAGGTGGAGACACTGTCAGCTCAGATAAGATTGTTATAGATATTTCTATGGCAGGCGTAGTAAAGAAAAATAACCTTACATTACGCTCAGGCGCAAAATTAGGCGACGCCATTTTTGTAACAGGCGCGTTGGGCAATTCTTATAAAACAGGAAAACACCTAAAGTTTACCCCAAGGATTAAAGAAGCGCAGGCCCTGGTGAACAATTTCAAAATAAACTCAATGATGGATATCTCAGACGGTTTATCAGGCGACTTATGGCATATTTTAGAAAGAAGTAAGCTAGGCGCAGTTGTATATGAGAAGTATTTGCCAAAGTCAAAGAGCGCAACACTTGACGCCGCGCTTTCAGAAGGCGAGGATTTCGAACTTTTGTTTACTGTTTCAAAGCGCCAGGCGCGCCGCATTATAGAAAAGTTTCCGCTTCTATGTAAGACGCCGATAACCTGCATAGGCGAGATTATAAAAAGCGGATTTGGGTTTGTGTTAATAGATAAAAATAAAAAACCGCTCCAGATTAAACCAAAAGGTTATGACCACTTCGCGTAAATTTTTATCCGAAAGCGCTGAAAATACAATAGAGTATGCCGCTAAGTTCACCAAGGCCTTAAAAGCCGGCGATATTGTTGCGCTCGTCGGTAATTTAGGCGCCGGAAAAACCACTTTTACCAAGGGCATTGCAAAAGGCCTGGGCGTTGTTGATTACAGGCATGTCAACAGCCCTACGTTTGTATTAATAAAGGAATATAAAGGCAGAATCCCGTTGTATCACTTTGATTTATATAGATTAGACAATGTCAAAGATATTGAAGATTTGGATTCAGACGGATATTTTTTCGGCAAAGGTATTACTGTCATCGAATGGGCCGATAAGTGTAAAGCGCTTTTGCCAAAAAAATACATCTGTATCAATTTTAAAATAAAAGGCGAAACAAAAAGAGAAATAAATATAAAATGAACATTTTAGCAATAGATACTGCAGGGCCGTATTTAAGCGTAGCGTTAGCTAAAAACGATAAGGTTATAGCGCAATATAAATCCAAGAGCCAGCGGTCGCATTCGGATGAGCTTGCGCCATCGGTTGGGAAATTGCTTAAAAAAACAAAAATCAAACCCAAAGATATAGATCTATACGCATTATCCATAGGCCCGGGATCGTTTACAGGCCTGCGCATAGGCGTGGCTTTTATAAAAGGCATGAATTTATTTTTCAATAAACCGGTTGTGGCTGTGCCGACATTGGACGCGATGGCTTCAATGGTGGATGCGGAAATTGTTTGTCCTATTGTTGACGCGAAACGCCAGAATGTGTACACGGCAATTTATCAGGGGTCAGGGTGCAGGGGTCAGGGTACAGGGTACAGGAGAATTATAAAATATTCTGTTATTCCTATTGCCGAAATCCTGGAGAAATTAAAAAAAGAAAAATCCGTTATGTTTACAGGTGATGGTGTAGATGTTTATAAAGATGTTGTTGCAAAGGCGCTGGGTAAAAAAGCGATTTTTACGGATAAGAAAAAATGGTATACAGCAGCGGACAATATTGCAAAAATAGGTTTTAGGATGTATAATGATAAAAAGGGCATTGTAAGGAATTTGGCTCAACTAATGCCCATGTATTTATACCCAAGGGACATACAATGCGTCCGACGACAGCAGAAATAAATCTATCGGCTTTAGAGCATAATTTGAACCTTGTAAGGCAGATGGCCGGTGAAAATGTCCGGCTTTTATGCGTAGTAAAGGCGCATGCATACGGCCACGGCATAAAAGAGGTTTCAAAGAAGCTGGTTTCATGCGGCATAGATTATCTGGGCGTTGCCACAGTTGATGAGGCCGTAATTTTAAGAAAATACTTAGGGAGCGATGTTTCAATACTGGTTTTAGGGTCTATTTTTAAAGAAGAGGTGGATGATGTATTGCGATATTCAATATCCCAAACAGTAGCTGACAGGGATATAGCGGCCGTTTTATCTGAAAGCGCTCAGAGATTTAAAAAGACAGTAAAGATACATATAAAAATTGACACAGGCATGGGCCGCATAGGTGTCTGGCACGAGCAGGCGGTTGATTTTATAAAATGGGCCAGAGAGCTTTCAGGGATAGAGATAGAGGGTATCTGGACGCATCTGTCAAGCGCTGACGAGGATGAGGCCTTTACAAACGAGCAGATTTATATATTCAGGCAGCTTACAAAAGAGCTGGATGATCTAGGCATAAATATACCTCTTAAGCATGTTGCCAACAGTATGGCTGTAATCGGTTTTGGCCACGCGCGTTTAAATCTCATCAGGCCGGGCCTCATTCTTTATGGGCTCTATCCTAAGGCGGATTTAAAGGAAAATCTGGATTTTATACCTGTAATGAGCATAAAAACAAGGATAGTGTTTTTAAAAGAGGTGCCTGCAGGCAGGTTTATAAGTTATGGGAAAAGGTTTGCTACTCATAGGATTACAAAGATAGCGACTCTGCCCATAGGTTATGGCGACGGATATCCAAGGGCTTTATCAGGCAAGGCAAATGTCCTTGTCCGCGGTGAGCGCGCGCCGATTGTGGGAACCGTATGTATGGATCAGATAATGATAGATGTTGGGCATATAAAAGATGTAAGCGTAGGTGATGAGGCAGTGCTTCTTGGTTCGCAGGGCTCGCAGCAAATCAGCGCCGAGGAACTGGCTCAACTGTCTGGCACGATTCCCTATGAGATTGTGTGTTCCATAGCGCCGAGAGTCCCGAGAGTATACATAGATGTAACCCCACACTTCCGTGTGGGGAATGAGATACCACACGCGGAAGTGTGTGGAGTAAAAAAACCATGAAGAAAATTATTCTTACGCAAAAGAAATACGACGAGATGCTCAAAGAGTTGGAGTATCTTAAGACAACGCGCCGCAGGGAGCTTTCCAAAGAGATCGGCATTGCGCGCGAAAAAGGCGATATAAGCGAAAACGCCGAATACGATGCCGCAAAAGACGCGCAGGGCATGCTTGAGAAGCGCATATCAGAGATGGAAGAGAAGCTTTCACGCGCGACTGTAATGGAAAATGTTGATATAGCGTCTGATAAGGCATACATAGGCGCCACAGTCAAGGTAAAAGACCTTGATTCAGGAGATGAATCAAGCTATATATTGACAGCCGAAGAAGAGGCGGATTTTAAAGAAGGCAAGATTTCAGTGGATTCGCCCATTGGTAAAGCCCTCCTTGGCCATAAAGTAGGCGATTCAATAAAGATCCAAATTCCTGCCGGCATCCTCGATTACAAAATCCTCAAAATAACAAGAGAATAATCTCGCGGAATGCTCACCATAGCCGGCTGTCTCGGGTTGTTTGTTCGTTATGCTTCGTGGCTTGCTTGCGGCGCTGAAATTTTTTGCCGTCCGCTGCGGTTTACGGCTTGCTGCTCGCGACCAGCAGAGACGTCGCTCGCATCTTCGCCGTAATTTCTTGCGGACATTTGCCAAAAAATTTCTAATGCGCCGCTCTCAAGCCACTTCAGCAGTTAGTTCGCAACCAGCC
>PFHB01000021.1:11378-11643 GCA_002783585.1 Candidatus Omnitrophica bacterium CG_4_8_14_3_um_filter_43_15
TGCTAAATATGATGAGTTAAGAGTATAAAAAAGATAGATATAAGTTGGAATATTCATAGCTTATAATTGTTATATATAGTACAAGATATGTCAAAATTCCATCATAAAACAACCCGAATAGTATCAGTTCTTACCTTGTTGGCGTTTTTGCTTACTCAGGCAGGGCCGTCTTACGCTTTACGCAGCCAGCAAGCACGCGTCAACAGTGCCGGTGAGGAAATCGCAGGCGCGCTGATCGCTGGAAGCCATATTACCCGCGCAGGTG
>PFHB01000009.1:0-1471 GCA_002783585.1 Candidatus Omnitrophica bacterium CG_4_8_14_3_um_filter_43_15
GTCTTCCCGCTTTATAGAAATTAACCATAATGATATTGTGATTTAAAAACCGTTCACTGTCAAGTGAACATTATACGAGGAGAATAAGATGAAAAATAAAATTTTGTTGGTATTGCTGATTTTATTTGTGATGGGGCTGTTTGCAAAGCCGGTTTTTGCGGCGGATGTAAAGATCGGGTATCTTGATGTTGCGAAGGTTTTTGACGAATATAAGGAAACCAAGAAGCAGGATGCTAGCCTTGAAAAAGAAGCCAAGTCAAAACAGGCCGAAAGAGACAAAATGGTTTCGGAAATCACAAGGCTGCGCGACGAGATGGAGTTGTTAAGCGAAAAAGGCAAAAAGGACAAGCAGGTTGTTATAGATGAAAAGGTAAAAAAACTCCAGGAATTTGACAATACATCGCGCAATGAACTGCGTAAAGAACGCGATGAAATGGTGGCGGGAATACTCAAAGATATAGATGAAGCGGTTCAGGGTTACGGCAAAAAACAGGGCTATGATCTGGTGCTCAATGACAAGGTAATCGTCTACAAGAAGGACGCCTTAGACATAACCGCTGACATCCTGAAGATTTTGAATTCCAAATAAAACATCCAAGATGACAACGGTAGGCTTAAAAAATATGCGTATGACATTGCAGGAAGTCGCTGACATAGTAGACGGAGAGATAGTAGGCGATAAAAATGTGGTAGTTACAGGTATCTGCGGGATAAAAGAAGCAAAGACCGGAGATCTTACCTTTATTGCCAACAGTAAATATATGCCTTTGATAAAAAATACTCGCGCCTCGGCTATTATCACATCAAGGGATATCGAAAAATCCGCCAAACCAATAATACGCACTGACAATCCTTCGCTTGCGTTCGCCAAGATGGTTTCCAAAATGGCGCCGAATGATGTTGATCATCCAAAGGGCATTGATGAGCGCGCGGTAATAGATAAAAGCGTAAAATTTGGCAAAGATGTTGCAATACAGCCGTATGTGGTTATTGAAAAGAACGCTCAGATAGGCGATGGCACTATCATTTACGCCGGCACATATGTGGGCGCTAATACGGTAATAGGCGCCAACTGCCTTATTTATCCGAGGGTAACGATAAGAGAGCGCGTGAATATAGGAAATAATGTAACCGTGCACAGCGGCACTGTCATAGGCTCAGACGGGTTTGGTTTTGCCACAGTATGCGGGGTGCATCACAAGATACCGCAGATAGGCGTTGTGATAATAGAGGACGATGTTTCAATAGGCGCAAATGTAACCATTGACAGGGCCCGTTTCGGCAGGACGTTTATAGGCAAAGGCACAAAGATAGATAATCTTGTCCAGATAGCGCATAATGTCGAGATAGGCGAGCATTCTATAATCGTTGCGCAGTGCGGTTTATCCGGTTCTGCGACAGTTGGCAAAAACGTTATAATAGCCGGCCAGTCAGGAGTTGTGGGCCATATTACAATAGGTGAAAATTCGAT
>PFHB01000009.1:1589-15444 GCA_002783585.1 Candidatus Omnitrophica bacterium CG_4_8_14_3_um_filter_43_15
TTAATGCGTGCCTGACAAGGCTGCCTGATCTGTTTAAATTTATTTCTTTTATGGAAAAAAAATTAAAAGAGCATAAAATATTGCCGGAGGATTTTTCATATCATGGAATTCCAGAAAACGATTAAATCGCAGGTCACTGCAAAAGGCATTGGGCTTCATTCCGGAAAAATGGCTTCTATTGTGCTTAAGCCGTCAATGCCGGATATGGGCGTCAATTTTGTAAGGGTGGATTTATCCGAAAAACCCATAATAAAGGCGCACATATCAAAGTTAGCGGATCTTACAAAGAGCCCGCGCCGCACAACGGTAAGCCAGGATAACGCCGAGGTGCAGACCATAGAACATTTTATGGCCGCTTTGGCAGGCTTAGGCATAGATAATATCATAGTTGAGATAGATTCCGACGAGATGCCTGGTTTGGACGGCTCAGCCAGCGATTACATGGATCTTTTGTCAAAGGCAGGCGTGCAGCAGCAGGAGGATTCTCCGAGGCACCAATTCAAGGTTGTTGAGCCATTGTGGATAGAAGAGGGCGGCGCATCTCTTGTGGTCCTTCCGGCGGATGATTTTAAGATTTCATATACGTTAAGTTATAAGCACTCAATACTCCATTCACAGCATGTGACAGTAGCGCTTAATGATGGTGTTTTTAAAACAGATATTGCCCCGGCAAGGACATTCTGCCTTGAGAGCGAGTCGCAGGCATTGCTTAAGCAGGGCCTTGGAAAAGGCGCTAATTATGAAAACACTTTGGTTTTAGGCGAGAAGGGCGTTATAAAAAATAAGTTAAGATTTCAGGATGAGTTTACAAGGCACAAGGTGCTTGATTTGATAGGTGATTTGTATCTTCTTGGCATGCCCATGAAGGCGCACGTGATCGCTATAAAAAGCGGCCATGCGTTAAATCTTAAACTTCTGCAAAAGATATATCAGCAGATGCAGCGCCGCCGCGAAGGCGGGGCGCGGACCGTGGAACATAATCTTGCCAAACCGCAGATGGATGTGGGCGACATACAAAGGATTCTGCCGCACAGGTATCCGTTTCTTCTGATTGACAAGGTGATAGAGCTTGAAGAAGAAAAACGCTGCAAAGCCCTTAAAAACGTAACAGTAAACGATTATTTCTTCAGGGGCCATTTTCCTGGCAGGCCTGTGATGCCGGGCGTGTTGATAGTTGAGGCAATGGCGCAGACAGCAGGCATTATAATACTTTGTAAAAAAGAAAATGCCGGCAAGATTGCCTATTTTATGGGCATAGACAACGCGCGTTTCAGGCGGGTGGTTGTGCCCGGAGATCAGTTGATACTTGATGTTGAGGTTATAAAAATAAAGGCCAGGACGGGTATTGCCAAGGCAAAGGCATACGTTGATAACAAGGAAGTCGCATCGGCAGACCTGATGTTTGCTCTTGGCGACAGTTAAGATATAAAGATGACCCAGATTCATAAAACAGCGATAATCGATAAAATGACGGTATTGGCCGGCGATGTTATAGTCGGCCCTTACTCTATTTTAGGGCCCGGCGTTAAAGTAGCCGCAGGCACCGTATTTGGCCCGCAGTGTATCGTGCACAAGGATACTGTTATCGGCAGGAATAATAATTTTTTGGCCGCATGTTCTATCGGCGCTGACCCGCAGGATTTAAAATATAAGGGCGAAAAGACTTATCTTGAGATAGGCGATAACAATACCATAAGAGAATATGTTACCTTAAACCGCGGCACAGGAAAACACAACAAAACAAAGATAGGCAGCGGCAATCTGTTTATGGCCGTGAGCCATGTTGGCCACAATAGCATGATAGGCAATAACAATGTCCTGGCAAACGCAGTGCTTATTGGCGGGCATGTGACTATAGAAGACAACACTATACTCGGCGGCATGGTTGGCGTTCATCAATTCTGCCGGGTGGGCAGGCTGGCTATTACAGGAGGATGTTCGAAGATTTCGCAGGACATACCGCCGTATTCAATGTGCGACGGCAATCCCGCCAAGATTTATGGGTTAAACAAAATAGGCCTTGATCGCGCGGGTATCAGCAGCAAGGCGCAGTCTTTACTTAAGAAAGCGTTTAAGGTTTTGTTTGCCGAGGGCCTTTTGATTTCAAACGCCGTTAAAAAAGTTGAAAAAGAAATAGAACTTATAGATGAGATAAAACATCTTTTGGATTTTATAAAGTCCTCGGACAGAGGCATGGCCAGATGGAAAAGGTAACTCGTGGCTTGCTCGCGGCGCTGAAATTTTTTGCCGTCCGCTGCGGTTTACGGCTCGCTGTTTCGCGGCCAGCAGAAACGCCGCTTACAGCTCGCCGTAATTCCTTGCGGACATTTGGCAAAAAATTTTTAATGCGCCGCTCACAAGCCACTTCGCCTATCACGGTGCCAGGCACCGCATTTTAACATATTGCAATTAAACGGGTTACAATGTAAAATATGGACAAAATTGGGTTAATAGCGGGAAGCTCGAGGTTTCCGATAAACGTCGCAATCGCCGCAAGAAAACGCGGCGTTTCTGTTTATGCGGTTGCTTTAAAAGAAGAGACGCATCCTGAGCTTGAAGCAGCGGTTGATAAAATATGCTGGATCAGCATAGGAGAGCTTGGCAAGGCGGTTGATTTTTTAAAAGAAAATCATATTAAGCGCGCTGTGATGGCAGGCAAGGTGCGGCTTTCTCATATATATAGTAAATCTGTAAAGCCCGACGGATACTTGAAAAACCTTCTCACAAAGGCGGTTGACAAAAGAGGCGACACGCTTTTAATGGCAGTGGCCAATTTTCTGGATAAGATAGGTGTAAGATTGCTAGATTGCGCTCTTTTTTTGAAAGATGATATAGTAAAAAAAGGCGCGCTCACAAAAATCAGGCCTACAAAAGAGCAGCTTGCTGATATAGAATTCGCAAAGCCGATTGTAAAGGCAGTGGCCCAGCTTAGAATAGGGCAGACGATCGTGGTGAAAGACAAGGCAGTGCTTGCTGTTGAGGCAATGGAAGGCACTGACGAGGCGATACGCCGTGGCTCATGCATAGCGGGCGAGGGCGCTGTAATAGTAAAAATGTCAAGCCCCAAACACGATATGAGATTTGACATCCCCCTTATAGGCCCGTCCACGATAAAAACAATGATCCAGGTTAACGCAAAAACCCTGGCCCTTGAAGCAGGCCGCACGCTTCTTATAGATAAAGAGGAATTGATAAAATTAGCCGACGCCGCTGATATCTGCGTGGTGGGGATTTAGTTTAGGAATTTCAGAACTTCATTTGCGGCGTTGGAGCTGGCGCCTTCCGGGCCAAGCGAAGATTTAAGGCCGGAAAGTTTGTTTCTCATTTCAGAAAGCACAGCAGGCGATTGCAATATCTTGAGGCATTCGCCTGCGATTTTTTTAGGGCGCGCGCCGAATTGTATAAATTCAGGCACTATCTTTTCGCCTGCCACGATATTTACAAGCCCTATATAAGGAATTCTTATAAGCAAGCGCGCGATAAGCCACGTAATAAAACTGACTTTATATACCAGCGCCATAGGCACTTTAAGCATTGCTGTTTCAAGAGTGGCTGTGCCGCTTGCCACCAGGGCAAAGTCGGCGCATGATACGGCGTCGTGGCGTTTTTGGCTGATAATATTTATTTTAAGGTTGGATTTTTTAAGTATTTTTTCGTATATTGAATCGCTGATGATAGGAGATTTAATCAGTATAAATTGCGTATCACCGTTAACACTCCGTAAGCGGCAACAGGTTTTTAGCATAATCGGCAGTACCTTTGCGACTTCGGTTTTCCTTGAGCCGGGCAAAAGGGCTATTATTTTGCCTTGAGGGTTCAACCCGAAATGCTTAAGCGCGTTTTCTTTTGACATGGATGTTTTTACGGTTTCAACAAGCGGGTGTCCCACAAAAGATACATTCATGCTATGTTTCTCATAAAGCGTTTTTTCAAACTTAAAGAAAACCAGCATTTTATCGACGACAGATTTTAATATTTCTATGCGGCCCTGGTCCCACGCCCATACCTGCGGGCTTATATAGTATATAACCGGTATATTTATTTTTTTGGCAAGTTTTGCAAAAGGTATGTTAAATCCCGGGTAATCAACCAGTATGACCGCATCAGGCTTTTCGTAAATGAGTTTTGACGCCAAATCAACCGCTATTTTTTTATAAAGCGCCAGCTTGTTTATAACTTCGCTAAAGCCTATAACGCTTATCCTGCCTATATTATAATAAAGAACGGCTCCCGCGGCCTTCATGAGTTCGCCGCCCATCCCGAGAAAACGTATATTTTGATTTTTGGATAAAATTGCTTTTATAAGGTTTGCCGCGTGAAAATCGCCTGACGGTTCGCCGGCTATTATGAAGAGTTTTTTATACATGAGGTGATTTCCAGGGCTATCCTTAATGCCTCTGTGGCTTCTATGGCCGAGACAAGGGGTTTTTGTTTATTTTTGATGCAGTTAACAAATGAACGCAGTTCTTCTTCTAAGGCGTCTTTTAATTGTATGCGGATATTTGAACGCGTAATGCGTTTGCCTGATTTTTTAAAAATCACCGCCTGCTTTTTGATATAATCAAGAGAGATGTAGGCGTCGTCCTGAAAGATGCGTATCTTGCGCATCTCGTTGACGCTTAAACGGCTGGCTGATATATTGGCTATCGTCTTATTTTGAAACTTAATCCGCGCGTTTGCGATATCCTCGTAATCCGTGAGCACCTTGGCGCCGACAGCTTCTGTTGATATAATCTTTGAGCCGACAAGGTAGGAGATTATGTCTATATCGTGTATCATTAAATCAAGCACAACGCCTACATCAAGGGCGCGTTTTTTAAACGGGCCCATTCTGTGGCATTCAATAAAGCGCGGGTTTTTGATATGCGGCTGCACAGCGCGCACAGCGGCATTAAAGCGTTCAATGTGGCCTACCTGCACTAAAAGGTTCTTTTTTTCGGCAAGAGCGGCTATTTCTTCTGCCTGGTTAATTTTGTTGGCTATGGGTTTTTCAATAAGGCAGTGTATATCGCGCTCAAGCAGGTCCATGGCTATTTTATGATGAAGATCAGTAGGCACGGCTATGCTTACAGCAGAGGCCTTGCCTATAAGGCTTTTATAATCTGTAAAATAAGATGTATTATTCTGCCTTGCTATCTTTTTGGCAAGCCTTTGGTTGATATCGCATACGCCTGCAAGCTCCACATCAGGCATATTGGCGTATATCCTTGCGTGGTGGCGGCCAAGGTGGCCGGTTCCTATAACTGCTACTTTTAAGGGTTCCATGATAGGATATAATAACATAAGTATAGACAGAAGTCAAAGGATATGGTATAATTATTGGTTAAAATGAGGTAAAATACCAAAAAAAAGAAAGGGAAAAATTCAATGGCAAAGGAAGGGTTGATCAAACAATTACTTGAAGCAGGGGTGCATTTCGGGCACCAGACTAGAAAGTGGAATCCGAAGATGAAGCCGTATATCTTCGGCTCAAGAAGCGGCATTTATATCATAGACCTTGAAAAAACCGCGGAGCTTATTACCAAGGCGGTTGATTTTTTAAAGGTAAAGATATCAAAAGGCGGGGAAATCATATTTGTAGGTACCAAGAAACAGGCCCAGGCGATTATAAAAGAAGAGGCTGTGCGCTGCGGCATGTTTTATGTAAACACCAGGTGGCTTGGCGGCACGCTTACAAATTTCGCGACAATACAAAAGAGCATAACGCGCCTTAAGGATTATAAGAGAATGAATGATGAAGGGCTTTTCGATTCTTATACAAAAAAAGAACAGATGCGGATGAAAAAGGAAGCCGACAAACTTATGAAGAATCTCGAGGGCATACTTAATATGGGCAGGCTGCCGGCAGCCATGTTTGTGGTGGATCCCAAGAAAGACGAGATCGCGGTGCGCGAAGCGCGCAAACTGTCAATACCTGTTGTTGCCCTGGTTGACACCAACGGCAACCCGGATATGGTGAATTATATAATACCCGGCAACGATGACGCCATAAAATCGATAAAATTTGTAACATCGTTTGTGGCCGAATCTATTATGGAAGCAAATAAGGCATTTGCCGAAAACCGCAACCGCCAGGAAGAAGAAGCCCGCGCGGCCGAACACGATAAAACAAGCGCAATAAAAGAGGAAGTTTTAGAGCAGGTGGAAGATGTTGTTGAAAAAAAGATAAAAAGGCCTGATGATTTTGAGGCAAAGATGAAAAAAAGGATTCCAAAGGCCGGCGAAATAAAAAAGGTGGGTAAAAAGATATGAGCAGGAAGCTGGATATGGATTTAGTAAGGCAGCTTAGAGAAAAAACAAGCGCGGGTATAATGGATTGCAAGGCGGCATTGGCAGAGTCGGATAATAATGTTGATAAGGCCATTGAATTATTGCGTAAAAAAGGCGCTGAGATGGCTACAAAAAAGTCGCAAAGGACAACCAACCAGGGCCATATTGAGGCGTATATACATCACGGCGGCAAGATAGGCGTATTGGTGGAGGTCGGCTGCGAAACGGATTTTGTAGCCAAGAATGAGGACTTCAGGCGCTTTGCCAAAGACCTGGCAATGCAGATAGCGGCGTCAAGCCCGAAATATGTCAGCCGCGAAGAGGTTCCTGCCGCAGCCCTTGAAGCCGAAAGGGAAATATTAAAAGAACAGATGAAGGGCAAGCCCGTCCAGGCAGTAGAAAAAGCAATGCCCGGCAAGATGGAAAAGTTTTATCAGCAGATCTGCCTTCTGGAGCAGCCGTTTATCAGGGACCCGAAGATTTTTATCAAGGATATACTTGCTTCGCTGGTGGGCAAGATAGGCGAAAATATAATCATAAAGAGGTTTGCGAGGTTTCAGGTCGGCGTTGAATAACTCAAGGATAATGAAGCCAAAATATAAAAGGATTATTTTAAAACTAAGCGGCGAGGCGCTGCAAAGCAAATCAGCCAACGGCGAAAATATAGACGTTGACATTGTAAATTCAATTGCCAGCCAGGTAAAGGATATAAAACTTTTCGGCACTGAGATTGGCATAGTAATCGGCGGAGGAAATATTGTCCGCGGCGGCGAATTTTACCAGAAGCAGGGCATAGACCGCTCAACCGCCGATTATATGGGCATGCTGGCAACTGTTATAAACGGCATGGCGCTTCAGGCAGCGTTTGAAAAACACGGCATGCACACCCGCCTTCAAACAGCCATACACATGGAAGAAATAGCGGAGCCATATATCCGCCGCCGGGCATTAAGGCATCTTGAAAAAGATCGCGTTGTAATATTTGCCGCAGGCACAGGCAACCCTTATTTTACAACAGATACAGCCGCAGTCCTGCGCGCCGTTGAGCTTGGCGCAGACGCTATCCTTAAAGCCACGAAAGTCGACGGCGTTTATTCCTCAGACCCTGTCAAAAACAAATCAGCCAAAAAATTCGAATTATTAACATACATGGATGTGCTTAAAAAAGAATTAAAGGTTATGGATTTGACAGCCATAAGCCTTTGCAAGGATAACAAGCTTCCCATAGTTGTTTTTAATTTATTTAAACCCGGCAACATAAAACGCGTTGTGCTGGGCGAGAAGATCGGGACAGTGATAAGGTAAAATTTCGGAGGTATGCTATGCTTCCACTTCAAAAGATTATGAAGGATACAGAGGATAAGTTTAAAAAAACACTTGATGCAACCTCGCGTGAGTTTCAGGAGGTGCGCACAGGCAGGGCAAGCCCCAGCCTTGTTGACGGAATGATGATAGATTATTACGGCACGCACACTATGATTAAACAATTGGCGTCGATATCAGTGCCTGACGCCAGGCTTATCGTAATCCAGCCATGGGATAAAAACGCCCTGGGTGAAATAGAAAAAGCGATTTTAAGATCCAATATAGGCATCACCCCGACCAATGACGGTAAGGTTATACGCCTTGCTATCCCTCATCTGTCCAAGGAGCGCAGGGAAGAGCTTACCAAGGTTGTAAAGGACATGTCAGAGACAGGCAAGGTGTCGCTGCGCACGATCAGGCATGAATCAAAAACAGCTATAGAGAGCGCCGAGAAAAACAAGCAGATTGCAGAAGACGATAAGTTCAACGGCCTTGACCAGCTGCAGAAGCTGACCGAAAGCTATTCTAAAAAGATAGACGATATCGTAGCGGCGAAGCAGAAAGAATTATTAGAGTTTTGAAAAGTTAAGAAAAGTCCTGTGTCGCCAGAATGTGCTAGCTAGCGACACAGGATCGATTTTCCAGCAGAAAGATTCTACTAGAAAATTGGGGGCGTAGCTCAGCAGATTTTACCAGCCATCCCGTTTAGAAAATTTGTCCCGAGTCACCCGTAATTACGTTTAGTGACGAGGGATGAGCCAAAAAATATGTCCAATTTGCCCCTCGTGTCTAAACGTGATATCTGGACACTCGGGACGATTTACAACTTAGAAAAACTATGGTAAACCGGGGGCGTAGCTCAGTGGTAGAGCACTTGCCTTTTAAGCAAGCCGCCGAAGGTCCGATTCCTTCCGCCCTCACCATTCTACTTCGCCCTACGCAACGTAAAATGCTGGTAAGGGCTTCGTAGCAATAGACGTAGCGAAGTAGAATGCTGCTACGAAGCCTATACCAGCTAAATATTTTTTGCGAAAGGCGAAGTAGAGCAATAAAATGCTGATATGTATTCTGCAAAAATAAAGATAAACCTCAAGGCTCCTGATAAGAAGGAGCTTTTTTCTTATGGAAAAAGGATTGCGTATGCCTGATGTCTGGAGCGGCAATTTAGAAAAAATAGATGAGTTCAGGTGGCGCATACCGAAGTCATACAAAAATGGCATGCGCGTTGACGGCGTTATTTACGCCAATGAAGCCCTTATTGAAGATATAAGGCATGACAAGGCGCCTGAGCAGGTGGCAAATGTTGCGTTTTTGCCGGGCATAGTCAAATATTCTTTAGCCATGCCTGATATTCATTGGGGATATGGTTTCAGTATAGGCGGCGTTGCCGCTACTGATATTGAAAATGGAGGCGTTATCTCGCCGGGCGGGGTTGGCTACGATATCAACTGCCTCCCGGCATTTACTAATATTTTAAGCGAGTTAGGATACAAAAGAAAAATCAAAGATTTTGAAAAATGTTTTTCAGAAGAAGTGTTGAAGTGTATGAATTTTTCAAAAGAAAAAGAAGAGTCCACTAAAATAAAAGCATTTTTAAAGCAAAAGCCAAAAAATAAAATCCTTAATATTATTACAAAAACAGGCAAGCAAATAACAGCAACTGAAGACCATCCATTTTATACCAAAGACGGAATGAAACCGATTGGTAAATTAAAATTATGTGATGAAATTGCTACGTACTCGTTTGAAGGCATTGATTATAAAGATCCAAGTTCGGATGTTATTGTCGGTCAGGAAGATATTAGAAAAATTTTGTTAAATTCAGGAATTACTTCTAAAGGAAACGCAACAAAGCAGATATTAACCTATCTTGATAAAAAAGAAATCTTACCTATTAGATATAATTCAGCTCAGTTGCCTTATTTATTAAAAATTATGGGTTATTGTTTAGGGGATGGCTCGATTCATTTTGTAAGTAAAACAAAAAACGGAGTGACCTGTTTTTATGGTAAGAAAGAAGATTTGGATCAGGTAAGGGCCGATATAGAAAAAATAGGCTTTAAGGCAAGCCTTTATTCTAGGGATAGGCATCATAAAATAAAAACCGCTTACTCTACCTATGAATTTGACAGGCAGGAAGACTGGCTTAAGGTTGCTTCAACCGGATTCGCAGCGCTCCTTATTGCTCTGGGTGTGCCTAGTGGTAATAAATGTCGCCAGGCATACAATATTCCAAAATGGTTATTTAGAGCGCCTCTTTGGCAAAAGAGATTATTTTTGGCTGGTTTTTTCGGCGCTGAGATGTCATCTCCGAAGACATTGACAGGTCATGGATATAATTTTTATTGTCCAACCGTTTCCATGAATAAAACTGAAGAAAATATAGAAAATGGCAGGAGATTTTTGAATGATATACGCCACTTGCTTGTAGAATTTGATATAGATAGTCATGAAATAAGCCAAAGAAAAGAATTTGTAAATAAAAACGACATAGTACCGTATCGCCTGCGATTGATGGTATCAGATCAAACAGAAAATTTAATAAATCTGTATAGTAAAATAGGTTTTGAATACAACAAGAAACGCGCATTTTTGGCTAATGCGGCAATTGGATACTTGAGGTTAAAAAAAAGAATTTTAAATGAAAGAAAACAAGCGGTAACTCTTGCGCCGAAACTAAAATATGAAAAAAACTGGGAGACTTCAACTGTTTACAATGGATTGTCATCAGAATATGTTTCGCAAAGATTTATTGAACGATCCCTGTATGAGGTGACAGATAGAGAACCAAGGCTGTGGGGTGAGGATTTGACTTTTGATGAATATATAAAAATAGCCACAGAAGGCCTTGGTCAATCAGGTATGGCGTGGGATAAGATTGAGTCTGTATCAGAAATAGAATATGATGATTATGTTTATGATTTTACAGTAGCGCACGAACACCACAATTTTATCGCAGATGGTTTTGTTGTTTCTAACTGCGGGGTGCGGCTTATGCGCACTGATCTGACAGAGGCTGAGGTAAAACCTGTTTTAGAAAAATTAGTTTATGGGCTGTTTAATAATATACCCGCAGGCGTGGGCTCAAAAGGCGATATAAAGATAAGCGAAAAGCAGGAACAGGAGCTTTTAGTTGAAGGCGCCGGCTGGGTGGTAAAGCATGGTTATGGCGCAAGTGATGATTTGGAATATACCGAGGAGCGAGGCGCGATAAAAGGCGCTGACCCGTCGGCAGTATCAGAGCGCGCCTATGAGCGCGGCAAGAAACAATCAGGCACTCTTGGTTCAGGCAATCATTTTATTGAGGTGCAGGTTATAGATGAAGTTTACGATGATAAGGCTGCCGGCATTTTTGATTTGAAAAAAAATGATATAACTGTTATGATACATTCAGGCTCCCGCGGCCTGGGATACCAGGTATGCGATGATTACGCGCGGGGCATGATGAGCTGCCTTTTGAAATACAATATAAATGTTCCTGACAAACAGCTTGCGTGCGCGCCTGTAAATTCAAAAGAGGGCAAGGAGTACTTGGGCGCAATGAGGAGTGCTGCCAATTACGCATGGGCCAACAGGCAGTGCCTGATGCATTTAACGCGCAATGTATTTGAGAAGATTTTTAACAAGCCATGGCATAAACTTGGCATGTTTTTGATTTATGATGTTGCGCATAACATCGCCAAGATAGAAAAGCACGATGTAGACGGCAAAGAAAAACTGTTGTGCGTTCACAGAAAAGGCGCAACCCGTGCATTTGGGCCCGGGCATCCGGATCTGCCTGTAAAGTATAAAAAAATAGGCCAGCCGGTAATTATTCCGGGTGACATGGGCAGAAATTCATATTTGCTTGTCGGCACAGAAAAGGCAAAAGAGACATTTTTTTCAACATGCCATGGGGCAGGCCGCGTTATGTCGCGCACCGAGGCGATAAACCGCGCCAAAAACAGATCTATATCGCAGGAATTGGCAAAAAAGGGTATAATAGTCAAGGCAACAGGCAGGGATTCGTTGGCTGAAGAAATGCCCGACGCGTATAAAGATGTAAATGATGTTGTAAATGTTGTTGCAGGCGCAGGTATCGCAAAGCGCGTTTGCAAGATGAGGCCATTAGGAGTGATAAAGGGGTAATAATATGCTGGATATAAAATTTATTCGCGAAAATACGGATGTGGTAAAGCAGGCCATAAAAGATCGGGCCATGAAGCTTAATATTGATGAAGTGCTGGAGCTTGATAAAGCCAAAAGGGTTTTATTGGCAGAAGTTGAACAGCTTAAGGCCAGGCGCAATAAGGAAAGCAGTGAAATAGGCCGGCTTATAAAAGAAGGCAAAGACCCTTCTTCCATCAAAGAGGCCATGAAAGGCGTATCCCAAAAAATCAAAGATTTAGATGCCAAAGTGGAGGATATAACCCAAAAATTAAGCAATTTACTGCTAAATATACCTAACATACCCCATAATTCAACACCAAAAGGCCCTGATAAGGCCTATAATAAGACAATAAAAGAATGGGGCAAGCCAAAAGAGCTTAAATTCAAGGCAAAGACCCATCTTGAGCTTGGCGAGGCGCTTGGCATATTGGACTTTCAGCGTTCATCCAAGATCACAGGAACAGGATTTGCTCTTTATAAGGCTGCCGGCGCAAGGCTTGAGCGCGCTCTTATTAATTTTATGCTGGACCTGCACACCAGAAAACACGGATACACTGAGATCTTTCCGCCTTTTCTGGTGAACCGCGCGTCCATGACAGCAACAGGCCAGCTTCCGAAACTGGAAGAGGATATGTATAAATTAAAAGACGAGGACCTGTTTCTGATACCCACAGCAGAGGTGCCTGTTACGAATATTCACCGCGATGAGGTATTGGAGGAAAAACAACTGCCGATTTATTACGCGGCATACACCGCCTGCTTCAGGCGCGAGGCCGGTTCATACGGCAAGGACACAAAAGGCCTGACGCGCGTGCACCAGTTTGATAAAGTTGAGCTTGTAAAATTCACAAGGCCTGAGGATTCTTTTATTGAGCTTGAAAAACTGCTTAAAGACGCTGAAAAGGTCTTGCAGCTGCTAAAAATCCCATATAGGGTTGTGATGCTTGCAACAGGGGACTTGAGTTTTTCAGCGGCAAAGTGCTATGATATAGAGATATGGGCCGCGGCAAGCCGCAGCTGGCTTGAGGTTTCAAGCTGCTCGTGTTTTACTGATTTCCAGGCCCGGCGGGCCAATATAAAATTCAGGCGCGCGGCAAAAACCGAATACGTGCATACGCTTAACGGTTCAGGTGTTGCGCTTGCCAGGCTTGTTATATCTATTCTGGAAAATTACCAGAATAAAGATGGTTCTGTAACAGTGCCGAAGGTTTTGATAAAATATATGAACGGGCTCAGGAAAATAGCCTAACGCCATGATAAAAAAACCGCTTAAACTTATTTTCGGTTTGCTTTTAATACCCGTTGATTTTTTCCTGATTGTTAATTTTTGTAAAGAGATTACAGGTATTCCTATTTTAAGCCAGGCGCAGGCAATGTTTTTATACGGTATAGCGTCGTATATAGGCGTGCATATATTTATAATAAAGCCGGATTTTCTGTATGTATTCGGCCATGAATCCACCCACGCGCTAACGGCAAAACTGTTTGGCGGAAAGATATTTGATTTTAAGGTTTCATCTAAAGGCGGAAGAATCAGGACAAACAAGGCAAATACAGCAGTAGCCCTTACGCCTTACATGATACCTTTTTACACGATAGTAATCTCGGCAATTTATTTTGGGATGAGCCTGTTTAGAAATGTCAACGAGTTTACAGGGTATTTTATATTTGCCCTGGGCGCAAGTTTGGCGTTTCATCTGGTGCAGACAGCAGAATACCTCAGGCAGAAGCAGTCAGATATAGTAAAAAGCGGCTACATATTCTCAATGCCGCTGGTTGTACTGATAAATATAGCCATAACAGCAGGCATCCTAAGCTTTTTATTTACAGAGTTCTCCTTTAAAAACATGGCGCTTTCTGTATTTACGCAGGCGCGGGATTTATACATGCAGGTTTGGCAGCAGATATTTATGTAGGTTATTCGTTACACCTCCGGGGTGGCCCGCAGGACTCCCCGGAGGTGAAAAACGGTTAGTAATTAAACATTGTCCCTAGTCACTAAACGTAACAAGTGGTGACTCGGGACGATTTACAACTTGAAAAACAATGGTAAATCGGAGGCGTGGCAGAGCGGACATTTTCGCGTCAGCGAAAATGTTCTCGAACCCCGAACGTATGTGAGGGGTGAGAG
>PFHB01000009.1:15473-15806 GCA_002783585.1 Candidatus Omnitrophica bacterium CG_4_8_14_3_um_filter_43_15
TTGGTGGGTTTATATTGCCAGATGTTATAATGGTACATTGTATGTTGGCATAGCTATAGATGTAGAAAAGCGAATTCATGAGCATAATCACACGAGCAAGTGTCGTTACACAAGGTATAGAAAGCCTTTATTGTTGATATATAGTGAGTTACAATGCGATTATAACAGTGCTCGTAGACGTGAAAAAGAAATAAAAAGATATAGCAGAAAGAAGAAATTAGATCTAATTGAGAAAAAGATCATTTTGACATAAGGTAAAAGACTTCTCGCCCTGCGGGGCTCGAAGTCCATTTTGCCTGATGTAAATAGTAGCAAAATGGAGGCGTGGCAGAG
>PFHB01000009.1:15822-19957 GCA_002783585.1 Candidatus Omnitrophica bacterium CG_4_8_14_3_um_filter_43_15
GGGCAGTAATGCCCTCAGGGGTTCGAATCCTCTCGCCTCCGCCAGTGATACCAATTCGAACCTTTTTTCTCCTCATCCAGGAGGGCTAAGGTTCGAATTTTTGTATGGGCCACATAATAAGGCTTGAATTCTTTCTCATCCCAGTCAAATAGCTGATAAAAGTCATTTTCCTTGGTTAAAACCGGCTCTAGGCTTATAGGCGCAAGTAGCTCTTTAAGAAGCGCAAGGGCAGAGGATACGGTATCCTTATTGAGGGTTTCCCGTAGATTTTCCAGTTTGTGATTAATCCATTCTTTTGGCGGCGCTTTAAAGCTATTTTCCTTATGAAATTCCAGAGAGCCGATTTCCTGCTTTAAGTCCTCATTTTTCTTTTCAGCTTCTGTTAAAGCTCCTGATACTGCTTTTGAGAGATTACCCACCTTAATAAAATTGAGGTAATTTTCTATTTCCTGTTGAAGCTTCTCATATTGAGCTCTCTTTTTCTTAACCAATTCAGGAACTTCGTTAAATCCTTCCGCAGCCAGTTTTTCAACGTTCTTGTAGACATATTCCAGGTTTTCAACTGTTAATAATTTTTCTTTAAGTTCATTGATTATTATTTCTTCAACTCTCTTACGGGGAATAAGAAGGGTATTATTGCAGGTTTTTCTTCTTGCGTTGTAGCAACCATAGTATCCTGTGCCTTTACCGCTAATAAGAACGATAGCCGATCCGCAAGCGTTACATTTCATAAGGCCGGAGAATAAGTGACTGGGGCTGGTGTAAATGTAGCTTTTTTGCTGGTAGAAAACTTTTTTCTTTTTCCTCACAGGCCATGTCCCTTCAATTTCTGACCACCGTTTTTGCGCCTTTTGCCATGTCTCCTTGTCAATTATAATAAGATCATCCCTGAATATAGGCATTTGTTCTTCCTTTGGCCTTGGGACCTTTTTTATTCTTCCTGTCATAGGATCTCTTACGCTTTTATGCTTTCGCCATATTCATAAGCCCGTATATTTCTCATTCTTTAGAATTCTGCTTATAGTTGACGTGTTCCACCCGCCGGTATGGGCTTTTTTTGTCGGCACCCTGCCTTCATTAAGCCCTTTTACTATCTTGGCTAAGCTTTTCCCGTCGACAAATTCCTTATATATCCTGCGTACGATATCTGCCTCATCAGGATTGATTTTATGTTTCATTCCTTCATATTTAGATTGCCCCTTTTTGTTTAGCTTTAATTCGCCCACAGGCTGTGTATTGTAGCCATAAACGTGCTCTCCGGCGCTAAAGCCTCTTAATTTTTGTCCTTCCAGGCCGCGCATGGTTTTCTTTCTGAGATCATCCAAATATAGCTCATTTATAAGCCCGCGCATTTGAATGCCAAGTTTAGAATTTTCATCATCTGTTACGATTCCGTCCGAAACAGAGATAAGCTTAACCTGGTAATAATTAAACTTAAGCACCAAGGTAAGCATTTGATGGTTGCTCCTTGATAATCTTGATAAGTCGTCAACCACCACGGCTTCAAATTCCTTGTTTTCAGCAGCTTTTTCCAAGGCTTGCAGGCCTGGGCGGCTAACAAGAGAGCCAGAAATAGCCTCATCAACATAGATATGTTCATCGTTAACAGTTATATCATGTTCTTTGCAGTAGTTTTTACATATCCTTATTTGGTCATCAATGCTTTTTTCGCTCTGATTCTCAGATGAATATCTTGCGTATATCGCCACTCTCATTTTAGGCCTCCGTTTTTAAATACCTCAGGGTTTTTCTTCGCCGTTTCTATGTACTCATTGGCTATGATAGAAGAGACGGCGTCCAGCAGCTTTTGGACGCCAGGATTATTCATCCAGCTGAAACCTATATTTTTGCGGGGCGCCGCAGCGATCTCAATTTTACCTACATTAACCCCCATAAAAATTTCCTTGCATTTATTCCAGAAAAGGTATATATTACTTACTTGAGGTATAAAATCCGTTATCCCTTCAGATGACTAAATTATACCTCAAAAGGTATATTCTGTCAAGCATTATTTTTGAGATTTTGTTTATTTGAAGTGTTTAAAATGAAGAGAAGTAGAAACAAAATGCCAATAGATAAAAAAAAGCATGTTGTAAAAGTGCAGCAGCCCGCTGCACAATTAACCAAATTACCTGTTGGGTACAATGAATTAATAAGCCAGCTTAAGAAACAGATTCTGACATCTCGCCTTCGCGCGGCTGTTTCCGTTAATCGGGAATTAATTCTTTTGTATTGGGATTTGGGCGCAAAAATTAAAGTTCGTCAATCTGAAGAAGGCTGGGGGAGTAAAGTGATCGACCGGCTATCCCGGGATTTGTCTGCGAATTTTCCGGACATGAGGGGATTTTCTGTCCGGAATCTTAAGTATATGCTTGCTTTCGTCGAAGCATATCCCGAACGTTCTTTTGTGCAGCAGTCAGCTGCACGAATTCCATGGTTTCATAATTGTGTAATTTTAGAGAAAGTTAAATCATTTGCAAATCGCGCGTTTTATATTCAAAAAACACTCGAAAATGGTTGGAGCCGGGATGTCCTTATTCATCAAATTGAAATGAAATTGCATAATCGGGCAGGCAAAGCTTTGACAAATTTCCCGCAGACTCTTCCAGCGCCTCAATCTGATCTTGCGCAGCAAGTCATTAAAGACCCATACGCATTTGATTTTTTGGGCATAAGAGAGAAAATTTCCGAACGCGAGCTTGAGACTTTTCTCTTGACGCATTTGAAAGAGTTTTTGCTTGAATTGGGAGTCGGTTTTTCATTTGTGGGGAGCCAATATCCGATTGAGGTTGGCGGCCAAGATTTTCGGATGGATCTTTTGTTTTACCACCTTAATCTTCGGTGTTTTATCGTAATAGACCTGAAGATATCGGCTTTTATGTCGGAATACGCCGGCAAGATGAATTTTTATTTATCTGCCGTTGATGATCTGTTACGAAAAGAAGGCGATAATCCGACCATTGGTATCATTCTGTGTAAGTCCAAAAATAAAGTGATTGTTGAATATGCCTTGAGAAATACAAAGAGGCCAATGGGCGTTTCAACCTATAAGCTGCAAGAGGCATTACCTAAATCCTTACAGGGTAAACTCCCGTCGGCTTATGAATTAAGCAAAGAATTAAATAATGCCGAAAAAGAATCTTAATTATAAGGAGATCCGAAAATGGATAGGCAAAAATTAGGCAAAAAGATAAAATTAGCGCGCATAGAACTTGATTTAAACCAAACCCAGCTTGCCAAAAAAATCAACGCCAAGCAAAAAAGCATCTCCCGCTATGAAACCGGCACATCGCTGCCATCCATTGAAACACTCGTCAAAATCGCCAAGATTCTCAAGAAGCCGGCAGGATATTTTTTGGATGAGCAGGAAAAAGAAGAATAACCAGGGGTAGTTTCTGAACGCACTTAGAAACCGCTGCCTTGCTTAAGTTATATTACTTATGATATAATATGCTCATATAAAGGCGCCAAAAAAACAGTTGACGGATCCGATACGTCATGGTAAAATTATATTCAAAGATAACTGGAAAGTGGTATGTTTCGAAGGGGGAATCTGCCACGTTAATCAATTAAAACCTTCGCTCATAAGGCGAGGGTTTTTTGTTTTACTTACAGCATAGAGATATAAATATATAAAGTTGCCCAACATGATACAATCTTGTACGAATAAGGAAAGCATAAAGAATTGGCCTGTGGATGATCGTCCCAGAGAAAAGTTATTAAAGAATGGCGAGAAGTCATTGAGTGACGCTGAGTTGTTGGCTATTATTCTAAGAACTGGCGTTCAGGGACATAGTGCTTTGGATATAGCTCGAGCGGTAATTAATAAATTTGGAATATTTCGCGAATTAAGTCAAGCACAAGCGTGCGATTGGACGAATTTTAAAGGATTAGGGCAGGCTAAAATCGCCCAGATACGAGCTGCGATAGAAATTGGCAGAAGGTTTTTTGAGGGGCGTATTAATACTAGAAAGATAAGAATTGAAAAAGCGAAAGACGTCGCTTCCTTACTATCTCCCAGGATGCGCGATTTAAAGAAAGAAGCATTTCGAGTTCTTTATCTTGATGCTAAAAATCGCTTAATAAATATGGTTCTTTCGCATTTAGTGTAAGAATCTCGGGTTTAATAATCCGC
>PFHB01000009.1:20020-20742 GCA_002783585.1 Candidatus Omnitrophica bacterium CG_4_8_14_3_um_filter_43_15
TGAAAGCGCCTGCTGAATCCATGCCTTTAAACATACTCTGGCTGCTTCTTCATTGCCTTGCATATAAACTTCCTGAAAACTATCTTTAAGCAGCATCGCTTTATAAATCGGCTCGTTAATTTCACACAAACGCTTCAAATGTTCTGCCTGTTTTTCCGTTAGATTCGCTTTATTCTTCAGCAAGATAAACCGCTGACGGCAATTCATCATCTCGACTACATCATCTTGTTCAGCAACCCGCGCTTTACGTAATTCCTGCCGTCGCACCGTATCTACGGCCATATTCAGCTTTTGGATTACATGAAATTTGTCGCATACAATTAACGCCTTCACCGCATATTGACTGGTCGAACTTATATATGTCCTCGCTCCGTCTAAGGCCACGGATTCGATCTTTTCACAATTCTCCTTACCGATTCCTTCGTAATACTTATCTAAAACTTCAGCCTTGCGTCCTTGGCCATTCCAGACGACCTTCTTAATGTCCGTATCAATCACGTTTGTTAAATAACGGTGATATTTTAAGTAGCTTACTTCATCTACGCTGATATTTACCGCCGCTGGCGGAGGAATCAATCTCTGAGCAAATAGTTCTTCCAGCATCTCTCTATCTATTCGATAAACTTTCTCATCATCTAAACCTAAATACCATCCTGCTTCTACATTCGTCGTAATCGCTGTAAGCCGATAAACTTCCCGGGCTAATCTTGTCGTTACTCGCG
>PFHB01000064.1:0-28800 GCA_002783585.1 Candidatus Omnitrophica bacterium CG_4_8_14_3_um_filter_43_15
GGGCCGGCTGTTATTAAAATCTTAAGCTGCTTCATTTAATAACTTCTTTGCTTCTTTTATTATTTCGTCAACTCCGGCTATGTGGCCCATGCCTTCATCGCCGCAGGCAAGCCTTCCTTTTACAGGGCCGATAAATTTATACCCGAAGCTTTTCAGTTTTTTTATGTTTTCAACTGTGGCCGGATGCTCATACATAACGCTGTTCATGGCAGGGGCTATTAAAACCTTTGCTTTTGACGCTATGACAGCGCATGTCAAAAGGTCGTCGCATATACCGGCTGCCAATTTCGCTATGATATTCGCCGTGGCCGGGGCTATAAGAATGAGTTTTGCTGACTGCGCCAGGGATACATGTTCCACGTCCCAGCTTTTTGGCGGCGTAAACATATCTGTATACGCCTGATTGCCTGAAATCTGCGACATCAAAAGAGGCGTAACGAACTCCTGCGACTCTTTTGTCATGATTACGGTTGTATCGCAGCCTGCGCCTCTTAGGCCTCTTATTATGTCGCACGCCTTATACGCCGCTATCGATCCCGTAATTCCGACGACAATATGCTTTTTCATTTTATTCTTACCTTGCCCTGTTTTATTTCTTCAAGGGCTATGCTGCCCACCTTGCCAGGGCTTTCAACTATAAGCTTTGGCATGCCTGAATTAAGTTCCAGCGCTCTTATGAAAGCCAATATCACCAGCTTATACACGCTATCGCCGGAATTTTTGATTAACGCGTCTCTTTCAAGCTCCGTCATGTTCTGCATTATCCCTCCGTGCCGCATTCTGAATCCACTATCTCTTTCAGCTGCCTTTGCGCCCTGCTTAAATTATCATTAATCACTATATAATCATATCTTTTTGCCTGCGCTATTTCTGCGCGCGCGGTTTTAAGCCTTAATTTTATCTGCGCCGAGCGGTCGCTTTTTCTTTTCCTTAGGCGGTTCTCAAGCTCTCTAAGCGATGGCGGCATAATAAAAATCAAGACCGCCCCGGGCGCGGCCTTTTTCACTTTTGCCGCGCCCTGGACATCTATAACCAGCACAACGCTTTTGCCGGTTTTCAGTTTTTTCTCGACGAAGTCAGCCGGCGTGCCATAATAATTGCCAAAAACCTTTGCCCATTCCAAAAATGCCTTTTTTTTGCGCGCGGCGGCAAAAACCTTGCCGGAAACAAATATATAATCGCGCCTGTTTTTTTCATTTGCGCGCAAGGCCCTGGTTGTATAGGACTTTGATACAACCAGATTTTTACATTCTTTAAGCAGCCCCCTGACAAGCGTGGTTTTGCCGCTGCCTGATGCCGCTGATATTACAAAAATCTTTCCTTTTTTCACAACCTCTCCCTGGCGAAATAAGTCATAATTAACATATGCTTGGGCAACCACGAGGGCTGGCTGTGAAACAGGGCTTAGAAAATTTTTACAGCTTGGTCTCCGCCACATTTTGTGGCGGAGTGTAAAAATTTTCTTAGAGCGAGGCGCGCCGCTGGAGCGCGCCGAACGTCCCTGTAAACAGCCAGCCTGAGATGGTTGCCGCTGTTTACTCTATATTTTGCACTTGTTCGCGTATCTTTTCTATCTGTTCTTTTATCTTTATGGCGTTTCTTGAAATCTTTATATCCTGCGCCTTTGAATTTATTGTGTTTGTTTCCCTGAACAGTTCCTGCGCGATAAAATCAAGCTGCCTGCCCACCTCTTTTGGCGAAGAAAGCAGATTTTTAAAACTTCTCAGGTGCGCTTTAAGTCGCGTTATCTCTTCTGTTATATCGCTTGCCTTGGCAAATATGGCGACCTCCTGCTCAAGGCGGCCCTGGTCCAGCTTAACCGAAGAACTTATGTTTTTAATCTTCTCTCTGAGCCGCTGCTGATAGCTTTTTACAACCAAAGGCGCCTGGCGCTTAATTAAATTTGTCACCGTCTCGGCCTTTTTAATACGTTTCCTCAGGTCCCTGCACAGCATGGCGCCCTCGCGCTGCCTGCTTTTTGTCAATTTGTCCAGGGCCTTATCAAGCGCGCTTTTTATATGCGGCCAGACGCGCTCTGAATCATAATCCGCTGCGCGCGATGTTATAATATCAGGCAGCAGGACTAATTGGTCCATTGTTACATCGCCTTTTATCTTTAGCTCCCGCTGCAGTTTTTTAAAAGCATTGTAATATTTTTTTGCCAGCTTTTTATTTACATGCAGGTTTTTCTCAAAACCGTTTGCGCCCTCGACTATTATATTCAGATTTACCTTGCCGCGTTTTACTTTTGTATTTATATGGTTGCGCATCTTGTCTTCCAGGAAGGAAAATGACGAAGGCATCCTGCTGGATAATTCATAAAACCTGTGGTTTACCGTTTTAATCTCCACAACTATATTACCGTGTGAATACTTGTGCTCGGTTTTGCCGTATCCTGTCATGCTGCGTATCATTTTATGCCCACACTCTCTTTTCCACGCTGGTTATTGTTGCTTTTTTGGAAGGATATAAATCCAATATTATCTCGTCAGGCTCAAACCACAGCTTTATCTCGCGCTCAGCCTCTATATCATTTGTTGAGGCGTGTATAGCATTCTCATAAACGCCTTTTGTGGTAATCCTGCCGTATTGCCCGCGTATAGACACCGGATTTGCCTCTTCCGGGTTTGTCGCTCCGGCAAGTTCGCGCACTTTTTGTATAGCGTCCTCGCCCCAGTAAACCATTGCAAGGACTTTTTTTCTGTCATGCAGCTCACCCATAAGATATCTTATGAGTTCGTCAAAAAATGGCTTGCCCTTAAGATGCTCATAATGTTTTACCGCCAGATCTTTGGTCACCTTTGCCATCTTGGCAGCAACTATCTCAAGCTTTGTCTCCGATAGCCGCGTTAATATGTTGCCGGTCAGGGATTTTTTAAGCCCGTCGGGCTTTATCAAAACCAATGTAGGCTGTATCACTTCCTTGCCCCCCTTGTAATTAAATCTATTATGCGTTCCAGATCCGTATTTGAAAAATACTGCGCCACCATCTTGCCGCCTTTTTTTGAAGGCAGTATCTTAACCTTTGTGCCAAGGGCGCGCTGCAGCTGCTCCTCAAGGCTGGTTATCTGGATATCTTTTTTTGCCGGTTGCCTTGTGATAACAACTGTTTTGGCTCCGGACGCCAATCTCTCGGCCTCTCTTACTGATAAATTGTTTTCTATGATCTTTTTGCACAGCCTTTCCTGGGCCGCTATGTCTTTTAAGGAAAGAATCGCCTTGGCATGGCCTGCTGAAATCTCGCTTGAAAGTATTGCCTCCTGCACCTTCTGCGGCAGGGCAAGAAGCCTGAGCGTGTTGCTTACCGACGAGACAGCCTTGCCGACAGCCTTTGAAATCTTTTCCAAGTCAAAGCCGAAATCATCCATCATCTTTTTATACGCGCGGGATTCTTCCATGGGATTTAAATCATCCCTTTGAAGGTTTTCTATTAATGAAACCTCAAGGGCGTCTGAGTCAAAGGTGTCTTTTATTATCGCCGGTATTATCCGAAGCCCTGCCAGTTTTGACGCCCTCCAGCGCCTCTCGCCGGCTAAAAGCTCAAACCCGTCCTCGCCCAGGGGCCTTACCAGAATCGGCTGCAAAATGCCTTTTTGTTTTATCGATTCGGCAAGTTCGTTTAATTTATCGTCTTTAAATACTTTTCTAGGCTGGAATCTGTTGGGCCTTATGGCGTCCACGGCGATACTTATGACATTTTTGCCTTCGCGCAGGCCTTTTTCTTCCACAAAATATTTCATGCGCGATTTTGTGTCATCTCTTAAAGAGTCCTGATCAATACTTGACTGCGGGATTAACGCTGCCAAGCCCTTCCCTAGCGCTTTTCTCTCTGTCATTCTCTACCTCCAAATTTGAAAATTCCCTGCTTAAACTTTCGTACATCTTTGCCCCGGCGCAATTTTTATCGTAAAGCATCGCCGGCTTGCCAAAACCGGGCGCCTCGCTTAATTTAACCGAGCGGGGGATTATTGACTGGTAAACCTTGTCCTTAAAAAATTTCTTTACCTCATCTATTACTTCCCTGGTCAGCTTTGTGCGCGAATCCGCCATTGTCATAACAACGCCTTCAACATCCAGGCGCGGATTAAGATTATCGCGTACCAGATTTATTGTGTTTACCAGATGGCTTAAGCCCTCCAGCGCATAATATTCGCATTGTATCGGAATCAAAACCGAGTCTGCCGCGGTAAGCGTGTTTATCGTCAACAACCCCAATGAAGGCGGGGAATCTATAAAAATATAATCGTATTCTTCTTTTATTTCTTTTAATGCCTTTTGCAGCTTGTATTCCCTTCCTATGGCGCCGACGAGTTCAACCTCGGCGCCTGTAAGCTGCGGGCCTGAACTTATCAGGCTTAAACCCGGGATCATTGTAGCAACAACAGCGTCTTTTGCTGAAGCAGCGCCGAGAATTACATCATAGGTTGTAAGCGTTGGGCTGGACGCAACCTGCGAACTCAATCCGCTTGTTGCGTTGCCCTGCGGATCAGCGTCGAGAAGCAGGATCTTTTTTCCGGCAGCTGCCAGGTATGCCGCCAGATTTATGGCAGTGGTTGTCTTGCCTACCCCGCCCTTTTGATTGCAAAACGCTATCGTCTTTCCCATGCTTTTATATAACTATTTGAAACTATTGAAGTTACAGAAATTATTTCAAATTCTACTTATTGATACTATTATACCTATACCCAAAATATTGTCAAGAAAAATTTACTTTTATATATCAATGGCTGCTTGCAGGCTGTTCGCAGCGAATTAAAATTTTAGCTTTTTGCAAGGGCTAAAGCGGTTTATAAAAGGCCAGTGGATGTCCGAGCCGACACTTTATGTGTCGGCGAGTTCACCGGCCCCGATTTAGCCCGAAGCAAAAAGCGTAGAAAAATTTTTCTGAAGCTGCGAACAGCCTGCAAGCTCAAACAGTGGTTATATATCCTTAAGCGAAACGCGGACTTTTGCAAGCTTCATCCCACTCATTCCATAAAGCCCTTGTTCGCCCTCTGCTAATATTTTAACATTAACCATGTTCCTTGAAACGCCCAGCTTTGTAAGCGCTGCCTGAATAGCATCTTGCGAAGTCTTCCCTTCCACTTCTATGACCCTTGGAGCTCGTTTTTTAGGTCCCATGGTTATTGCGTCTCTATCTGACTTTCCACGTGGAAAGTCTTCATAATCCTGATTTGCTGGAAAAACATTAACAAAGTATTTATAAACCAATACAACACCAAACCAGATGGCATATTGTAAAATATGAAGCCAAACAGCACTGGCATCATAAACGTCATCATCTTTTGTTGTTGCTGCATTTGGTCATCTTTATTGGCGTGTACAGACATTGTAGACGCCTTTTGCTGAAAAAACATAGTAATTCCCATTAGGATCGGCAATACATTAATAGGTATACTACTGCCAGGCCCTGTTTGTATAACAAATGCCTTGTCAGATAGCGATAAATCCTTTATCCATAAAAATCCTGCGCCCTTTAACTCTATGGCCCGGCTAAACGCCTGATACAAAGCAATAAACACAGGCATCTGAAGAACCATAGGCAGGCACCCGCCAAATGGGTTAACTTTATGCTTTTTATATAACTCCATTATTTCCTTGTTAAGTTTCTGTGGATTATCTTTAAGGTCTTTTCTTAATTTTTCTATTTTTGGCTGCAAGACCTGCATCTCTTTCATTGACTTAAAGCTTTTCATTGTAAGGGGATACATCAAAAGAGATATTAAAATCGCCAATAAAATTATAGCTACCCCATAGTTCCTGAAAACGCTGTATAAAAAATTCAATGCAACCAAAAGCAGATGGCTTATGAACCCAAACATGCCTATATTCACTGAGTTTTCTATTCCGGCATTGTATCGCGCCATAATAGTGGCATCTGCCGGGCCTGAATACAAAAGATACTTGTTGAAAACAGTCTCGCCTGGCTGCAACATAACAGTATCATTCTCTAACCCTATGCTGATATTATTGTTAGGTAGCTTTGATACTGTTGCTGTTTTTATTGAATGATACGGTTTAACAACCAACGAAAAGTACTTACTTTGTAATGATACCCAGTCAATTGTACCATGATACTGTTCACTGGCTGCTGTTTCAGACCTTGGAACCTTTGCTTTTATGCGCTTGCCGTTCAAAAACATGCTTGCCTGCACAAACCTTGTGTCCTGGGCTGAATCTATTTTTATGCTTGATGTGCCGATTGTTGAATAACCTACTTCGACCGGAGTTTTTGTTGTGTTCTTAAATCTCATTTCTATTTCTAACCCATTGCTATCAATAACGTTATATATTTTATTTATTTCTATGCCGTTCTTTAGCAGCAGGTCAAAAACCACGCCTGTGCCTGTTTTTGTATATTCATAAGATGATCTCATGGCTTCGCTTGAGCCAAACGATTCAGCAGAAAAAGAGAAGAGGGCTGAGTTTAAAAATTCCGCTTTGCAAATAGTATCATGTTTCTCTAAGTTGTTTATTTTCTTAATGTTAACGGCTTTTATTGCTCCTCCGATATCGCTTAATTCCCAATCAATACTATCTGTTTCTATGTTTATAGTTTTGTGCTTTGGGAACTTTACTGATGTGCCTGCGATTGATGTTGCCTGAGCCGATGATACTGTTTGGGCGGATGATACTGTTGAGGATGATGATACAGTTGGTTGATACTGTTGTTTTTGGGGCGGGTAATATTTTTGCATCATAGAAGAATACACCATCATTACAAATATCGCTAACGCAACTGCCATTAATGTTCTTTTATCCATTGGATTCCCCTTGTTTTCCCTTATTTTACCGGATCATATCCGCCTGCGCAAAAAGGATTACAGCGCAATATCCGCCACAATATCCTGGCGCAGGCCTTAAAAATGTTGTGTTTTTCTATGCTTTCCATGGCATACTCTGAGCAGGATGGGTAAAACCTGCAATTTCTGCCTAAAAATCGCGCAAAAACTGCCTGATAAATCTTTATCATGCTTATTATAGTCCTTTTTATCATATTATAAATATCTCTATAACAGCGCGTTTGCTTTCTTTAGCGCTTCTATGAGGCTGGATTGCGCCTGATCCAGAGACTCGGCGCCTTTATAAGAATATATCAATATATCCAGGCCGGGTTTAATCCTTGCCTGGTTAAGCCTGAACGCCTCCCTGAAAAGGCGCTTCGCCCGGTTTCTTCTCGTCGAGAGTTTAACGTTTTTTTTCGGCACAATAATGCCGACTCTGGCCAAAGGCAGGAGGTTTTCCATACAAAAAACAGACAACTCTCTTTTATAAGAGCTTTTTCGCCCGGCCTTAAGTATCTGCTTAAACTGTTGTGCCTTTAATAAACGCTGTTTTCTGGTAAGCCTTAATCTCAATGGGTCAAAACCTTGCGGCCTTTTTGCCTGCGGCGCGCCAAGGCCTTTCTGCCTGAGGCGGAAGACATCCTTTTGCGAAAACCGTGAGTTCTTTTTCTTTTCAGGTTACTTTTTCTTACTATGCCCATCTTCATATTATTGTTTTCCTTCCATTAAAATATATGGTGAGGTATTATTATAACAGATAAGCCGCTCCTGTCAAGAAATAAATCCCCACCTGCGAAAATTTTACTTGACCCATTCCTTGTTATTGTGTATAATAACTCCCACATCGCGCAAGCCGCTTGTAAATAAAGCAGCCAGGCACTTGTTGATAAGCTGTGGATAAGTACTTTAAATCATTTATAAGATCCTGTGGATAACTAGTGCACTTTCATATGGCAGACAATCCGGTTGAAATCTGGACAAAAATTTTAGACATAATAAAAAAGGATTTAAACCCTCAGAGTTACCAGACGTGGTTTATCCACACAAGGCCTGTTTCTGCTGACGATGACAGCATTACCGTCGAGACGCCAAACGCTTATTTCAGAGACTGGCTCATAGACCACTACATGGAAATGGTGCAGGAGGCAGGCCGCCGGGTATGCGGCAAGGCTATAACCATAAACTTCGCGGTTGCCAGCCCGTCGGCTCAAAAGCAGCCTGATGCGCCGCTCCCACAAAAACAAAAAACCAAAAAATTCGAAACAACGCCGGGGCTTAACCAGCTCTTTACTTTTGATAATTTCGTTATCGGATCAGGCAACAGATTCGCGCATGCCGCAAGCCTTGCTGTGGCTGAATCGCCTGCCAAGGCGTACAATCCGCTTTTTATATACGGCCCTGTTGGCATGGGTAAAACGCATCTTTTGCAGGCAATCGCTCATTTCGCCCTGCAAAAAAACAACCAGCTCAAAGTCCTTTATATATCCAGCGAACGCTTCACGAACCAGCTTATTTCAGCCATACAAAACAGGACGACCATTTCTTTCAGGCAGATGTACCGGAATATGGACATACTACTGATAGATGATATACAGTTTATGGGCGGCAAAGAAACAACCCAGGAAGAGTTCTTCCACACCTTTAACGTGCTTTATGACGCGCACAAACAGATAATACTTTCAAGCGACCGGACGCCAAAAGACATTCCGTCGCTTGAGCAAAGACTTGTTTCGCGGTTTGAATGGGGCCTTATAACAGATATCCAGCCGCCTGACCTTGAAACGCGCATAGCTATATTAAGGAAAAAGGCTGAAAGAGAAACAATAAACGTGCCGGATGATGTAACTTTTTTTATCGCTGAAAAAATAAAGACAAACATCAGGGAGCTTGAAGGCGCGCTTATAAGAGTGATAGCGTACGCGTCCCTGACAGGGCAAAATGTAAACCTGGCGCTTGCCCAGGATGTGCTAAAAGACGTCATCAGGGAAGAAAAAAGGGTTTCTATAGAGGCCATACAGAGAAAGGTCGCGGAGATTTTTGAGATAGGCGTTTCTGATATAAAAGGAAAGAGGCGCACAAGGTCTTTCGCTTACCCGCGCCAGATCGCCATGCACCTTGCGCGCGAGCTGACAGACCTGTCTCTGCCTCAGATAGGCGAATACTTCGGCGGGAGAGACCACACAACGGTCCTGCACGCCTGCAATAAGATCCGGCAGGATATTGACAAAAACAGCCAGACAAAGAAACTTGTTGAAAACCTTGTTGCAAAAATAAAAGAATAATGGTATTTTAAATAAGCGCTTGATTTTTATTTAAAGTTGTGGATAATTATGTATACTTGTCCACAGCTTTGTCTTTCGCTATCTTGTTTGTTTTTTATTGTTTATTGGGTTACCAACAAAATATTTTAACCTACTAGTACTGCTGCTATTTTTATTTATATAGATAACAGATAAAAGACGGTTAAAAAAAGAGGGGGCAATGAAAGTAAAAACAGAAAAACAGGCTTTATTAAAAGCGGCGCAGATTATTCAAAACGTTGTATCAGTAAAAGGCACCCTGCCGATATTGTCAAATATACTGGTAGAGGCGGAAGGGGACAAAATAAAATTAACAGCCACAGACCTTGAGATGGGTATGTATTATTCGGTGCCGGCCGAGGTAATGCAGCCGGGCGCGCTTACCGTGCCTGCCAGAAAATTTAACGAGATAATAAAAGAATTACCGGACGGCAGCGTATTATTATCAACACTTAAAAATAATACAATGTCAATAAATAGCGAGAGCGTTTATTTTAAATTACTGGGGCTGCCAAAAGAGGATTTTCCAAAAATACCGCAGCCAAAAGAGGAAAACAGCATAGAGTTGGACCAGGAAACACTAAAGAACATGCTTAATATGACCATGTTTGCCGCGTCGCGGGACGAGGTAAGGTATATATTAAACGGGGTGTTGTTTAGTTTAAAAGGTTCTATATTAAGGCTTGTCGCGACAGACGGCAGGCGCCTGGCGCTGGCCGAAAAGCAGATAAAAACAGGCAGGGAATTTACAAGAAGCGCGATTGTGCCAAACAAGGCCGCGCAGGAACTCGGCAGAATATTACAGGAAGAGGGCACTGTGAAAATAATATTCGCCGATAACCAGCTTATATTTAAAGCGCAGGACGCGGTTTTAATAACAAGGCAGATAGAGGGGGAATTTCCCAACTACGAACAGGTTATTCCTAAAGAAACCGCGAATAAAATAAAGGTGGACACGCAAAGGTTGTTAACAGGCGCCAGGCGAGCCGCGCTTCTGACCCACCAGGATTCGCAATCGATAAGGATGGATTTGCTTAAAGACAAAATTGTTATATCCAAAAATACGCCGGAACTGGGCGAGGTAAAAGACCAGATAGATGTATCTTATAAAGGAAAAGAGATGTCAATCGGTTTTAACCCGCATTACCTTGTAGAGGCGTTGAAAAATATTTCGCAGCAGGAAATAGATATGGAGATAGACGCTCCTGATAAGGCCGGCGTTATAAGGACGCAGCTGCCTGAGAAATATATCTATATGGTTTTGCCGATGCAGCTGGGCTAATTTATGCGCAAGCAGGCGGCTTCTATAAAAGAAGTGTTGAAAGATGTTTTGAAGGGCATGAGCGGCGAAAAGAAGCAGAAAATCGACCGCATAAAAGAGGCGTGGCTGGGGGCTTTAGAGCCAACCGCGTCAGCGCATGCGCAGCCGGTTGCGTTTAAGGCAAAACGTTTGGTGGTAAGCATAGACAGCTCCGCGTGGATGTATGAGCTGAATTTAAAAAAGCCGCAGATACACCGGCAGTTAAACGAGAAGCTGAAAAAAGACGATATATTTATAAAAGAAATGGTTTTCAGGATAGGGGAAGTTTAATGGCGATAAAACAAAATGAAAAATATGACGCAACGCATATACAGGTTTTAGAGGGCGCCGAGGCGGTACGCAAGCGCCCGGCCATGTATATAGGAGATACAGGCAGCGCAGGCCTTCACCATTTAGTTTATGAAGTCGTGGACAACTCCATAGACGAAGCAATGGCAGGTTATTGTTCCGAAATAACCGTTGTTATACACGCCGATAATAGCGTTACGGTTGAAGATAACGGCCGCGGCATACCGGTTGATATGCACGCCAAGGAGAAAAAGCCCGCTGTAGAGGTGGCCCTTACCACATTGCACGCAGGCGGCAAGTTTGACCATCGCTCCTACAAGGTATCAGGCGGGTTGCACGGCGTAGGCGTAAGCTGCGTAAACGCGCTTTCAGAATGGCTTGAGGTTGAGGTGCGCCGCGACAGCAAGATATACCATCAGCGCTATAAAAGAGGCAAGACAGACACCAAGCTTACTGTTATAGGCAAGTCAAAGGGCACCGGCACAAAGATTTCTTTTAAACCTGACAAGGAAATCTTCGGCGCGAAATACTCATATTCTTTCGAGACGCTTTCAAACCGCTTAAGAGAGCTGGCGTTTTTAAATAAAGAGTTGAAGATTTCCATAAAGGACGAGCGCACAGACAAAGAAAACCTGTTTCAGTTTAAAGGCGGCATCATTTCATTTGTGGAGCACCTCAATAAAAATAAAAATCCCCTGCATAAAAAGGTGATATATATGCAGGCAGAAAAAGATACGGTTAAAATAGAGGCCGCGCTCCAGTATAATGACGGTTATTCAGAAACAATCTTTTCCTTTGCCAACAATATAAATACAATAGAAGGCGGCACACATACAAGCGGCTTTAAGTCAGCGCTTACAAGGTGCCTTAATCAGTATTGCAAAGATAAAAAACTGCTTAAATCAAACCAGTCGTCATTAGCAGGCGAAGACGTGCGCGAAGGCGTAACCGCGATAATAAGCGTGTGGGTGCCTGACCCGCAGTTTGAAGGCCAGACAAAAACAAAGCTTGGTAACTCCGAATTAGAGGGCCTTGTTGCCTCGACGGTAAACGAGAAGCTCGGCGCGTTTCTGGAAGAAAACCCGAGCGTGGCGAATAAAATACTTGAGAAATCGCTGCTTGCAAGCCGCGCAAGAGAGGCCGCGCGCAAGGCAAGGGAGCTTACCCGCAGAAAAGGCGCTTTAGAATCAGCGGGTTTGCCGGGCAAACTTGCGGATTGTTCTGAAAATGACCCCGCGTTATGCGAGCTATATCTTGTTGAAGGCGATTCTGCAGGCGGTTCGTGTAAACAGGCAAGAGACCGGAGATTCCAGGCTATCCTGCCGCTAAAAGGAAAAATTCTTAACGTAGAAAAGTCGCGGCTTGACAAGGTTTTAAGCAACGAGGAAATACGGACCATAATTACCGCGTTCGGCGCAGGCGTTGGCGAAGAATTTGACATCTCAAAGCTAAGATACCACAAATTGATTATTACATGCGATGCTGATGTTGACGGTTCGCATATACGCACGCTGCTTTTAACGCTTTTATACCGTCAGATGCCCAAGCTTCTTGAAGATGGCTATATATACCTTGCCCAGCCGCCCTTATACAAGATCAAAAGAGGAAAGCGCGAGGAATACGTGCAAACAGAGAATAAGATGAATGACATATTGCTTGAGCTTGGCAGGGAAGGCCTTGTATTACAGCAGATAAAAGGAAAAAATAAATACACAGATGCCCAGTTTAGCGATGTGCTGGAATGCCTGATTGAGCTTGAACTCCTGGAAAATGTTTTGCATAAAAAGGGAGTGGATTTTGATAAATACATGTCTTTATTGAACCCAAAGACCAAAAAACTGCCAATTTATAGGGTAAAAGTGGAGGACGCATACCAATTTTTATATAGCGATCAAGAGCTTGCGAAGCTTACGAAAGAAGCAGAAAAAGGCGAGGAAAAAGAAGAGCTTGACGTGCTTGAGATATATGAGGCAGGAGAGATGGAAGACCTGATTAAAAGGCTTGCCAAGCACGATATGGATACAGCCGATTATAACAAAAAAACAGAAACCGCAGAGGCCCTTGATGTGCCCAAATCCAAAAAGGAAAAAGACAAGCCGAAGCAATCGGGGCTTTTTAAGATTTCAGGCGATGGCGTTGAAGAAGAGTTTGGTGGCTTAAAAGAGATCCTGCATTTTGTAAAATCAAACGGTAAAAAGGGCATGCATATACAAAGGTACAAAGGCCTTGGAGAGATGAACCCGCAGCAGCTATGGGAAACCACCATGGATCCAGACAAGCGCACGCTTTTAAAAATAACAATAGAGGATGCGGTTGCGGCAGACCAGATGTTTACCGTTTTAATGGGCGATAAAGTGGAACCGCGCAGAGAGTTTATAGAGGAGCATTCTCGCGCAGTCAGGTTTTTGGATATTTAGAAAGAAAAACCATGTTTAAGGGTTAGTAAGGGTGATATGGGTTAGAAAGGGTTAGTAAGGGAAAAAACAAAAAACTCCCCTGCTACCCCCTGCTAACCCTTACTATCCCCTGCTAACCCCTAAACGATTATTTAAAGGAGAGCAATGTATACGCGCAACGAAAAAATAGTACCTGTAAACATAGTAGACGAATTAAAAGATTCTTATATAAGCTATGCTATGAGTGTCATAGTCGGCCGCGCGCTGCCCGATGCCAAGGATGGCTTAAAACCGGTTCACAGGCGTGTTTTGTTTGCTATGCAGGAGCTTAGCCTTGAGCATAGCAAACCATACAAAAAATGCGCGCGTATCGTTGGAGAAATTCTTGGTAAATATCATCCGCACGGAGATGTTGCGGTTTACGATACCTTAGTAAGGATGGCGCAGAGCTTTTCATTGCGGTATCCGCTTGTTGACGGGCAGGGTAACTTTGGTTCAGTTGACGGCGATTCAGCGGCGGCAATGCGTTATACCGAGGCGCGGCTTGAGTCGATTGCCAGCGAGATGCTTGTAGATATAGAAAAAGACACGGTTGAATTTATGCCGAATTTTGACGAGTCATTGGAAGAGCCGAGGTTGCTGCCTGCGGCGCTTCCAAATCTTTTGATTAATGGATCAAGCGGCATAGCCGTGGGCATGGCGACAAACATACCGCCGCACAATTTAACAGAAATAGCAGACGCCATCGTGCTTGTAATAGATAACCCAGAGGCGCAGATAAAAGACCTTATGAAGATTGTAAAGGGGCCGGACTTTCCTACAGGCGGAATTATTTGCGGCCACGAGGGGATAAAGAACGCATACACTACAGGACGCGGGCTTTTAAAGGTCCATGCAAAGGCAAATATAGAAAGTGTAAAAGGCGGCAGAGAAAGAATAGTTGTAAGCGAGATCCCCTACCAGGTTAATAAGTCAAACCTTATAAGTTCTATGGCGGATTTAGTAGGCGATAAAAAAATAGATGGCATATCTGATATAAGGGATGAGTCAGATAAGGACGGGATGAGGATAGTTATCGAGCTGAAGCGCGACGCAAACGCGCAGGTTGTTCTAAACCAGCTCTATAAACATACCCAGATGCAGGAAACCTTTGGCGTTATAATGCTTGCCTTGGTTGATAATAGGCCAAGGGTTTTAAATCTTCGTCAGGCGCTTGATCTGTATGTAGAGCACCGCAGGGATATTGTAATACGCAGGACAAAATATGACCTTAAAAAGGCCCAGGGCCGCGCGCATATACTTGAGGGATTTAAGATAGCCCTTGCCAACATAGATAAGATAGTGGCCCTTATCAAGAAATCTAAAAGCCCTGACGACGCCAGGGAACAGCTGATGGATAAGTTTGATCTTACGCTGCGCCAGACGCAGGCGATTTTGGAGATGCAGCTTCAGCGGCTGACGGGCCTTGAAAGAGACAAGATAGAGGCCGAGTATTTGGATCTTATTAAAAAAATAGAATTTTACAAATCTCTCCTTGCCAGTGAAAAAAAGATTTTGCAGGTGATAAAAGACGAGATTTTGGCGATAAAGAAAAAATACGGTGACGAGCGCAGGACCCAGATAGCCGCAGAGGTCACAGAGCTTAACATAGAGGATTTTATTGCAGAGGAAGATGTTGTAATAACAATAAGCCATACCGGCTACATAAAACGCCTGCCTGTGTCAACGTACAGAAAGCAAAAACGTGGCGGCAAAGGTGTAACTGGCGCTGAGACAAAAGAGGAAGATTTTGTAGAGCACCTGTTTATAGCTTCAACGCATGACTACATTCTTTTCTTTACAAACACAGGTAAGGTGCATTGGCTTAAGGTTCATGAAATACCGCAGGCAGGCAGGATTTCAAAAGGTAAGGCGATTATAAATATGCTGGAGCTTGCCAAGGATGAGCACGTAACTGCTTTTGTGCCGGTCAAGGAATTTAAAGAAGGTAGTTTTCTTATAATGGTAACAAAGAAGGGCCTTATAAAAAAGACAGACATTCAGGCATATTCCAATCCCCGTAAAGGCGGCATAATCGGGATTGGTATCGAAGATGGCGACGAGCTTATACAGGTTATTCTAACCGACGGCAAGCAGGAGATTCTGATTGCAACAAAAGACGGTAAGGCTATAAGGTTTAATGAATCAGACGTGCGCGATATGGGCAGGGGCGCTAAAGGTGTAAAAGGCATAACCCTAGGGGAAAAAGATATTGTTATTGGCGCGCAGATTTTAAAGAAAGACGCCAGTATCCTGACCGTTACTATAAATGGTTTCGGAAAACGCACGGATATGGATGAGTACCGCATTCAGTCACGTGGCGGCAAAGGCGTTATAAACATAAAAACATCAGATAGAAACGGCGAAGCGGTTGGCGTTTTAAGCGTTACAGACAAAGACGGGATAATGCTTATTACTGAGGCCGGCATGATTGTGCGCTGTTCTGTCAAAGACCTGCGCGAAACAGGCCGTTCAACACAGGGCGTACGGCTTATGCGGCTTGATGCCAAAGACAAGGTTTCATGCGTAGCGCCTGTAGTAGCTGAGGAAGAAGAAGTCGTAGTAGAAGAGAAAAAATAACCGTCCCCATCGTCCAGAGGCCTAGGACACGAGATTTTCGATCTCGCGACCGGGGTTCGAATCCCCGTGGGGACGCCAAAAAACTGTTTTCAGCCCTTGATTTTTGCCTTTATGTGTGGTATAATTATAATACCGACAAAGGCAAATTCTCATGGCGCCACATAAGGACAAAAGGGAATTTGCAGAATATAAGCAATCGCTCAAAGGGGTGATTGCTTATTATTTTTTCAGGAGGCGCATATGTCTGAGGTGCCCTTTTTTGAGAAAAGTAACTATAGGCCTGGCCATAGCTATTTTTCTTTTGTGGACCGCGTGGCAACCAGCTGGGATTTGGCCAGGCTTTGCCATATAGAAAACATACTAAAGCATGAGAAGCGCAAGGCGCGTAATTATCTTAGCCTGGTTGATGTTATGGTAGTTGCCATAACTAGCGATCAGGCGGTGCGCATAGTAAACAGTAAGGCGTGTGAAGCCCTTGGCTACAAAGAACTTGAGATAGTCGGTAAGAACTGGTTTGATAATTTCGTGCCGCAGGAGGATCGTAGTAAAGTGCGTACAATTTTTCAAAACCTTATAGCAGGCAACATAGAGCTTGCGGAGCATTTTGAAAACAGCATACTTACTAAAACAGGAGAAAAAAGGACGATAGTATGGCATAATAATGTTTTAAGAGACGAAGGCGGCGCAATAATAGCAACAGTCAGTTCAGGAACAGATGTTACCGATAGCCGCTGCGCCGACAAAAAAATAAACACCCTTAATAAAAAACTTGCCAGCCTGGAGCATAAAAACGCTATAGAGGCTATAGTAGCTTTTGTTAAAACAATAGAGGCAAAAGACGCGTATACCGGCCGTCATGGCGAGATGACAGTTCATTATGCTGTGCGCATTGCTAATGCGTTTAATCTATCCCCAAAAGAGAAAGCCGCTGTAAAACAGGCGGCTATTTTGCACGATCTGGGTAAGATAGGTGTCAGCGAGAGTATTTTATATAAAAGATCAAGCCTGGCGCCCGAGGAGTTTAATGAAATAAAAAAACATCCCCAGGCAGCCGTTGATATTTTAAAGCCCATGCATTTTATGCGCGATATCCTGCCTTTTATATTACATCATCATGAACGATGGGACGGAAAAGGTTATCCGTCAGGGTTAAAAGGCGAAGCGATTCCGTTTGGCGCGCGGATTGTATCAATAGCAGGCGTTTACCAGGCTTTAACTTCAGACAGGCCATATCGCAGGGCCCTGCCAAAAAAAGAGGCCATCCGCATAATAAAAGAAGGTTCAGGCACCCAATTTGACCCCCGCGTGACAGATATCTTTTTAAAAATAGCCTAATCTATCAATAACAACCTAAAAGTTGTAAAAATACTTGACAAAACAACTTTTATGTTGTAAAATCTACACATGAGTAAGATCATAACAGATTTTCAAGACAAGGTATTGAAGGCTTTGGCAGGCAAGATAGATGATTTCTATTTGGTTGGCGGCGCTGCTTTGTCTTTATATTATTTTCACCATCGGGAATCGCAGGACCTAGATTTTTTTACGACAAGCTACAACAAAAAGAGGGTGGAAGAAATAGTTAAATTCCTGTCAGCCTCATTAAAGAGAAAGGCGGATTTAGTTGCCGAACAGCCCAAGAAAGATATGGTGAGGATATCAGTTTACACCATCACGATAAACAAAGAGGAAGGCCTGAAAATAGATTTTGCGGAGGACTATATTGGGCTTATAAAACCTCCGAAAAGCATAAACGGCATAAACATTGCATCCTTAGAGGACATTTATATCAAGAAGATCTGTACGATAGCCGGGACTTCGCATGAAGAAGATCTGACAGGCAGAAAGATTTCAAAAGGCGGCAGGCAATCAGCAAAGGACTTTTTTGATTTATATTGCCTGTCGCATACCTTTATGATGTTGTCGGAATTTTCTTTTAAGTTTTGCGATCGGTTGACACGCGAAGGCATTATCCGGTGGTTTCATTCCTATGGCCGCCTTGATATAAAAACAGGCCTATTGGAGCTGGAATTAAAAAAGGCGGTTGATTACAGGGATATGGAGAGGCATTTTAAACGGGAAATAAAAGCAATATTAGAAAAAGAGGCTGATTTGGCATGATGCTGAAAAATGACTGGCTGTGGGACAGGAAAATTAATATAAATCAAGCGCGCGGCATTCTTAAGGATCCTGCCAACAATCATTTTCTGTCTATTTCAGCTGCATTATTGGCGAGGAAAAATACACCCAAAGAGGTATTTAAATATTATCTGAAGCCGTTGCTTTTTGTGGAAAATTGGCAAAGGATAAAGCGGCAGATGCGCAAAGACGAATGGAGCAACCCGCGCATTATATATTGGCAGGCGATGTACGAAATGCTAAAAGAAAAATATGAAAAAAAGGGAGTTAATTTTAAAAAAGACGTCCCGGCAGCCACAAAACAGGATATTTTCTGCAAAACAATAGCGGATAAAATAAAAGCGGTGCGCAAAGCCAAAGGCTTAACGCAAAGCGGGCTGGCAGATAAGCTTAAGATTTCGCAGCAGGTGATATCGCGCATAGAAAACGGCGGAGAGAATATTTCATTGAGCACGTTTAAGAAGGTAGCAGACGCCTTGGGCGCAACAATAGATGTAAATATATATTAGGAGAACATTATGAGCCTGGAGATTTACAGCAAGGAAAAACAGGGCGTGGTAATGCTGGATATAAGGGGTAATATCGATATCAGCGCCTCGGAATTCATAGAGGTGGTGGGCTGGCACCTGGCAAATCACAGGATTGATATCTTGTGTAATTTCGGCAAGGTTGATATGCTTGATTACGCCGGGTTGTCGGTTGTTACCATAGCATACAAAAATGTAGTAAATCACGAAGGCAGGATGAAATTTTATAACGTGCCTATAAATGTTAAAAACATTCTGCATGCGGTTATGCTGGACAGGATATTTGAGATTTACGAAACAGAAGAGGATGCTTTAAATGCTTTTAAGGAAGACAAAGAGATAGACAAGATAAAACACATGCAGCTTCGCAGGCGCTTCCAGCGCGTGCATCTTTCCATCCCTGTCATATACAAAGCCAAGTTTGGTGAACAAAAGGAACATAAGGGCAAGCTTTTTGATATAAGCGGCGTCGGGGCTTTTATATTCGGCAAGAAAACATTTGCGCTGCATGATATAATAGCGCTGGAATTTGACTTGCCTCACATGGGCAAATTTAATTTTGACGCCAAGGTTGTCTGGCTTTGCGATAAGGATATTCAGCCGCAGCAGTACCCCGGCATGGGCGTGGAATTTTATAAGATTTCAGTGTCAATCCAGAGAAGAATAGTTAACTTTATAGAGAAAAACACCCCTACAAGAAGTAGCCAGCATCTTCCTCCCATCTGATTGACCTTTTATCGGTATTATGGTATAATATAGAAAATCGGAGGTTTCGACCATGAATATTTTTAAAACAGCGGTATTGTTAACCCTGCTTACTTTATTATTTATATGGATAGGCGGGATGCTTGGCGGTAGAAATGGCATGATGGTTGCATTTATGTTCGCCATAGTAATGAATTTTATCACCTATTGGTTTTCTGACAAGATAGTTCTTATGATGTATAAGGCCCAGCCTGCTAAAGAAGAAGAGGTGCCGGCTGTTTACAGGATTGTAAGAGATATAGCCGCAAAGGCGAAGCTGCCGATGCCAAAAATTTATATAATACCAATTCAAACACCGAATGCTTTTGCTACCGGCCGCGGGCCGAATCACGCCGTAGTCGCTGTGACTGACGGCATATTGCGTCTTTTAAACGAAGAAGAGCTTGAAGGCGTGCTTGCCCATGAAATGGCGCATGTAAAAAACAGGGACATACTTATTGCTACCATAGTCGCTACTTTTGCCGGCGCTATTTATATGCTTGCAAATATGGCGCGCTGGTCAATGATGTTTGGCGGCCGCTCAAGAGACCGCGGCAGCGCAAACATGATAGCAATAATTGTTATTGCGATAGTTGCTCCGGTAGCCGCTATGCTTATACAGCTTGCCATATCGCGCTCTGAAGAATACAGGGCTGATGAGAGGGGCGCTCGTTTTACAGGCAAGCCTATGGGCCTGGCCAATGCGTTAAAAAAACTGCAGGCAGGCGTAAAACAGACCCCTATGCAGGGCGCCAATCCTACAACAGCGCACATGTTTATAGTAAACCCGTTTAAGGGCAAGGACTTTGCAGCGCTTTTTAGCACTCATCCGCCAACAGACAGGCGAGTTCAAAGATTAGAGGCATTGGTGGGAAAAATTTGATGTCAGGCATACTTTATGTAGTTGCTACCCCAATAGGAAACCTAAAAGATATAACTTTGCGCGCGCTGGAGATTTTAAAATCAGTCGACCTTATCGCCGCTGAAGACACGCGCCACACAAAAAAACTTCTTACTCATTATGATATACATACGCCGCTTACCAGCTATTTTGAATACAATCAGGTTAAGAAGGCAGGTTATATAATAGAGCAGCTCGAAAACGATAAATCAGTTGCCCTTGTTTCAGACGCAGGCACGCCCGGGATTTCAGACCCAGGCTTTGTTGTGATAAGGCAGGCGATAAAAGATGGCATAAAAATAGAATCAATTCCCGGAGCAAGCGCTGTTACAACAGCGCTTGTTTTGTCAGGCCTGCCTACGGACAGGTTTGTTTTTGAGGGGTTTCTTCCGGCAAAAGGCGTTGCCAGGAAGAAACGGCTCAAAGGGTTTCTTGCAGACGAGCGGACCATAATATTTTACGAATCTCCGCACCGCGTTGTAAAGACGCTGCAGGATATGGCTGAGATTTTTCCGAACGCAGCGCTTGTATGCGTGCGTGAGGCGACAAAGATGTTTGAAGAGGTTGTAAGGGGAGCGCCGGAGGTAGCGCTTTCTCATTTTCAAGCCAAGTCTCCCAGGGGAGAGTTTGTACTTTTGTTAAGCCAAAAAGATAAAAAATGAAAATACGTATAAAAATCCAGGGCGCGCTTGCTTTAGCAGCTTTGTTGGCAGCCGTGTTTTTTCCAAAGGTATTGTTTGCCAGGCGTTTAAGCTTGTTCCTTGAAGTGTTTTTAGGCGTTATTGGCATAGCCATTGTATTTTTCGGGTTTTTGTTCAGGGTCTCCGCCAGAGGATACAAAGAGGAGAAGACTTTTAACGGCCACGCGCTGGTTAAAAGCGGACCCTATAAAATAACAAGAAACCCTATGTATTTCGGGACGTTCATGATAGGAATTGGTACAATAACGGCGCTTTTCCAGCCATGGGTGTTTTTTGTATTTGTATTTGCGTTTCTATTGATATACGCTACGCAGACCGGTATAGAGGAGAGGGTTTTATCAGAGCGGTTCGGCCAGGATTACAGGGATTATTGTAAAATAACGCCTAAATATTTTCCAAGCATGCGTAATATATTAAAGATACGCAGTTATCTTTCTTTAAAGCCGTTTTGGATAAAAAAAGAGCTGCCGTCTATTATGGCGACAGGCGCAGGTGCCATAATCCTGTTTATCGCTAAATTCTATTTGACAAATTAAAGATATGTGGTATAATATAAAAAATCAACCTTTTAAGCTGGTCCTGTGAGGCCGGCAAAGGAGAAAAAATGAAGCAGAATTACGAAAAACATAAGGTCAGGGACCCATTATTGGGCCTGGCCATTTTTATTTCAGGGGAGATTTGATGGATTTTACTGAGAAGGCAAAGATAATGGATCATGAGGCAATAGGCCGCAGCATTACGCGCATGGCCCATGAAATACTTGAGAAAAATAAGAATACGAAAACCCTATGCCTTATAGGCATAAGAAATCGTGGGGTATTTATAGCTAGGCGGCTTGCGGATAGTATAGAAAATATAAACGGCCAGAAAGTGCCTGTAGGGGTTTTGGATATAACCATGTACAGGGATGATATATCTAACGGTTCAGCGCAGCCGGTTATGCATAAAACACAAATAGATTTCAACATCAGCAAGAAAAATATAGTTCTCGTGGATGATGTTCTTTATACAGGCAGGACCATACGCGCGGCGCTGGATGCCTTGATTGATTTTGGCAGGCCAAAATCAACGCAACTGGCTGTTTTGGTGGACAGGGGCCATAGGGAACTGCCAATACGCGCCGATTTCGCCGGCAAAAACATGCCTACAGCGGAAAATGAATCTGTAGAGGTGCGGCTTAAGGAAACTGATAAGATAGATGAAGTGGTTTTAATGGAGCAGAAAAAATGAATACGCGAAAAACCATAGTTTGGACCAAAAAGGATTTGCTTGGGCTTGAATATTTAAGTAGGCAGGAAATAGAGCTTATACTCTCAACAGCCGAATCGTTTAAAGAGGTCACGACGCGCCAGATCAAAAAAGTCCCTGCCTTGCGCGGCAAGACAGTGGTAAATCTGTTTTACGAGCCGTCAACAAGAACAAGGGTGTCTTTTGAGGTTGCCGCCAAAAGGTTGTCCGCTGACGTTATAAATATATCCACAGAGACATCCAGTGTAAAAAAAGGAGAAACACTTGTTGATACAGGGAAAAATATAGAGGCCCTTAAGGTTGACACGATAATCATGCGCCACAATTGTTCAGGGGCTGCTGCGATGCTTGCCCGCCATGTCAGCGCAAGCGTTATAAACGCCGGCGATGGATGGCATGAACATCCCACGCAGGCGCTTCTGGATATGTTTACGCTCAAGGAGAAATTAGGCAGGATAGAGGGTTTGAAGGTAAGCATCGCAGGGGACATCGCTCATTCGCGGGTCGCGCGGTCAAATATCTGGGGCCTTATAAAGCTTGGCGCAGAGGTTACTGTATGCGCGCCAAAGATTCTTATTCCACCCGGCATAGAAAAAATGGGCGTCAAGGTAACTAATAATATAGACGAGGCCCTTGCCGGCGCCGATGCAGTGAACGTGCTAAGGATGCAGTTTGAGCGCGACCAGAGTAATGCCTTTCCCAAACAGCTTGAATATTTTAAAACATTCGGTGTAACCAGAGAGCGCCTTAAAAAAGCAAAAAAAGACATAGTGGTTATGCATCCGGGCCCGATTAACCGCGGCATTGAGATGTCAAGCGAGGTTGCCGACGGGGCGAATTCGGTTATATTAGAGCAGGTGACAAACGGTATAGCCGTGAGGATGGCGGTATTGTTTCTTGTGGCGCAGGCAAACGAGAGATTAAAAAATGAAAATACTGATTAAAGGCGCAAGGGTAATAGATCCGGCAAATAATACAGATGATGTGCGCGATATACTGATTGACGGCGCAAAAATATTAAAGGTGGAAAAAACTATTGCGGCCCAGGCGGACAATATCATAGATGCGAAAGGCAAAATAGTAATGCCTGGGATAGTTGATATGCACGCTCATTTGCGCGAGCCTGGCAGGGAGGATAAAGAAACTATTGCAAGCGCCACAACGGCTGCATTAAGAGGCGGAGTTACAAGCATCTTGGCAATGCCCAACACATCCCCGTGTATTGATTCAGCAGAAAGCATAGAGCTGCTTAAAAACATTATAAGAAAAACAGCGCAGATGAATGTGTTTATGTGCGGCGCTATTACAAAAAACAGGCTTGGCAAGGAACTTTCTGATATAACAGGCCTTGAAAAGTTCGGCGCCGTAGCCATATCTGACGACGGCGCGTCAGTGGATAGCGATGAGATTATGAAAGAAGCGATGCAGCACGCCAAAAAGAAAAACATATTGGTTCTTTGCCACTGCGAGGATAAGTCATTAAGCGCTGACGGCGTGGTGAACTTTGGGTTTACATCAACGCGGCTGGGCTTAAAGGGCATCTCAAGAGAGTCGGAATATAAAAGGGCGCAAAGGGATATAAGATTAGCCGAAGAAACAGGCGCAAGGTTGCACATTACGCATGTAAGCTGCGCCGAGACAATTGAGTTTATAAGACAGGCAAAGAAAAGCGGAATTAAAGTAACAGCAGATGTTACTCCGCATCACATGTGCCTTGATGAAGAGGCAGTTCTTGAATATGATCCAAATTTTAAGATGAATCCGCCTTTAAGAGGAAAAGAAGACCTTGCGGCGATAAAACAGGCCTTAAAGGACGGCACTATAGACGCGATAGCCACAGATCATGCGCCTCATACGGAGAATGAGAAGGAAATAGAATTTGACAGGGCGGAGTTTGGCGTGATAGGCTTTGAAACAATCCTTTCTGTTGCCATAACAGAGCTTGTTGCAACAGGTGTTTTAAGCTGGCCGGAGCTGGTGAAAAAATTATCGTACAATCCAGCCGTTATCCTTAAAGTAAATAAGGGCGCGCTTGCGCCGGGCCACGATGCGGACATTACAGTGGTTTCACCGGATAAAGAATGGCAAGTTACTAAAGAAGGGTTTGCCTCGATATCAAAAAACAGCGCGTTTCTTGAAAAAAAACTTAAAGGCGTTGTTGAATATACGATTGTCAGCGGAAAGATTGCTTACCAGAGGGGATAGATGCGCATAATAGCGGATTTTCACATACATTCTAAATACAGCCGCGCCACAAGCAAGGATATGGATATACCTAATCTTGCCAGGTGGGCAAAGTTAAAAGGTATAGATATTATGGGCACAGGCGATTTTACGCATCCTTTGTGGCTGCATGAATTAAAACAGGCGCTTAAACCCTCGTCAACCGCTGAAGGGCTATATGAATATGACGGTGTTCATTTTATCCTTACCGCAGAGGTATGCAATATATTTTCATCAGGCGGCAAGGCAAGGCGCGTTCATAATGTGCTGTTTGCTCCCAGTTTTGAGGTTGTTGATAAAATAAACAAGGAATTCGGGTATATCGGAAACCTTGCGGCCGATGGAAGGCCGATGTTTGGCTTGTCAGCCGAAGAGCTGGTAAAGATTGCATTAAGCGCCAGCCCGGATTGCCTTATTGTGCCAGGCCATGTATGGACGCCATGGTTTGGCGTGCTGGGCGCTAATTCAGGGTTTGATTCTGTTGAGGAGTGTTTTGGAAAAGAGGCCAAAAATATATATTGCCTTGAAACGGGCTTATCAAGTGACCCGGCCATGAACTGGCGGTTGAGCAAACTTGATAAATATTCGCTTATATCAAATTCAGATTCTCACTCCCCGCAGAAAATAGGCAGAGAGGCAAATGTTTTTGACTGCAAGATGTCTTACAAAGAAATAATAAACATACTTAAGACAAAAGATAAGAAGAAGTTTTTATACACAGTGGAATTTTTTCCGCAAGAAGGCAAGTATCACTGGGCCGGCCATAGGGCCTGCGGGGTAAGTATGTCGCCTCTAGAGGCAAAAAATAACAATTATACATGCCCTCGCTGCGGCAAAGGTATTACAATCGGCGTTGAAAGCCGCGTTGAAAAGCTCGCTGACAGGCCGGAAGGTTTTACGCCTGATAATGCTATACCATTTAAAAGTATGATACCTCTGATTGAGATAATAGCGGAGGCAAGGGGAAAGACCAGTACTTCCGTCGGCGTAATCGACGAGCATATGAAAACCATCAAAAGGCTTAAGAGCGAATTTAATATATTGTTTGATATGCAGGATGCCGAGCTTGAGAAAGAGCTGGCAGGGCCTGTGGCAGACGCTGTAAAAAGGGTAAGAAACGGGCAGGTTCACATAGCCCCGGGCTATGACGGGGTTTACGGCGAGGTAAAAATATTCGGCAAAGACGAGAAACCGCCTGAAAAAGAAAAGCAAATGGAGTTATTTTGAGAGTAAAAATATTCAAAAATGAACAAGTTGCAGGGCATGCGTATAAAATGACGCTGGCAGCGCCTGTTATCGCAAAATTCGCCCAACCCGGGCAATTTGTAATGGTAAAATGCGCTGACGGGATTCAGCCTTTATTGCGCCGGCCGCTTGGCGTACATAATGTTAAAGGCAGCGAAGTAGAAATTTTATACGAAATTATCGGCGAAGGCACAAAACTGTTGTCGCAGAAGAAATCAGGCCAGGCCCTGGACATAATCGGCCCGCTTGGCACTGGTTTCAAATTCCCAAAGGGGTCAGACCCCTGCGGGAAAAATATACTTATTGCCGGCGGTATGGGGGTAGCGCCGCTTCTGTTTCTGGCAAAGAAAATAAATAAGTCACAAGTTTTGGTGTTAATAGGCGCTAAGACAAAACAAGAAATTTTGTGTAAAAAAGAATTCAAGAAGCTTGGTTGTAATGTTAAAGTAGTTACTGATGATGGTTCGGCAGGGCATAAAGGATTTGTTACAGATTTGTTGCAAGATCGGGGACACCTTTTTAAAGGTGTCCCCGCCATGCTTTACGCCTGCGGCCCGAAACCTATGTTAAAAGCAGTTTCGGAGTTTTCAAAAAGGCGCAAAATCCCAGCGCAGATTTCGCTTGAAGAGCATATGGCTTGCGGTATCGGCGCGTGCCTGGGTTGTATTGTAAACACTAAAAGCGGGCAAAAACGGGTATGTAAAGAAGGCCCGGTTTTTGACGCAAGAGAGATTATATGGGAATAGATCTTAACGTAAAAATAGGCAAGCTTAAACTTAAAAACCCTGTCATGGTTGCCTCAGGCACATTCGGCTATGCAGAGGAGTTTAAGGATTTTTTTGATGTAAAAAACCTTGGCGCTATTGTTACAAAGACAATTACTCTGAATCCCAGGCCGGGCAATCCCATGCCGCGCACATGCGAGACAGCAGCAGGTATGCTTAATTCAATAGGCCTTGAAAATCCCGGGCTCGATGTTTTTATAAAAGAAAACCTGCCAAAGCTTAAGGATATAGGCGTGCCAATCGTAGTAAGCATTGCTTCTGAGAAAAACCCGGCAGAGTTTATAGAGCTGGCAAGCCGTCTTGATAAAATAGATGAGGTTTGCGCCCTTGAGCTTAATATATCCTGCCCAAACCTTAAAAATAAGCTGATATCGCAGGACGCCAGGGCAACATACAGCGTTGTTAACGCTGTCAGGAAAATGATGGACAAAACAATCATCACAAAGCTTTCGCCTAATGTCACGGATATAACTGAAATTGCAAAAGTGGCTCAGGATGCAGGCAGCGATGCAATCAGCCTTGTAAATACATTTTTAGGCATGGCAATAGATGCTGATACAAAAAAATCAAAACTTGCCAATATAACAGGTGGCTTAAGCGGGCCGGCGATAAAGCCTATTGCGCTTAGGATGGTTTATGAAGCGGCATCTGCGGTTAAGATTCCAGTGATAGGTATAGGCGGCATAATAACAGCGCTTGATGCAATCGAATTTATTATAGCAGGCGCTCAAGCAGTACAGGTAGGCACTGCAAATTTTATAAATCCCCGCTCAGCGCAGGATATAATTGACGGGTTGACAAAATACTTAAAAGAGAATAAGATAAATAGATTGGAGGACTTAAAAGGTTCGTTAAAGATATGAATAAAAGATTAATTGTAGCACTTGACGTTCCGGATTTAAAGACCGCAAAAAATCTGGTTAAAATACTGCGTTCGAGCGTTGAGATATTTAAGATTGGCAGCCAGCTTTTTACAGCAAGCGGCCCGTCGGTGGTTGAAGCGGTGTATAACGCCGGCGCGAAAGTATTCCTTGATCTGAAATTTCACGACATACCCCATACTGTTGCCAACGCGGCAATAGAGGCCGCGAATATGGGCGTGTTTATGTTTAATATACACGCCTCAGGCGGCACCAAAATGATGCAGGCAGCGGTTGATGCCGCCAGAAAAGCCGCGTCAATTGCAGCAAAGCCGAGGCCGCTTGTTTTGGCAGTAACAGTGCTTACCAGTATGGATGAGCCGGAGCTTAGGCAGCTTGGTATCTTGAGAAAAACAGAAGAGCAGGTAATGCATCTAGCCTCTTTGGCAAGGGATGCAGGGTGTGACGGCGTTGTTTGCTCGGCTGAAGAGGCAGCCTATATTAGAAAGGCCCTGGGGGATGATTTTATTATAGTGACCCCGGGCATACGGCCTAAAGGCGCTGACATAGGCGATCAGAGGCGCATTGCAACGCCTCACAGCGCCATAGAGGCAGGCGCTGATTATATTGTTGTAGGCAGGCCGATAATTGAAGCGCAGGATCCGCTGGCAGTAGCAAATAAGATTTTGGAAGAAATGGGGATGTAATTCGCAGCTACCCACTCACGGTCGCCAAAACTAGAGCAAACTTGCTCACGGTTTGGTTAAGAAAGCGGTAGGAGGTTAAAAAAATGAGAAAAAATTCTTTCACGTTAGTCGAACTTTTAATCGTCATTGTCATAATCGGTATCCTCGCAACTATGGCAATACCGCAATATAATAAGATGGTTCAAAAAACAAAAATTGCGCAAGCATTTGTAGCAATAGATGCATTATTTAAAGCAGAGAAAATATATTATTTGGAGCATAGTTTTTATCAGGATTTTAATACATCCATAGATACGAAAATGGAAAAAATAGATGTTATCGTAGAGTATAAATTTCCATGGCATTATGTGTGCAGAGATCAGGCCTTATTTGGAGAAAAACCCGCAGGCTGGGGGGTTTATGCTATAGGGACGAAGTGTCCAAATACCGAGTATCATTATCAGACTCATCTTATGAGGCATTTAGGAGATGATAAAACGTATATATATTGGGGGCCTAATACTGGTTTAAATCCAGACAATAAGTATGTCGTTTATCAGTAATAAAATATACATCCATTTAATATGACGCAAGAAGAGGTTTTAAAGATATTTAAAGAAAAAAACGCGCTGCTTGAAGGGCATTTTAAGTTGTCGAGTGGTTTGCACAGCGAGAAATATCTGCAGTGCGCGCTTGTTTTGCAGTATCCGGACATTGCTGAAAAATTTGCAAAGGCCTTGGCAGGGGAATTCAAGGGCGTAAAGATAGATGTTGTTGCCGGGCCTGCATTAGGCGGGGTGACGTTGGCATATGAAATAGCCAGGCAGCTTGCCGTAAACGGCATCCTGTTTACAGGAGGCGTAAGAGGTATATTTACAGAACGCCAAGACAGTAAAATGGTTTTACGCAGAGGGTTCGGCATAAAAAAAGGAGAAAAGGTTTTGGTGGTTGAGGACGTTGTTACCACAGGCCTTTCAACTAATGAAGTTATAGAGGTTATAGCTGCGCAAGGCGGTAAGGTTGCCGGCGTAG
>PFHB01000064.1:28843-31610 GCA_002783585.1 Candidatus Omnitrophica bacterium CG_4_8_14_3_um_filter_43_15
TGTAAGCAAGGCCTTCCGCTAACCAAGCCTGGATCAAGAAAATAGCGCAAAAATAGAACTTGACAAAAAGACTGAATATGGTATAATTTAGTCAGTAAGATGACCAAATTTATACATCAGGGGGCTTTATGTATATACCACAAAAACAGCTGGAAAACTTAAGAAAACTGATATGTCCGCAGAAAGCGGTTATTATCTACGGCCCAAGGAGATGCGGCAAGACAACCTTGCTTAAAAAGATGCTCAGCGAAACAGATGAAAAAAATTATATGTTTGTAAGCGGTGAGGATATAGTCGTTCAGGATTACCTGGGCAGCAAGTCAATAGAAAAGCTCAGGCAGTTTGCGGGAAATAAAAAATTAATCGTCATAGACGAGGCGCAAAAAACAAAAGATATAGGCCTGAATATAAAATTAATGCTTGATCATATTGAAGGCATAAAAATAGTTGCCAGCGGCTCATCCAGCTTTGACCTTGCCAGGCAGACAGGGGAGCCGTTAACAGGCAGAAAATACACGCTTATGATGTTTCCTCTGGCGCAGCTGGAAATCGGCGCCGCCCAGACAAGGCAGCAGACAGACGCCCTGTTGGAATCGCGTTTAGTTTATGGCTCCTACCCGGAGGTTGTTTTGATGGATGATAATGCGCGGAGGGCATTGTATTTAAAGGAGATAGTGAATTCATATCTTTATAAAGATGTGCTAGAGCTCGACGGAGTTCGCTATTCGGACAAGCTTGTAAAATTGCTTCAGCTTTTGGCCTTTCAGATAGGCAAAGAGGTTTCATATAACGAGCTCGGAACTCAGTTGGGCATGAGCAAAAATACCATAGAGCGCTACCTTGACCTTCTGGAGAAGGCCTTTGTGATTTTTAAGATAAAAGGCCTGAGCCGTAGTCTGCGCAAAGAGGTTTCAAAAAATCCGAGGTATTATTTTTATGATACAGGCGTAAGAAATGGGCTCATCAATAATTTTAACCCTTTGTCTATGCGCGATGACACGGGCGCGCTGTGGGAAAATTATATCGTAATGGAGATGCTTAAAAGGCAGGAATACCTGGGCCTTCAGGCAAATAACTATTTTTGGCGCACCTACGATAAAAAAGAGATAGATTTTGTAGAGGAGCGTAACAACCGGCTGTGCGGTTACGAGATAGCATGGTCAGCCAAAAAAAGCAAACCCCCCAAGGAATGGCTGGAGACATATAAAGATTCAACATATCAAGCCATTACCAGGGATAATTACCTGCAGTTTATAATATAAAACCTCCCAGTTCGCAGCAGCGTTATACACAATATGATTGTTAAGGTTACCAAAAGCCAGATATTTATGGGAATATTTGGCTTTTTCAGTTGTTATAATAGTAGGAAATAATAACTTGGGTGACAAGGGGCAAGGGGCAAGAAGCGAGTCATCTTTTGCTTGTCACTTGTGCGCTTGTAACCCAAAGTTAACAAAGTAAGCATATATGACCAAATATTACTCTAAATCTATAAGAATAATATCTATAATCACCCTAATAGCCTTCGCATCTACGCAAATGGCAATAGGCTATGAGGGCTGTACCCTGTCCGCCCAGCCCCAAAAATCGCAGTTACGCATAAAACAGTATGCTGAACCAGCGGCAGCGCAAGCGGCTGGAAAGCGGGCGCCTGGCAAACGAAAGGCCGGAAGCTCTGTTTTAGAAGGGCTAAAGGCCATTAATAGATATACGTCATTATTTGTGGAAAACAAATTTGATATGGCGGCTTATCAGGCAAAAAGAATTAACCCGCGCACCGGAAAATCGTTTTCACGCACAAGCATATATTCAGAATTGAGAGCCTTGGTTGAGATAGGCATATTAGACTGCCGGATTGAAGAAGTTAATCCCTGCATAAAAAGATACATTTACAATTTAAGCAAGCCTTATCTTAGCGCGTCTTTAATTAAAAAGGAGAAAATAGATTTATTGATTGAAGGACTGCCTTCAAGGCCGGGCAGGGAAGAGCTTAAAGCGGCGGCTGTTTCTGTAGGAAAATTGCTGAAACCGCATAGAGATAAAGGAAGAGGCAGGTTGGCACCCGCTGTTTTATCCGCAGCCGTTTTATTTTCCGGCCTTGCAAGCGCCGTATCCTTTGCCGCGAAGACAGTAAAATACGCGGTATTCAAACCTTTTGACACCGCAGCGGCGTATGAACAGATTACGGCGTCGCCCGAACACTTTCAAAGAATTCTTCAGTTTTCCTCCAACGAGAGCTCAAAACAAATTCATACCCTGGTTATGATTTTGCGCCAAATAAAAGATAAGGCGGATATATCTTTGTTAAAGCCGGGCATTGAGGCGCTGGATTTTCAGAAAAAGGCATTAGAGGCTGTTTATTCGTATTACCAGAAGATGGGCGGTTTTTCGTCCGAGGTTGCAGTATGGCTCAAGGAGTGTAATCTTTATATTGATTTGCCTGCCGCAAGCCACGAATCGCTTGCCGGCAGGATTTTTCATATGTTTAGCGGCGATCTGACAGCGCTGGTTTACGCGGGAACAATTATTTTATTAGTGTTAATATTTTTAGCTGCGGACTATATGAATAAAGATAGGCCTGGGGCGGATAAAATCGCCGGCTCCGATGATTCATCCTCAGCCCGAGCGAACGGCGCGAACGGCAGCGGGGCGGCGAAAACGGCACTGACGCAACCCGTTGCGGCGCAAGGGGTTGGAGATAGCCGGAGCGTCCCCGAAAGCCGCGAAGGCGGAGATTTGCAAGCGCAATTGCTCATAAGCCAGATGG
>PFHB01000058.1:0-570 GCA_002783585.1 Candidatus Omnitrophica bacterium CG_4_8_14_3_um_filter_43_15
ATATATCGGGCACAAACCCGGCGCCTATGCCCTGAATTTTGTGAGGGCCGGGTGTTTTACCCGACAATACCGCGCTTGCAGCCGGTTCGACCGCTACTATTTTAATATTCTTGTTGCGCCTTTTTAATACCTCACCCACACCCGTGATAGTGCCTCCGGTTCCTACTCCGGCTACAAAAGCATCTATGTTACCATCGGTGGCCTTTAAAATTTCCTTTGCTGTTGTCTTTCTATGGATCTCTGCGTTAGCCTTGTTCGTAAATTGCTGAGGCATAAAGCTGTTAGGTGTTTTCTTCAGAAGCTGTTCCGCCTTTTTTATTGAGCCCATCATACCTTCCTGTCCCGGCGTAAGAACTACTTCCGCGCCATACGACTTTAGTATATAGATTCTCTCCAGGCTCATCGTCTCCGGCATTGTAAGAATACACTTATAGCCCCTTACAGCGCAAATCATCGCCAGCCCAATACCTGTATTACCGCTCGTCGGTTCAATAATAGCCGAGCCTTTGGATATCAATCCATTCTTTTCAGCGTCTTCAATCATCGAAAGGCATATCCTGTCTTTAACAC
>PFHB01000058.1:675-11219 GCA_002783585.1 Candidatus Omnitrophica bacterium CG_4_8_14_3_um_filter_43_15
CATTATGCGCTAATTTCATATTTCCTTCTCCCCCGCCCATATAATAAACAAACTCCAGGCGGTCATCAGATTTAAGCGGTGTATCGCTATACTTATTTTTTTCTAATATTTTCTCATTCAGCTCCACGGTAACTACCTCGGGCCTGATTTGTTTCATATCTAACAGCTTGGATATTTTCATATTGTCTTCTATTTCCTCTTTTTTCCCATTTAAATAAATTACTACTGCCATGATATCTACCTCCTCATATTCTTAAATACTCTATCAACTGCCTGTAATGTGTTTTCTATATCATCTTCTGTGTGCACTGCGGATAAGAAATTCGACTCAAACTCCGAAGGAGAAAAATAAACTCCTTCTTTAAGTAATCCGTGATACAGTTTCTTGAATAAATCCGAAGTTAAACTAAACATAGACGCTATATGTTCAACCCTGACTTTTATACCGTATTTTTGGGCGCTCAAACGTATACTGCCGCACAGTTCTTGTGTCTTCTCTTCTAAGGCCTTATAAGGATTCATTCTCTTAAGCTCTTTTAACGTAGTTATTCCCGCTGTAACAGCTATTGGATTGCCTGATAATGTGCCTGCCTGATATACATCTCCTAATGGAGCCAGAAGCCGCATAATTTCACTTTTACCCCCAAAAGCGCCTATAGGTAAACCTCCCCCGATAATTTTACCCAAACATGTCAAATCAGGCGTTACATTAAAATAACCTTGCGCACCTGCGTAAGACAATCTAAATCCTGTAATAACTTCGTCAAAGATTAACACAATATTATATTTATCCGCTATCGTCCTAAGGCCCTCAAGAAAACCCTGTTTTGGCAATACGACTCCGTAATTTGCCTCTACAGGTTCGACTATTGTTGCCGCTAAATCTTTTTGATGTTTTTTAACTGCTGCTTCCAGCCTTTTGATGTCATTGAAAGGCAACACAATCGTATGTTTAGTAAAATCTCTTGGCACGCCTTTTGTGTTGGGTATCCCAAGTGTAGCCTGGCCAGAGCCGCTTTTCACTAGAAGGTAATCCGCATGGCCATGATACGAGCCTTCGAATTTTATTATCTTATTTTTCCCTGTATAAGCCCTTGCGAGCCTTATTGCGCTCATTACCGCTTCTGTTCCAGAATTGGTCAATCTCACCTGCTCAATAGATGATACGGCCTCCGCGATTAACTTGGCTAATTCTGTCTCCAATATTGTAGGCGCGCCAAAGCTTGTGCCTTTTTTAATAGCCTTTTCCAAGGAATCTACAACCTTAGGATAGGCATGCCCTAAAATCAAAGCTCCCCAGGAAAGGCAATAATCGATAAATTCGCCGCCGCATTCACCATAGAATTTTGAACCAAAAGCTTTCTTGACGAATACCGGATATCCGCCTACTGCCTTGAATGAACGGACAGGGCTGTTGACACCGCCCGGGATGTATCTTTTAGCTTCTTCAAATAAACCTTTTGCTATATTCAGCACAGCCATTTTCCAACCTCTTTTCCAAAGTAACTGATGATAAAATCAGCGCCAGATCTCTTTATCGAAGTAAGGACTTCTATCGCCAAGTTTCTTTCTCTGGTCTTATCGCCGCCTGAAGCCTCCTTAATCATACTGTATTCACCGCTCACGTTATACGCGGCGATAGGAATATTAAATTTCTCTTTAGCTCTGTGTATAATATCCAGATACGCTAATGCCGGTTTAATCATAACAATATCCGCGCCCTCATCGATATCCTGTTTTATCTCTCTCAACGCTTCTTCCGCGTTCCTAAAGTCCATTTGGTAGCTCTTTCTGTCTCCGAATTGGGGAACGGAATCTAAAGCCTCTCTAAACGGCCCGTAAAAGTTAGAAGCGTATTTCGCGGAATAGGCCAATATACCTACATCCCTAAACCCTTTTTTATCCAAGGCATGCCTTATCGCTTTAACTTGACCATCCATCATCGCGGAAGGGGCCACAAAATCCGCGCCCGCCTCAGCATGAGATAAAGCTATTTTTGCTAATATCTTAAGAGTTTCGTCATTATCGATTCTTTTTCCTCTGACTATTCCGCAGTGGCCATGTGACGTATATCCGCACAGGCAAACATCTGTCATGATAATTAGGTCCTTGCATTTCTTCTTTATAGCCTTTATCGCCTTTTGGACAACTCCATTCTTTTTATAGCTTTCAGAGCCTATGGCGTCTTTTGTTTTAGGAACCCCAAATAAGAGTATTGCTTTTATCCCATAGGCCTCTTTCAAGTCTTTAAGCACATTATCTATGGACAACTGATAAACGCCGGGCATAGACCTTATTTCTTTCTTTATGTTTCTTCCTTCAATAACAAAGTAAGGCAAAATAATGTGCTTTGGATGAAGCGCTGTCTCGCTGACCCAATCCCTGATAAATTCTTTTTCTCTCAACCTTCTTAATCTAACAGCCTGCATTTTTTAGCCTCCGCTAATGTAACATCACCTATAAATCTCCGGGTAATCCCTTTCGGTATTTTTCCATATCTTTTTTTAAAATTCCTTACAGTCGAAGGGCTGGTAAACATAATTTCATCAAAATTACTTAACTCCAGATCCGGCAAATCGCTGGGCATTACATTCCTATAAGCATAGCTGGATATCACTACTGCCCCTAAGCGCTTCAATCCGTTTTTTAATCCTTTGTCGGATAAATCGGACCGCGGCATAAATATTCTTTTGCCGTTAATGTTTTCTTTTTTGAATCTTTTAAGCAACCCCCTTGATGATTCCTCCCACGGCACCAGATCTGCATGTATACCAAAATCCAACAGTCTATTTTTTGTGGAATTCCCAACCGCAGCGATTTTAATATGTGTTAGCGCTCTCGCGTCATTACCGATTGCATTCAATCTCTTGAAAAAATACTCAACGCCATAGCGGCTGGCAAAGACTACCCAATCAAATTTTCTTATGCTTCTTAGATAGTCATCAAATTTATCATAATTCTCTAAAAGACATATTTTTATTAAAGGTAAATGAAAGTATGTCCCTCTTATAAAAAACCTTTCTTCTGACAATCCCGTAAATAACACTCTTTTATTTCTTCTTAACCAGTTAAAATTCTTTTCTAATTTCGCTACTTTTCCAATAATAATTATTGCCGGTGGTTTTATCTTCTCGTCCTTAGCCTTTACAGCGATATCCTTCAATGTTCCCCTCAAAACCCGTTGGTTTAGGCGGCTGGCATTTTGAACCATAGCTACAGGCGTATTCTTATCTTTTCCGGCTTCAACTAACTTCTTAACGATATCGGCTAAATTCTCCACAGCCATATATAAAACTACTGTTCCATTTTTCGCTATTGCATTCCAATCAAGCATACTTTCATCTTTGCTTGGGGCCTCATGTCCGGTAACAAAAACGCAATCTGTGGCATACTCTCTATCTGTCAGAGGTATGCCGGTTAAACAAGACGTGGCGCTGGCCGCGGTAACACCGGGAACAATCTCAAATTCTATTCTTGCCTTAGCCAAAGCCTCTAATTCTTGTGAACATCTGCTAAAAATAGAGGGGTCGCCGTTTTTAAGCCTGATTACTTTTTTGTCCTTCTTGGCTTTTTCGATTACCAAATTAGTTATTTTCTCTTGATGAATCGAAAATCCATCTGAATATCTACCTTTCTTGGCTAACCTATCGCAACATACAAGCTCCGCTCCTTCTTTTGTATATTCCAGAAGCTGCCTATCTACAAGATAATCGTAAATAACAACATCCGCCTCTTTGAGAATATTTAATCCTCTAACGGTTATTAAATCAGGCTTTCCAGGCCCTCCGCCAACTAAGTAAACCTTTCCGCTCATATCGATACCTTCCCTCTTGAATCTAAAATCGATAACACCTTAATTAAATTCGTATCTTCTTTTCGTGCAACTATCGCTAAAGCGCCTTGCAAAGGATGAGGCTCTATTATTTCAAACAGGATAATTTGAGTTATTCTGCTTTCCAGGCCAAGGCGAAACAATGCGCATCCTGCTGTCACTATCCCATCCATATCGCTTGAATCCAGCTTAGTCAAGCGTTCTCCTATATTTCCTCGTATATCCACAACGTTTAAATCCGGCCTGAAGCCTTTCAATCCCTCTTTCCTTCGTCTGCTTGATGTTCCAATCTTAGCGCCTCGCGGTAGCTCATTTAGCCTAAGGCCCCTTTTTGAAATCAATACATCATGAGGCTCAAGACCCTTCGTTATAGCCGCCATAATTAAGCCTTTTCTCAAGCTGTCAGGCAGGTCTTTAGCGCTATGCACCCCAAAATCAATTTCTCCTCTTAATAACGCCTCATCGATCTCTCTTGTAAAAAAATCAGAACCTTCTATGTCCGAGATAGGAATACGTTTATCCCTGTCACCATAGGTGTCTAAGCATACGACTTGCGCCCTAATAGCAGGATAAAACTGCCTCAATGCGTTTAAAACCTCCTCTACCTGTTTTAACGCAAGAGGGCTACTTCTTGTTCCAACTTTGTAAACCTTTGCCATTGTCTATCTGCCTCTCTATCTATAATCCCCTTAAGTCGTGTTGCTTCCCGCGCCTTTTTCTCTTTATTCCTCTCAATAACCGTGACTAAATCTTCTAAACAAAATAAATCGACGTTTTCCATATCGCCCACTACAGGGTCCACATCCCTTGGCAGGGCAAGATCTATTATTAGGATCTTGTGGTTCGGGCTCTCACTTAAAGTCTCTTTTTTAATAACAAAGTGAGGACTCGCGGTCGCGCTTATAACCACATCTGCCTTTACGAGATATTGCTTTACCTCGTCAAACCGGACAACTTTAGCGTTGATTTGTTCTGCCAAATGCCTTGCTTTATCAAACGTTCTGTTTGAGATAAAAACAACATTGGATCTTTCTTTTTCCAGGTATTTCACAACGAGCTCTGTTACCTTTCCCACTCCGATTATCAATAAATTTTTACCCGTAAGGCCGCCTATCTTCTCTTTTATGAAATCAATAGCTACGCTTCCAACTGACACTTTGCCCTCAGACATCCTGGTAGATTGGTGTATTCTTCTTGCAAAAGAAATTGCCAAATAAAATATTTCAAATGAAGTTTCATCCATGAAACCTGCCTTCTCGGATAAAGACATGGCAATTTTTATCTGACCTAAGATCTGAGTCTCGCCGATAATCAATGAATCCAAACCGCAGGCCACTGAAAATAAATGTTCGAGCGCCCTCTTGCCCTTATATTCATAAAGGTAACGCGAGAATCTATTTCTATCAATCTCGTAATATCGGGAAATAAAATCTTCTATCTCTTTTATTCCTGCTTTTGATTCCCTGGTACTTGCATACACTTCCACTCTGTTGCAGGTGGAAAGAATAACCGCGCCTTCTAAAACGCTTCTCTCTTTCAAAAATAAAATGGCGTCTTTTAACCTGCTCTTGCTGAGGCTTAATCTTTCCCTAAATTCAACTGGGCTTGATTTATGATTTGCGCCGACTACAATAAAATTCATTCTATTCTTACTTCCTCTTCGGTAATTTTACCTTCTACAATCTTAAACGACCTTATGCTTGGCTTACCTCTATCCCTTATTGAAACGATTACATAAGAAGCTTCTGGATAATAAGCTAACTCCACATCATGCGCCGAGGGATAAGCCTCTGTTTCTAAATGAGAGTGATATATCCCTATCATCTCTAGGCCTAAATTTCTTATCTCCTTCATTGCCTTTAGCTGCTGTTTTGGCTCCATAAAAAATGTCTTCGCGCTATTATCTGTATTAATCATCTCATAGACTTTTTCTACCCTATGATTTTTGCCAGCTAGTATCCCACAAGCTTCATTGGGCGCCTCTCTTTTCGCGTGCTCCAGCAGCTTTTCTTTTTGGCTTTTATTTAAATAAAGCATTTACACCCCCTGCTAATATATAAGAAATCAAGGTTGCTATTATCGGCGTTACGATCCAAGTTATATATGTCTTCTTTGTAACAGGATTACTGAATGTCAGTTTATGTCCGTTCTTAAGCCCACTTATAGCAAAGAGTGACGCTACCTTAATCATTACAAAGGACTGGGGAACGCCTAACAAAGAAGCGGTTATCATTAATGTTCCGGTTACAATACATATAATGGTCGCTGTCAGAAGCCCTAACGGCACGATCTTTTCGCTTGCTGTTTTTAACGGCCCTCCGAAAGCAAGGCTTCCTAACCCAAAAATAGGGGCAATAACTGCCAGCCCTAACGTTTTACCTATTAATCCAGCTCCTGCTAACGGCCCTACGGCGTTAGCCACATTATTAGTTCCGACAGAAAACGCGTTGTAACAACTCGCCGCGATTACGAACACCTTCAATCTTTCTTTATGGTTTACCAGTTTTTCGTAAATACAAAAGTTTCCTTTATGCGGAGGATATATTAGTTTTCCCAATAAATAAGTGAGGACATACCCTAAAACAGGCAAAAGAATCCAGAAGGGGATTAAATATAGAAAGGTTTTAGAATATACCTGATTAAAATATAAACCCACCCCCGCTATCGAACCAACGGTCACTAAGCTCGTCGATTGCGGTACATGCAGCAAATTCGCTATAAACAAGCTCAAGCCAGCAGAAAAAACAATAACTATTACATTCTCTATGGTAAAAAGCTCGGGAGGTATTATTTTATTACCCAAAGTTTTAGCAACCGGCTGGCCTACCAATACCGCTCCCAGTAAAACGAACAATATAAAAAGAAACTGCGCTTTTTTCCTGCTCAAAATTCTGCCGCCATGCGCTGCCGCGAAAGAAGCTGCAAAATTACCCCCTCCCATATTAAGGGCAAACAGAACTACCAAAATTATCAGAATCCATAATTTAACCAATTGCTACTCCTTATATGCCGTCACCGTTGACGTTTGTTTTTAAAGGCCTCGTATGTATGCCGCATTCCCCGCCGCATTTACTGGTCCCGATCCACCGGCCCGCGCGCTCATTCTCATCTGTAGTAATATTCGTGCATGGCCAGCAACCTAAAGAACGGTATCCTTGCGCATAAAACGGGTTAACCTTAACACCATAAAGCGCGAGATACTGCCATACCTCTCTTTCTTTCCAGATAAGAATAGGGTTTAACTTTACAAGGTCCTTATCGCGTTCCTCTACCTCTTTAAAGTCAGTCCGCGTTCTCCCTTCCGTGCATCGAAGCCCTGTAACCCAGCAGGCAACTTTCATTTCCTCAATAGCCCTGCGCGTCGGCTGTACTTTCAATATATCACAGCATTGATCAGGATCCGTTTCGTAAAGTTTTTCCGGTATTGGCTCATCGTTCTTGTAAACCTTAAGCTCGGGATATTGCGCTACTGTCTCTTTCATAAATTGAATCGTCACTTTTGGCTTAAATCGTGTAGTAACAATAAAGCCGCGAATCTTTGGGCTTACTTTTTTTGCCAGATCCCAAACACAAACAGAGTCCTTACCCAAGCTGTTAGCCACTACAAGACCGTCGCCGTATTTCTCGTGAGCTTCTTTTATAAGCGCAAGGGCCCTTTCCACCTTTTCTTTAAAATTTAAGTTTTTTACAAGTTCTTTTACATCATCCCTATTCTGTAGCAAACTCATGTCTTCTCTCCTCCTTTTCGCCCCGTTAGAAAACTCTGTTTTCTAACGAGGTTTACATATCAATAATGCTTATATACTATATGCTAATCCTATTTGCATATTAAGGGCAAAAAAATATCTACTTATATTTGATAAATAAGCGCTTTCTCCTTCCCTCTTACTTTGTTTACAATATCCTCAAATGTCACCTTGTCTAAAACTTTTGCCATGACGCCTTCGACCTCTTCCCAAATAGCCGCAAATGCCGATTCGCTCTTTACGGCTGTTTTTGCCAGCGGTAAGAGCGGCCCTCCGGTATCGCGTATTACCTCACCCAGCGTTATCTCATTAGGATGCCTTGTCAAATTATACCCGCCCTGCTTCCCTCTCATACTCTCAACGAGATTCATTCTCTTTAGCTGAATTAAAATATGCACTAAATACTTCGTCGGTATCCCCTGATGATCAGATATGGTATGCAGTTGCACCGGCTCTTTACTTGGCCAGTGTAACGCAAGCTCCAAAAGCGCCTTACAGGCATAATCACATCTTGCTGAAATCCTCATTGTATCATATCCTTATTAACCTTATCAACATAGTAAAGTATACTCTACTTTCTTTACCTTGTCAAGTGCAAAAATAAATTTTTTTGTTTTAAGTTCCTCGTAACGACCTTGTGGTAGGAATATTGGCTTACTTAGTGTCGATCCACTTTTCTATCTTACGTTTTATGGCATCGCGGACTTTTCTTGTTTGTTCGAGCTTCTCTTCATGCGTTCCCTCAAATTTTGAAGGGTCTGCAAAACTCCAGTGAAGCCGGTCACCTTTACCCGGAAATACCGGACATGCACCCGACTGAGATTCATCGCAAACGGTAATGACATAATCATACTGCTTACCTTGCTTATAGAAATCAAAAACGCTTTTTGTTTTATTCGGAGAGATGTCTATACCTACTTCCTTCATCACCTCAACGACAATCGGATTCAACCTTCCAGGTTCAAGTCCTGCGCTCTCGACTTCAAATTTATCACAGGCTAATTGCTTTAAAAAGGCTTCTGCCATCTGGCTGCGAGCCGAATTGTGGACACATACAAAAAATACTTTCCTTTTATTCATCTTGTGCCTCTCTGATTAAAGCAGAATTCTTTGTAAAAAATTGAACATATATCCTATTAGAATGATAGCTGCCGTAGTAACGCCGAAAAAAATAGCTATCAGCTTCAATTTCATCGCCCGCCTCAGCATGATTGCTTCCGGTAAACTTAAGGCTGCGATAGCCATCATGAACGCAAGAGCCGTACCGAGAGGAATGCCTTTCTGGAATAAAACAACGGCAATCGGCACTATGGCCGCGCAGCTTCCGTACATGGGGACTCCTAAGAGAGTGGCTATGGGAACGGAAAAACCGCCGGTTTTGGCAATTATGCCTTCCATTACTTCCTGGGGCACGTAATTGTGGATAATCGCGCCAATACCGACACCCACCAACACCCATACCCAGATTTTTCGCACAATGGAAGTCGATTCTCTATATCCAAATCTTAAACGTCTTATAAATGTAGGATATTCCTCTACGTTATTATCGTTGTTGTTTCTTCTCTCGATAAGATCGGTTACGAGGAATCTCTCTAATCTCATGCGGCCCAAAATGACACCCGAAATTACTCCGATTAAAAGCCCGCTTACGACATACATGGCTGTAATTTTCCATCCGAAAAATCCCAGCATCAATACAACCAGATATTCGTTAATGAGAGGCGATGTAATCAAGAACGAAAATGTCACGCCCAGGGGTATCCCGGCTTCCAGGAAACCCAAAAATAGCGGGATTGACGAACACGAACAAAACGGCGTAATGGCTCCAAAAATAGCAGCGAAAAAGTTTCCTATTACTCCTTTCCCGCTCATCCAGCGTTTAATCTTATGTTGAGGCAAATATGTGCGGATGAAGCCGATTATGAGGATCAGGAAGAAAAGTAACGATATGATCTTCACTGAATCATAAATGAAAAAGTTTACTGCCCCACCCAAATGACTTTCCGGGTCTAAGCCTATAACCTTGTAAGTAAGCCAGCCGGCGAATCTCAACAGCATGAGGATCCTTTCTTTTTAGCACTACTATCGCAACAGGGCGTTTTCTTCGCTTTCTCTTCCATCTTTTTATCCAGCTTATCTATCAGTCGGGAGATAAAACTTTTTTTCTTTTTGTTCGCCTTTTTCTCCATACCAGCCTCCTTCACCCCTCGATTTTACTCGGGATAAAACATTGAGCTTGTCAAAGGGTTTTATTTAACAATTTGGTTATATAAATTAGCTAAAAAAATTTTACTTACAACAGAGTTTAGTACGGTTGACTTTATTGAGCTTCCTAAAATCTAATACGGTAATCTTATCCTCTTTAAGCCACTTACGTAAATATTCCATAATGATTTTCGCTTTTCTATCTTCGCACTTTATAAAGTAATTCGTCCAAAAACCGTCTTGTTCGTCCTGGATCAGTCCGACCTTCTTCATGCGTTTAAGGTGCCTCGATACGCTCGGTTGGGTTACGCCCAGGCAATAGGCCAACTCACATACGCACATCTTGCGTTTTGAAAGTAGGCCAAGTATACGCAGACGGTTTTTATCGGCTAAACTTTTGAATAAATGTTCTATCTCTTTCATATTTATATAACCAGATTGTTATTTAGTATAACAAACATCGCATGTAATGTCAATACAAAATCCACAGTAAATCCACAGTAAATCTTTGACTAAGACACTCCTTTTTGCACACCTTCTCCCAACAACTGCCTCATATCTTCTTCCGGAGCTGTTATGGGTTTTATACCGAAGGTATCCTGCAGTATCTTTAAGACATTTGGCGTCACAAAGGCCGGTCAATCTGTCAAGAGTTTTTTATCGGTTTATGATAAATTTTTAAGGAAAAGGTTTTAGTTCCCTTGTTTCCCGAGTTGTTTTTCCTTAATCCAGCAATATAGCACCGGAACTAAAATAAGGTT
>PFHB01000012.1 GCA_002783585.1 Candidatus Omnitrophica bacterium CG_4_8_14_3_um_filter_43_15
CTCCGAAGGCCGCAAGAATAAACATAAATGGCAAAATCGTAGCCCTGTGGCGGAATATAGTGCCTATATTGCCTTCAAACAAGGAAAAAAATACGCACGCTGAGATGATAAAAAATAACGGGATAAATAATATATATTCGTTTTTTTTAAAATAAAAAATGACCCCTCTCAAGAAAAAAAAGACTACAGTATAATATGCCAGCATCTCAGAAAATGTCAGCATCTGATATACGCTTGAAATCTGCCATGGAAATGGCATCAACAAAATCATAAAAACCAGCGGGGGCAAAACGCCCATCATGCCGAAAATACTGGTAAACCTTAGATTCTGCATAAAAGCCAAGTTTCCGTATGCCCTATCGCTGCGCATTGCAGTCGCGTATTTCAGAAAAGATACCACGGATTCAGAATTAACGTGATTATAAAATAAAAATGCTACCAGGATCAATGCCAGGATTGTTATCGGCACAGAAAAAGGATACATCTTCTTGAAAAACTTTATCCACACGTAAAACACCAGAAAAGACGGCAATGAAACCGCATAAAACAATAAAAAAAACGGCTCCCTAAAATACCGCAAAGCTACGGCAAAAATAAGCATGTAAACTATATAAACCGGATTAAGCTTTTTTATAAGCTTAACAATAGCCCAGAAAGACCCTGCCAGTAACAGGCATGTTATCGGTTCCTTGAGGTTCTGCGTGGACCATATAAATAAAGATGGCCAAAAAGCAACGCATACCGCTACTGCCCTGGCCCATTTTCTGTTGCAAAACTCAAGCGCCGTCTGATAAATAAAAACTACCGACAATGCGCCTGCCGCGCAATTTATAAAAGCTAAAGAAAGTGGATTTCTGTCACTTATAAATAATACAAAGGCATTCCAAAAATCATAAAAGGCCAGCGCGCCACTACCGCTCATGTCCTTAGCAAATCTGAATATGGCTTCATATTCATCTATCCCGGCAGCCCACATATTCGCTATAATGTTGCCGTTATATACATAAGGCCACCCGTCGCCAAAATACGCACGCAGGCCCATAAAAATCCTGAATTCATACGTAAAAAGCGCCACCAGGATCCTGGCAAAAAACGCCACAAAAAATAATGTAAATAAAAAATCGAAATCGTCCTGTTTTAATACCACAGCGAGCATTAAAAAAATAATAAGAGCGGCCCCAACAATAAAAAACTGCGCCAAGTAAGCATACGGTACAAATAAAAACAGTAGAAGTGCAGGGATAACCACGAAGAATACATTTTTAATCCTGAAAGCATGTTCCATAATTATATCTTCCTGTATATAAAAATATCGTACCCTGAAACTATTTTGCCCGTATCCTTAAGCTTGATTTTTTGAATCTTGTTAAAATCCTGTATCGATATCATGGGGAAAAAATAACTTAATTTAGGCAATGCCTCGAATTTTTTTATTAGAACATATTTTTTGCTTATAAGCTCTTTGGCTTCTTCTCTTGCGATGATATTATTGCTGCTTATCCAGCCCCTTTGGTTATCGTCAAATGCCCCACTTAAAATAATGTATTCGGGGCGCGCCTGATCAATAAGGCTCTGGTTGATAGTTTTACATTTATATATATCGAATGATTTTACGGATTTGCTGCCGGAAAATAGCTTTATATTCATATCGAGCAGCCTTGCCGAGCCACCGCTTGCAATAATTTCTTCTTTCTCGCGCGTTAATGCGTTTATATCGGGTATAAGCATGGGTGTAAAAATCAAAATACCCCTAACCGCTCCTTCAGCCACTATGGTGCTGCCGCTTTTCACATTAGAACAAATCCAATCCCCAGACATATACCTTGTGTCCTTTGCAGATATTATTTTTTTAAATTTAGCTGCATCTGCGAGCGGGGTACATATGATTAAAAATACTGAGATAAAAATAACTGTCTTAAATATGTTCTTATTTTTTATGAAACCCCAAAAATTGTATACTGCGCAGGATAATCCTATGGCAAAAAAAGGTACAGTCGGTAAAATGTAATATGACTCTATGCTGCAGGCTGCGAACAAAAACAACAGGCAGGCAGGGTATATATATAAAAGAAATGCCTTTTTTCTTTCTTTGATAAATATAAAAATTACGCTAATCGGCAATATGTAAAAAAACAATGAACCTAAATTGGCCTTATAAAAAAACAATATTCTGGACAGGTTATCAGATAATGTATACGGATGATAATAATATGACTTAAGCGCCGATGTACCTGATAAAAAATCATGCCAGCCGGAAAATATGAACGGATTTCCCAGGGCAAATCCTGATATCATGGCAGCAAAACTTAAAAATAACGCCTTATAAACAAAATCTTTAGATGTATCTTTGGTATTCATAAATACGCCCGCTGCAACAAAAACAAACCCAAGCGCAAATGTATATTTTGCCGCTGCCGACAAACCTACAAAAAGACCCGCCAGTATATAAAACAATACGCTTCCGGACCTTTTGGATGTAAAATTAAGCGCTATAAAATAAAATGCCACGGATAATGCCAAGAACGCCAGGTTATCTTCTTTTATCAAAGAAGACATTTGCATCAAAGGAAAACAAAAACCCGTAAACACAGCCGCCATTACCGCTATTGTCTTGTTGAACAATTTAACGGCCGCCATATACACGAAAACAAGCGAAGCAGACCCTAAAAATACGATCAACATCCTTGCGATCAGAAAAAACTGTTCCGGCCTTAAAATATACTCTACCAAGATATCCTGCTTTATATGCAATATACCGAACGCAAGCTTAAGCGCAAATACAGCCCCATAAACAAAAAACAGCGCTATTGAAAAAAATGCGCCATGGCCCCAGCCGTAATACCTGAAATTGCCTGCGCCCATTCTCAATGCATTTTCGATAAAACTTATTCCGTCATGAAAATATATGTCTGACTGATTATGCATCAATCCGTAAAAATTAAATAACGCAAATGCCGAAATTACCGCCAGGATCCCACCGTTTGATTTAAAAATTCTACTCACCATAATGCAACCTTATGCCCTCTTAGAAAAAAATGCCCTCGGCATATTACCAAGGATTGTCTGAAACGATTCACACGGGGTCCAGCAATGCGGGCAATCGCCTGCTTTTACCCTGGCTCTCACGGCCCTTCTGATGCCGGACGCCCATAATTTTGCCAGGTCAAAATCATTTTCCTTTAAATTGCCGGCTTTGACGTTAAAATTAAAACAAGGATATACGTTCCAATCTACGTCTACTAGGCAAGAGCTTGCCAAAGACATACACGGAAGAGGCGTCCTGCCGCTTTTTATGTATCTTTTCAGAAATTTTACATGCAAATAGTCTATAACCGATATCGGATCCAATAATTTTTTGTTTTCCTGATACGTCGTCAGTTCCGATATTAAACCGTCTGAATCCGTGCAAAGTATACCCTTATTGTCCATATTAGAATACCGCTCTGCGTTAAAAGCAAGGTTTAAATGAAGGTCTTTTAACGAAAACTTCGGATATGCGGCCTTTATAGATTCAATAGTTTTACCTATAGACCTCATATTGTAATTTGATATTGTAAAGCCAAAATTTACGGCAAAGCGTCTGTTTTTTACCGCTTTAAGGCCGCAAAATGTTTTCAGCGCCCTATCCCACGACCCGTCAACGCCTCTTAACGTATTATGCATATCAAGAGGCCCATCCAAGCTGACAGACACAACAACCTTGTTAAAGTTTAATCCGAGAATCCTGTCCACGTCTGCCAGTATTTTCTCTGTCAGGTAGCCGTTTGTCGGAAAAGTCAAAAAACATACATCCTTTACATTGTCTTTGATAATTTTACATACGGAAAATACATCGTTCCTTAAAAAGATTTCACCTCCGGTGAGGCTGATCCATGAAAAAAAATTAGATTTTTTAAAAAATCTTTCTATATCTTCTATCAAGCTGTCATTTGCGTTCTGGTTCTGCCATATATTACAGGATTTGCATCTATTATTGCAACGGCCGGTCAAAACCATTGTCAGTTTATATGGAAGCTGTGGATCTGCAAAATTAGAACCTGCGGCTTTAGCGGCAAACTTTAAAGTATTTATCATCCGAAAATCATCACTTTCCAGGGTAAAACCAAAGCTTCAATCATGTCCCTTTTTCTAAGCTTGGAATCGCCCAGGCTCCTATTTTTGAATATTATAGGGACCTCAGTTATTTTAAACCCGTTTCTCTGGCACCTGAACTTTATCTCTGCCTGAAAGACATACCCTTTGGAGAAAAAGTTATCAAAATCAATCTTTTCTAAAACTTCTTTTTTATAACCCACAAAACCCGCCATAGGATCAAGGCACTTTAAGCCCAAAAGGTATTTCACGTATCTGGAAGCAAAAAAGCTTATAAACCTGCGAAACGGCGTCGCGTTTATATTTTCCATACTGCCCATAAACCTTGAGCCTATCACCACATCAAAATTATCAAACTCCTTAAGCATAACTTTCAAATATTCCGGATCATGCGACAAATCGGCATCCATTTCAAATATATAGTCGTACCCATTTTTCACGCCGAAGCTCAAGCCATGGGCATAGGCTCTGCCAAGGCCGTCTTTACCGGGCCTGTGCATTACGTATATACGGCTGTTGGACGACTTCATGCCCTCCAGTATAACTCCCGTTCCATCAGGAGAAGCATCATCCACAAACAGCATGTCGCACGCTCCGCCAAGCGAAAGGTCTACTTTATTGATGATCTCGGCCACATTTTCTTTTTCGTTATATGTTGGTATTACTATTAGGACCCTTTTTTTAGGAGTTTGCATTTTTCGCATCCTTACGAAATAAAAAATAACCCAACAAAAACATATATATAAAATTTAAATGCCTCGGAGAATACTGAATAAACGAAACCAAAAGAACCTTGTAAGCTATTACAGGCAGCAGAATGTAAAAAATCCACGGCAGGGCGCGTATATTTCTTGCTGAAATTATAAAAAAGACAAAAAGCGCCATAAAAATCAGCCTGAATGCCCAGTTTAAAATATAAGGCGCGGCGATCCTCAGGTTTTGCTTATACCTTAAAACGCCTGATAAAAATAAAATTTTATCTTTTTTGCTTAAATCCCTGAAATATTTCAATGATTCAAGGTGTTTTTGGGTTGTTACGCCAAACCCCTCTGTTTCTATTATATAAACTCCGCCTGTAAAGATACACAGAAAGTGGTGCATAACTTTTTTGGCAAAATAAAACGGGTGCTGTTTTACAAGCATGGCTGCCTGGCGCTTCAAAACTTCGTCGCCTTCATGGCCAAAAGGATAAAAGTTTATTTTATGCTGCATGCCGGAGTAGCTGTAAATAGGATAGTAATCGCGGTCTTTGGGACTTATTTTTTGAAGCGGCACCGGGTTGCCTTCTTTATCATGTGTCTGCGCGAATTTATAGGCATCTGTATCGTCTCCATCCAAACCCCATGGGTTACCCGGCAGCTCGCCTAGAGAATCATACAAGGTACCTCCTCCGTTTGCGGCCGTAAAGCGAAGCTTACCGTCAAACATAGCTGAACGCGCCGCCCATGGCCCAAGCAAGACAAGCTGCATCGCGAAAACAGACAGCATCGATATAAAAATAAACTTCGCCGGCACGTGAATCTTTCTTCTTAAAACAATAAAAACCGCGAGCATAAAAACCGGCAGAAAAAAATACTCTGACCTGAAATTCGCCATTATACCCAGTACAAACCCGGCTAAAACAAAATATTTTATTTTCTTTATGCTAAAACCTACTTTAAAAAAATAAAAAGATAAAAGGCCCAGATAACAGGTTATGCCGTCAGGCCACTTAACCGACAGTATGCCTATAAAAGGTATAAACAAAAATATATGGTATATCTTTTTTTTGATATCGAATATTTTATAGAATAAATAAACTCCGTGCAACGCCATAAGCGCCTGTAAGATATATAAAAACATGCTGTAATTGCCGAATTTAATCCCTAAAAGCGTCAGGAGCGGATAGCCCCATAAAGGATAAAAAATAGGCTTCATGCCGTCCATGAAAGTATAAACATATTTTTTATATTTTAATATATCGCCTGCTATCAGTTTGCCGAAATTGGTCCCTAAAATCTGCTCATTTGGCTTTGAAAATATAAACTGCTGATTAACGGAATACTGGTTAAGATAAAAGAATAACGCGATAAAACCGGCAAGTATTACAAAAAAAATGACACTGCTGAATCCGGCGGATTTCATTTTTAACATGCCTGTTTTCTCCTTATGCCAAACCACCCTGCGGTTGCAAAAATGATATAAAACGGTATCAGTGGCGCTGCATAGCGCGGGTCTCCAAAAATCATGCTGTTTGCAAAATTAAGATACGCTGCCAAAAAAAATATAAACACCCACAGGTGCCATTTTTTGAAATAAAAATATGCCCCTGCTGCTGCCAATCCCAGCACAAATAACGATAACAACTTCAAAAAACCGCGCAAAAAAACGATAAGCACTTTACGCAGCGAATGCGCATTTAAAGCCGCCTCATTTAATGCCGGTACATTCAGAAACATAGCCAATTTCTGAAATTCAAACAAGGACTGCAGCATATACTTAAAAGGCCTTCTTTTTATGCGCGCCAAGGCCTCTTCTTTCATTATTTTATCAGCCTGCGGACCGCTCAAGGCGTCTTTTTGCGTAAGGGTTAAAAATCTCAAATTGGCATTCCTTGAACCCTGCATTATAAAATTAACATCCAGTACGGATGCTTTCGGAAAAAACTTTCTTCCCAGAAACTCGGAAATATTATAAACAAAGCTCTCTTTCATAAAATCCGACGAATCATCAAGGCGCTCAGCCCTCGCAGCCAATGCCACGCCCTGTCTTAAGGTTATCGCATATGTACCAAACAACCTTTTATTTCTCGCCGACCAGGGAGAAATAAAAAGCGCAAAAAACAAAGTAAAAATCACGCATGCCTTTAAAACGCTTTTAAAGCTTATGCGCCCGGCGCATGCCAATATCAAAATCCCAGTCAATACTGGCACTACAAAAAGAAACATTATCATCTTTGTCATTGCCAAAAGAGCCAGCACTACGGCTGACGCCGCAACCCATGCCTGGCGCTGCGACTTGACAAACTTTATTAAAAAGAAAATAAGCAGACAAAGAAAAAAGGTAAAGACCGCCTCTGAAAGTATGCAGACGGCATAATTAGCCAGCGTAAGACAGGCTGCCGTAAATAACCCGGCACACCTGGCTACGTCCTCGCTAAAAATCTCTCTAGCTACAAAATATGTCACAAGGCATGTAAATGCAAAAATAATAGCCTGTACAAATAAGACAACGTAATAATTATGCCCGAACAGCCAAAACAGCGCCGCCAAAAAATACGGATAAACCGGCTCTCTGTACATAGTAGGCAAATATGGCGCTGAAACCGAATCTGAAAACCCATTATGCCCGGCTATATTAACGGCTATCGCGTCGTATTGCGCGGCGTCTTTTACAAGTGAAACGTTAAAATAAAAAATAAACACTGAAACCGCTATAAAAGAAAGCGCAAACAGTATGACGAAATAATTTTTTCTAGGAATCAAACCCTATCCTCTCTTTTACTATAAAAACAGGGCGCTGCTTTACCTCATCGTATATCCTGGCCAGATATTCGCCCATAACCCCGAGTATAAAAAATAACAACCCAAACAAAAAGAACATTGACGTAATCACTGAAGTGTGCCCAGGCACAACCCTGCCGTATATAAAGAAAAGCGCTATAAAAACCACTCCTGTCACGGATGAAAATATAAACAAAATAAACCCAAGCAGTGTCACAAGCCTTAAAGGCAGGTAGCTGAATGAAAAAATACCATTAAACGCCACTTTTGCCAGCGTAAAAAATCCGGCCTTCGGCTTGCCCGCAAACCTGGCCGGGCGGTCAAAAGGTATACCGACCTGCTTAAATCCTAACCAGGCAATCATACCGCGTAAGAAACAATTCCTTTCACTCATGCCGCATATACAATCGCGCACGCTTTTATCTATCAGCCTGAAATCGCTGACATTTTTAGGAAAAAGGCCTTTTGTAAGGCTATTTATCAGCCGGTAAAAAAGTGAGGACATGATTTTTTTAAAGAAAGGAACACCTTCTCTTCTTTTTATTATGCCGTAGACCACATCATAGCCCTGCTCCCATTTCTTTATAAACTCAGGTATAATTTCCGGAGGATCCTGCAGATCGGCATTCATGAGTATTACCGCGGCTCCTGATGCGGAATTCAAACCCGCTATAAGACCTCCGTCACACCCAAAATTCCTGGACAAGCAAACAATCTTAAACCTGAAATCACTTTGATTAACTGCCACAAGCTTACCAAAAGACCCGTCGGTTGAGCCGTTTTCCACTATAACTACCTCAAAATCATATTGCGGCAGCCCGGAAATTACAGACCTCAACCTTTGTGTTAATTCGTCAAGGACCTCTTGTTCGTTATACGCGGGTATCACTATGCTTATTTTTTTCTTCATGGGAAATATCCTTATTGTTTTGCGAACCGGTATATCTGTACGTATTCATACGCACCGCCTGAGAGCTCCGGCTCCATCTGAGGTTTTATTTTTTTAAATTCCTTAAGCAGCGTGCCTTTATTTTTTACATCGCCTAAAAAATCGCACTGCAGTTTATACCTGGACGGATTTTTCATGTATTCATCAAACTCATCCGCTATGACAAAATATCTAATGCCCAGGCGCCTGAGCGCATTAAAATCAAAATCCTGGCTGTCAAAGTTTTCCATCCACGGCAAAGGCAGCGCATATACATCGTACTTACGGCCGATAGCCCATAAATAATTACGCATATCCTTTAACGCCACGCCTTCACCTATATTTTTTCTACGGATCTCATCCATCTGCCTGTCAATAGAGTTTTCATTGGGCATCAGGCACACGTTTTCAGAAACGGCAATCTTTTCATCGATGGCTACATTTGACTCTATCCATTTTTTTGCGGATACGTAAACAGGTTCCGTGCCTATTGACCTGTCAAATCTCATTATAGCATAGACATTTGGAGCGAAAATCACCAGTAAAAATAAAATTGCCGCTACAAAAGCGCGCCTGTTGTATACAATTTTATTCATAAATCCGTACACAACAAAAGCCGAAACCATGCACATAAACGGGGCGATATGCAAAAAATACCTCGGCTTAATCATGGTCCATGTACCTGTATATAAAATGTAAGGTATTATTATTGCAAGTAAAATATTTATACGCTTATCGCGTTTTAACAGGCTGATTATGATGCTTGCGGCGGCTAAAAATGTAAATAGCGCGCCCATAGCAAACGGAAACGTATTTGTCCATATGTATATCCAGCCGAGCTTATCGGCCTTCCACGACAGAAAGTTATAAGAATCCAGCCTGGACCTTTGAAAAGTCCTGGCCAGTCCGCTGGAAAAGCTCCTGTAATCAAGCAGGGCGAATGGACAGCCTATAATAAAGCCCGCGGCAACCGACAGCAGGCCCAATAAAACCTTTTTAACCTCTTTTTTAAGCGGCCTACCGCTTGAAATACACGCATAAACAAGGCCACAAACTAAAATACCCGCATTGTATTTGGTAGCTATGGCAAGGCCCGTAAAAATACCTGCTAAAAAATAATCCGTCGTTGCGCCTGCCAAAAAAACCTTAGCTATAAAATAAAATGCCGCAAGCGACATAAACAAAAGCGGCAGGTCGCCGGCTGCATAGTGAGACGCGATAATAAATACCGGAAGTGCCGCAAGAAACAAGGCTGATAAAAAAGCTATTGCCTCTTTTTTAAAAAGCATTTTTGCTATTTTATAAACCAGTATTAAAGAGCATAAAGCCATTACCAGCACCGTTATCCTGGCTAAAATATAAAAAAATAATGGGTTGGTGTAAAAAAACAGGTGAAAATCGCCCAATGTGTTAAAAACCCTTAACAACATGCCGATAAAAAAAGACGCCCCGTATACAAAAAACAGTATATACGAAAAAAACGGCGGGTGCATAAAGTGGTGCGGATTAAAATCCCAGCTACCGTATTTAAGAGCGAAATCAATCTGCTCTGTCTCCGTGGGCCGCCTTGAAAGCGGGGCGTCGGAAAACATTCCGTATGCTATCGCGCACGCGCAGCATACCAGAAGCAAAAGATAAAATATTTTTTTATGGACGGGTTTGATCATTTAAAACCTGTACCTTATAATATAGTAAAACATCTTAAATGTATACTTAGGTATCTCCACCGACAGCCTTAGTTTAGATTTGCCGTATATCCTGTCTTTAAAAGCTACGGGCAGCTGTTCTATCTTCATCTTCATGAATTTCGCTTTTATAATGGTCTCAAAAAGCATAATGTTTGTGTTTTCCCTGACATCAAGTGCTTCCCAGGCGCTTTTTTTCATTGCCCTGAAGTTTGCGGAGAAATCATGTATATCCGTACCTGTCAAAAGCCTTAAAACAATATTTCCGAGCTTGCTTATAAGGCCTTTTATTGCGGTTCTTGTATTTTTTATCTCGTAATAACTGCCGTTCATATCATGCCTGCATCCCAACACAAGGTCTGCCCCTGATTTTATGCTGCGAACCAGCCTTAACATATCGTCAACTGAAAAAGATAAATCCGCATCGCTTGAAAGCAGGATATCGCCTGAGGCATAATTATAGCCGTCGCGCAAAGCCGAGCCTATACCTGCCTTACGCGGCCTTTTTAAAAGCTTTATATTGCCGTAACGGCCAGCCATCTCCTCAACGCATGCAATTGTGCCGTCGGAAGAATTATCATCCACTACAACTATCTCATGAGCGGTATCTTTAAACGTCTCTTCTATGCGCGGTATAATAACTTTTAGATTCTCGCGCTCATTGTAAGTCGGCAGTATAATCGATAAAAAACAAGGATTTGCAAGGTTCATTTCTTATCCTGCAGTATTTTTTTAAAAACCGATATCATGAAATCCAGGTCCTCTTTTTTAAGATATTGATGGCACCCGACATAAAACCCGTTGGTGCCTATATATTGCGCGTTCGGGATCTTTTTTATATACTCCGCTTTCATAAACTCGTAGGCCTTCTGCTGAGTAGGCACACACCCGAAAAGCGGCCTTGATTTC
>PFHB01000038.1 GCA_002783585.1 Candidatus Omnitrophica bacterium CG_4_8_14_3_um_filter_43_15
TATCCAGATCAGGTTCATAGGGTAATCCGATTTATCGAAACTCTCAGGCCGTCTCACGACCTCCCCACTATTTGATTATATTACAACACACGCAACAATAAATGTCAAATACTATTTACCCGAGAAGTTTTCCGCCAAAACCCCAATTAGATGCGTCAAACTCCTGTATAGATACATATGTGTACTGCTTCGGTTTTTTGGTTACCTTCTCAAGCGTTGCTGAAAACTCGTCTACTATCTTTTCCTTCTGCTCTTTCGTCAACTTACCCACCAATTTCAAATCAACATATGGCATATTTCACCTCCGATTTTTCCAGTAGAATATTTTTGTCCGAAAAATCGTCCCGAGCCGCCAGCTATCACAACTTGCGGCGAGGGACTTCCTTAATATACAGCTTCTTGCTTAACCTTTGACAAAACATTTTCCGAATCCACAAACCGCGATATTCTGTTAAACTGGCTCTGGCCCATCATCGTACCTTCATAATGCGCGCAAAGAAACAGATGTTTTTTGGCGCGCGTAATGCCCACGTAAAAAAGCCTGTGCTCCTCCTCTATCGAATCCTCGTCATCAAGCGAAAAACTTACAGGCAAAACTCCCTCCACCAGGCCCATCAAAAAAACCACGTCCCACTCAAGGCCCTTGGCTGAATGTATGGTGGAAAGCGTCAGCATATTTTCATGGCCGCTGAACGCGCCTTTATCAGGCGAATCAAGGGCAAAATCAGCCAAAAAGTCCGGAGTTGACTTATAATCTGCAGATATCCTTTTTATCACCTTTAAATCATTCATCCTATCTCTGGCGTCATCAAATTTATACTGCATGATAGGATTATAATATTCCAGCAATGCCTCAAACTGCTCTGACACGCTGCCTTCTGCAGCTTGCGCGGTTTTTAGAAAATTTACCAGCTCAAAAAGAGCTGTTGAATACGATTTCTTTCTATTTGCTGAACACAAAATACTTTTCACTGCTTCGTCAAAATTATTGGCATTGTTAATATCTTTCACTATGCCCGACGCTGTTTTTGGGCCTATGCCTTCAAGCAAAGTAAGCATCCTTAGCCATGAAAGCTCATCTTTAAAATTAACAAGCGCCTTCAGGTGCGCCAAAACATCCTTCACATGCGCGGTCTCATAAAATTTCATTCCCCCGAATAACTGAAACGGTATTCTTAGTCTGTTTAACTCAAGCTGCAGCGGAATGGATATATATGCATACCGAAACAGCACTGCCTGATATTTTAAATCCATGCCCTCAGCTGCCATAGATTTTACCTTGCGCGCCATCCAACCCGCTTCAGCATTTGTATTTGTAAAAAATAAAAGCTCAGGCCTGTCGCCATGCTCCTTATTGTAAGAATAGAGCTCTTTTGAATATTTGTTTTTCATATTCTTCAACACCGCATTGGCAACATCAAGTATCGGCTGGTGGCTGCGGTAATTTGTTTCTAATTTTATAATCTTACATCCGGGAAATCTTTCTGGAAAATCCATTATATTTTCATGCGATGCGCCCCTGAATCCGTATATGCTCTGGGCGTCATCGCCTACTATCATTATATTTTTATGATCCCTTGCCAGAAAGTATGTTATATCCGACTGCAATTTATTGGTATCCTGATATTCGTCAACCATTATATATTTATACTGCTCTGACAATTCTTTTCTTATGTCATTATTTTTCTCAAGCAGATTCCTTAAATAAACAAGCAGGTCGTCATAGTCTAAGTACCCCTTGCTTTTTTTATACTTTTTATATTCCTGGCTTATCGCTTCTACCTGAAAACTATATTTTAAAAATTGAGGGTATTCCTTATCCAAAATATCCTCAACGCTCATATTTTTATTCACAACCATGCTGAACACCTTACGCAATGTATCCTTGCGCGGAAATCTCTTATCTTTACCGTTAGTGTCAAATTTCGCAGAGCATATATTTATGGCCTCTTCAGCGTCTGACTCGTCAATTATAAAAAACTCGCCCAACCCTGACTGGACGGAATATTTTTTTAAAATCCTATAGGCAAAAGAATGAAATGTGCCGCCGTGAACAAGGCCGCACCTTACATCATGCCTTGAGGCGCGGCTTAACATCTGCTGCGCGGCTTTTTTTGTAAAAGTTAATAAGAGGATATTTTCCGGCTGGATTCCACTCTGAATAAAATGGAGCACCCTGTATTCTATTACGCGGGTCTTGCCGCTACCAGCGCCCGCAACCACTAGCACCGGCCCATCAATAGTCCTTACAACCTCAAGCTGCTGGGCGTTCAACTCCCCACCCACGGTGCCAGGCACCGCATTATAAGTTGTTTGTTTTGAATTAGTTACAAACGATTTCTTGATATTTTGGCTCATTAGGTATTAGTTTCTTTTTTGGTGAAAATGCACCCTTGTATAAACCATCTTTAAACTTCTTGAAATCTAATTTTAAACCTTCTTTTGTAAAATTTAAATACATAGTAACCTGATTAGATCTGTCAGGCGAAATCATATCCAAAATCAACTCCTTATCCACGAAATCATTTCTAGCTAAACCAATATAATGCCTATAACTGCTCCACTTGTATTCTTCAGGATGTTCAACTAGCCCTGCCCTGACAGGATTTAGATGTACATATCTGGTTACTTCCAAAAGATAATTATCTTTGTCTATTAAAACTCCATGAAATCTTCCCTGAAAAAGATGGCCGCTGCGTTTGTGCATAGAATTAAAATGTTTTGTATATTTTCCATTTATATGATGCATTATTTCCGATATCGTCCCTTTCTCAGAAGTTTCAATGACAAAATGAAAATGATTTTGCATCAACGTATAAGCGTGCAACCTAAAGCAAAACTTGCTCTTTGCTTCTTTCAATAAACTAAACATCGCTTTTCTATCCCATTCATTATAAAATATCTTCTCTTTATTGTCGCCACGGCTTGTTATATGATAAAATGCACCTTCAAAACATAAACGAGGATTTCTGGGCATTTTGCGCTATAACTCCTTTAAATACAATATGTTAAAATGCGGTGCCTGGCACCTAACGGCGGCACCTAACGGCTTAAAACGAAATATAGACTTAAAAATATAGGCGTGGCAAGAAGGCTCACCATGTGGCCGAAGAATATTCCGTGGCTTATAAGAAGATCTTTCTTTTTATAATGGCGTATTATAACCGACAGCGACGTGGCAGGTGGCATAGCAAGCTGCATAATAATCAGAGTGCCTATCAACTGAGGCAGGCCCAATTTAAGCACCAGCAGCATGCCCGCCAAAGGCAGCACAATAAGCTTGGCAACTATAACAAGAGACATGTTTTTTATGCTTATATTTTTTAATTTTACATATGCCAGATTTGCGCTGACAACAAAAATTGCCATTGGCACAGTGCACTCACCCACCATTTTAAGCGGCCTAAATAAAACATCCGGCACTGATTTCGCAAAACCAAGATATATAAAAACAAGACTGAACAATGTTGCTATAACAGGCGGGCTGAATAAACTCGCCATATCAAATTTTCTGGATTTTTCAAAAGTAAGCATATATACGCCGAGAGACCATACGGCAAGATTAAATCCTAGCATAAATAAAAATATATAAACCAGCATGGTCCCAACCATGGCTTCCGGCAAAATGGCTCCTGCTAAAACAAGAGGTATATAGCCTGCATTCTGAAAACCTATCAAACTCATAAATTGTATTTTGGCCTGCTCGCCTTTTATAAATAAACTGAATATCCGACCGATAAAAAGCCCGAACCCCGTTATAACAATGCTCAAAACAGGAAAAAACCACCAGTAGGGATATGCATCAAAACTGAAATCCTTTATAAGCTGGCAGAATATCAAAGCCGGTAACGTAACCACAACAACAAGCCTGCTTAAAAAATTTAAGTTTTCTTCTTTCAGTATATTTGCTTTTACCAACGCATACCCTATTGCGCCGAGTATGATTATCTGCCCTATGGCAAGGCCTGTAACCTTAAAAGACTCAAAAAACATCTAAAACCTCTCTTTAAATAATGCCTGAAACTTTTCTATTTCCCTTTTTACATCTTTTCTGGTAACCACCGCTGATATGGCGCATAAACTATCAGCGCCCGCATCAACAACACTCTTTGCGTTTGATAAATTTATGCCGCCTATAGCAACAACCGGAATTTTAACGCGCTTTTTTATCTTCTTTATAATATCAATACCTGCAGCAGAGCCTGCGTCTTTTTTTGTCCTTGTGGCGAAAACCGGTGAAACGCCCAGATAATCAGCTCCTGCGCGCTCTGCAGCCATTGCCTCTTTGACATTATGCGCGGTAACGCCAATAATCTTATTTTTTCCTAAAATCTTTCTTGCTTTTTCATAAGGCAGATCTGACTGGCCTATATGAACACCGTCGGCGCCAACAGCCAAAGCAATATCCGCCCTGTCATTGATAAGAAACACTGCCTTTTTGACAATCTTTCTTAATTTCAACGCCTCTCTGTACAAAACTCCTGAATCTATGTTTTTATTTCTGTACTGGATTACCTTTACACCCGCCCTAACGGCGTTTTTTACATCACTGACATTGCCTTTACGACTTATACCGGAATCGGTTATAAAATAATAGCCCTTTATCATGCTGTTTTTTGCATCTTGCTGATAGTATCTTTATCCAGCAAATAGATACAATCAAAAATATTCTGCTTAAACTCCATCGGTCCTTTGGATTTAGCCGCTGCGCATTCCGCTGCTATACCAAAGCACGAAAGCGCTGCCGCAGAAGCCAAGGCCAAATCTTTTTCAACTGCGCTAAATGCGCCTATTACAGAAGCTGCCATGCATCCTGTGCCAACCACATGCGTCATCATTTGGTGGCCGTTTTTTACTATATAAACCTTGTTCGGATCAGTTACAATATCTTCCTTGCCTGTTATCACAACTGTGCAATTATATTTTTTTGCCAGGTTTTTAGCAACAATTATCAGATCCTTTTCTACGTTGCCTGCATCAACGCCTTTTGTCATTACGTTTTCGCCTGCAACCCTTGCAATCTCCGAGGAGTTTCCTTTTATAATATCAATCCTGGCTTCATTTAAAAGCTCTAAAGCTTTTTTATCGCGTAATTCAGTGGCCCCTGCGCCGCATACATCCAACACCACAGGGATACCCTTCTTATTGGCGCTTTTTGCAGCCAACTTCATTGCCTCCACAAAATCAGGCGTAAGCGTGCCTATGTTAAGCACAAGCGCCGACGCTATTTGAGCCATTTGAGCAACTTCCTCTTTGGCATGCGCCATAACAGGGGATGCGCCCAAAGATTTGACAATCTGGGCACAGTCATAAATAGTAACCCAATTAGTCAAATGATGCACCACCGGTTTCTGACTCCGGACTTTTTCCAGCAACTCATAAATATTCATATTTTTTTTATTTGGACCTTATAGCTACTACTTTTATAAAATCAGCCGCGTCTTCTATCTTGTCTGTTACACCTTCTAAATATTCGGCAAGCTGATAACTCAAAAGCAATGTCGGCGGGTCAAGCTTGGCATGTATTATACATCCTATCAATATCCTTTTCTGATCATCGGCATTATGTTCAATACGGTCCACTTCTTCACAGTCTGCAAGCGCCTTTTTTAAATCATTTTTGATAATACTCTGTATCGCCTCTTTTAATCTTGTTATGGAAGTCACGATCAACTCAGTAGAAACAAAAATATTTTTCAGGATGTCTTCCGAAAGTTTTACTTCAATGAAACCTAAAAGTCTTGCCGAACCGTTTGTCCAGTCAGCTATCTTATCCAGCGTATTTACAAAATGCATAAAGTCTTCCCTGTCAGGCGGAGCTATAAGGCTTTCTGAAAGTTCCCTTACCATTTTTGAACGCAATATATCGGCAAGGTGTTCGCTTTCACCGGTCTTCTCTATAGCTACTGTCTTTGCATTCAGATCGCCTTTTATAAACGCGTTTACCGCGTCTGAAAAATGCGTGACTGTCTTATAGGTTTCGTCGACGTGTTTTTGCGCATCCTGCATTATAGCGTGTTCCTCGGCCATGCCCAGCCATCCCAAAATATTTCTCATCTCTTTCATTTTACGCCTCCAAATTTTTCTAGCTATCTCGATTTGTCCCGTTCACGGGATGCCGTGTTCGGCAAAAATTTGTCCCGAACCGCCTCTAATCACGTTTAGCGGCGAGGGACTATTTAAACAACATTATTCCCTTTAAAACAGAAAAACTCACCACTCCTGAAACAAACGGCGTTGCTATCCACGATATTATTATATTTTTTAGAATCTTTATATTCAAAACACGCAGGCCCCTTACCATGCCTACGCCAAATATTGCGCCTACAATAGAATGGCTTGTAGAAACAGGTATTCCAAACAAAGTATATATATGAACATTAAGCGCGCTTGCAAGCTGCGCTGAAAATGCCATAACAGGCACAAGGTTGGTTATTTCAGAACCAACTGTCTGTATAACCTTATAGCCCAATGTAATTATTCCAAATAGTATTGCCATTATGCCCAAAATAATACTGCTGTTTATGGAAAGTATGCCTGCGCCTGAAATCACGCCTACGCAATTTGCAACGTCATTTGCGCCCCATGTAAAGGCAACATAGCATCCGCTTGTTATAACAAGAAACACTAATATCGGGCGCGCGAACCTTCGCGGCACTATCCTGTAAAATGTATTTTTAACGATGATACATATTACAAAACCCATAATTGCCGCGCCCACAGGCGTCAGGATCCAGCACATAAAAACATCGAAAAGCACTTTCCAGCTTATAGGCGCGTGTACGGCAAGGCCTGCGCCTGCTACAGCGCCTACTATAGAATGACTGGTTGAAATAGGCATCTTCCAATGCGTTGCAAGCGCTACCCACGCGCATGCGCCAAAAGACGCCACAAGAGCCACATATAATGCTATATTTTTATCAAGTTGATCCAAAGGCACGATGCCTTTACCTACGGTCTTTATAACATGCGCCCCGTTAAAATATGCCCCTAAAAAACCGAATATGCATATTAAAAGGATAGCCTGGCGAAATGTCAATACGCGCGAACCAACGGCAACCCCTAAAGAATTGGCAGCATCATTGGCCCCTATGGACCAGCCAACGGCTATGCCCATCAATATTGTTATGGCTATTATAAATAAATGCATATTATTTTATAGTATACATGCCTGCGTGGGGGTTGTCAATTTTATCTTTAAAATTGTAAAAATTTACGCGTATTTTATTTGTTTATGTGGACTATTTTTGCCGGAGGAAAACCGTTGAAATACGTTGATGAAGCGATACTGTAGGCGCCGATATTCTCAGCATAAAGATAATCGCCTATCTCAAGTTCAGGCAGCGCCTCAGCGACTGAGATAGTATCAAACGCGTCACATGTAGGACCAAAAACCGCGCATACCTTTTTTTCGCCATCTTTAAATGCCTTTAAAGGATACTGGCAATGATCAAAAACTATCCCTGAAAACGTATGATACACGCCATCATCCAAGTAATAGCATATCTTTGAATCCCGGATGGCTTTTCCTATAATCCTGGTAACAAGGGTGGCTGCGTTTGCCACCATAAATCTGCCGGGTTCTGCAAGTATCTCTATTGTTTTGGGGAAAAGCCGGTCAATTTCTGCGTTCAATTTCTTGGCAAGCACTTTAAATGACTTTGCCTTGCTGTTATATCTTACAGGAAAACCGCCGCCTATATCAAGTATATTTATTTTGTGCCCTCGGGACTCTGCTTCTTTTAATATAGAGGCGGACAGCTGCAGGGCCTGCATATAATTTTCAAAATTATTGCACTGGCTTCCCACATGAAAACTTATGCCCTCGACCACAAGCCCGGCTTTAAAACTTTCAAGTATAAGATCCACTGCCTCGCCGGGATCAACGCCAAACTTGGACGAAAGTTCCACCATAGAACCTGTATTTGGCACCTTTATCCTTAATACAAGCCCTGCGTGCGGGCAGTATCTTTTTATCTTTTTAAGCTCATAAATATTATCATAGGTGACAAACGGCTTATACTGGTCAAGCTTACGCAATGTTTCGATACATTTTATAGTGTTGGCGTAAATAATCTTGTCCCAAATAAAATCCTGCCGCCTTTTTTTGCCAAGGCGCTTTATATTCTGATACGCTGTCATAAATTCAGGAAACGACGCTACATCAAAACTGGCGCCCATCTTATAAAGAGTTTTGACTATCTCAGGATTGGAATTAGCCTTTACGGCATAATACGCCTGGATGCGGGGCAGGCTCTCTTTAAACTCTTTATAATTCTGGCGTATCTTTTCATGATCCAGCACAAAAACAGGCGTCTTATGCCTGCGCGCCATATTTTCAAGCCGCCTGAGCCATTTTCGCGAAGTCTTTGCCATAATATGCCTGTTTAGTCCCTGAAAAGGAAATTATCAAAACACCATATATTTTTCTCATCCAGGTATGATCTGGGGTTTTCCTTGAAAAAAATCCGGTAATTCTTAAGCGGCGTCCAGTCCGACGCCTGTGAAACAAGCTTTCCCAGATAAGGTTTTGCTATCTTCAACACGTAGTCATAGGGTAAATCATCGGGAAGGCAAAAACCCCTGTGAGGATTTTCTATCATCCACATAACAGCCGTAACCATCCCTGTCGCGACCTGCATTGTAGTGGCATTCTGATGAGGAACAATCTTTCTTGACTCATCAATGCTCAATATGCTTCCTGTCCACCAGGAATTATATTTGTGCCCCATAATAAGAGCGCCCAGTATATCCTCGCCCTTTGTTATTTCATCGCTCATAATGCGCAGCTTGGGCTGTAACTGGTAATTTTTGGCCCTGAGCTCATACAAAGAAACTAATGTTTCATCACAAGGCATGTAAGCATAATGCACGGTTGGCCTGTAAACCGCTTTTTTGCCTTTCCATACCGTAAGCCTGTTGGAAATACTAAATGCCTCCGCATGCCTTATCACCATACCTATTATATCAAAATTTGGCACCCATGAACGCACCCATGTATTCATCCCCATCTGGGAAAGAAAAATCTGGTTTCTCGGGCCCTCTTTAGGCACATGCGCGTAACGTGGGAGCTTTTTCTCATGCGTGCCCCATCCAAGCTCTGCTGGTGCTGTGCCCTCTTCCCTTAAACCCTCTATAGACCATGTGCCGACAAATTCATCCACCTCTTTCGGCTTGTCGGTTATCTGGGTATCGCGTTCGCTGCAATGTATAACCTTAACGCCCAATTCCATTGCAAGGCGCGCATATTTCTCGTCTGAATGCCCCTGTTTTAATAAATCCTCCAGCGCCTTTTGTGTTTTCTTGCCGGTATCCGAGTCCTTGACCGCCTTTTCGGCTATATCAACAAGGCCTTTTTTGGTAAAATGTGAAATCAGGCCCGGGTTTGCTCCGTGATCTACCACAAACGTCGTTGCAGGCCTGCTGAATTTTGAAAACATTTTTCTCAAAAGTATCTGGCGGAAATAAAGCGACTTTTTATACGGGTCCTTTTTATCAATATCCCGATACGGATCCCATTCTTCAACAGAGGTATTTGCATAAAGCACATTATTGTCATGGCACCATGTTACTATTTCATCGCAGCTTATATTCCATGCCAAATCTATAATAAGCCCGCCGCTGGAAACGTGTTTAGATAATTCCTCGGCCAGATTGCCGGGCGTAATCCTTGTCTGAAAATACTTCACCCCTTTTTCTATCCAGGATTTCAGATCATCGCGCTTGTCGGCGAAATCTATAACCGTAATATTTTTACACGGGATATCAATATGTTTAAGAAGAATTGGAAGAGTACATCTTGCCACTGATCCGAAACCAATTATCAAAACCTTGCCTTTAAAATCCATTCGTTTGCCTCCAAATTACCATAGTTTTTCTAAGTTGTAATTTGTCCCGAGTCCCTCGCCGCAACTATTTGCGTTATGGCGTCTCGGGACGAGGGACTTCCTTTTAAAATTTTAAGTATATTCATTTTACATCAAAAAAAAATTCTCTGCAAGTATTTTCATTGCAGAGAAACAACATTCGAAAAATTTTGCATATTATTTACTAATTATGAAACTTCTGACTCCAGTCTGTTTATCAGTTTCTCTGTTTCCTTGAGCACATCCGAAGGCAAAACTTTGGTTGTCTTAAGCTCGGTTCTTAATGACTTCAACGTGCCGAGCAGGCGCTTTATGACCTTGATCCTTTTTTGTTCCCACGCCTCTTTCGGCTCGAGCTCCTGGCGCTCTCTTATTAAAGTGGTAAGCCCTTTTTTCACCTCGGATGCGTCTTTGCCTGACTCGAATAATTTTTTCTTCAGGTCAACGTAATCCTCTTTATCCAAATCTTTTCTCATGCTCGCCCGGCGCAAAAAATCCACTGACTCAACGCTTGGAGCCGACTCAATATACTTCGGCTCTTTATTCTCCAAAAAATAATACGACTTTAAAAGCTTGGTCGCGGTCTGCCTGCGTATGTGGATCTCTTTTGATGTATAAGCATCAAAATCTGTAAAGCCCCATTCTTTATACAACTTATCTTTATATACAGTATAAAGCACCCGGCCTAAATCCACCCATGATGCCTTAAAATCTTTTGCCGCTTTTTGCGCGCTTTCTCTTATATTGTCATTAATCATGGGCTTATTGTACCTCAAATAAAAACCCCCTGCAACAAAAATTGCTGCAGGGGATAAAATTTTCTTAATTTTAAGTTATATCTTAACTACGTTTGTAGCTTGTTCGCCCTTAGGTCCCTTTTCGATGTCAAATTCGACCTTCTGGCCTTCTTCTAAAGACTTATAACCCTCTCCTTTGATAGCTGTATGATGCACGAATACATCATTGCCATTTTCCGGAGTAATGAATCCAAAACCTTTTTGATTATTGAACCAC
>PFHB01000080.1:0-10816 GCA_002783585.1 Candidatus Omnitrophica bacterium CG_4_8_14_3_um_filter_43_15
TTGTCATAATTTAAAAAAATCACTCAAAGCTATTTTAACCAGGTTTTTCCTGCTGCTATAAGCGGATTCTGCCAAAAAGCATCCGTGCGTGCACCCTTCGGAGCAATTTTTGCGGGCGTCCTGATTTTGCGGCTTTAATTCGCACGCGCTTAAAAACCCGTTACTCTGCATCACAAGAATTTTCTTTCCGGCCTCGCAGGCAATCGGCCATTTTTTGCGCTTAAAAAACGATTCTCTCTGTATTTTAAGCAGGCTGTTTTCTATCCTGGAATTAAGCAGTGATTTTATGTAAGCAAGCGGCGCCGAATGAGCCTGGCTTCTCCTCCTGTAGCGCAGCGATAATTTAACGGCATAATCATCAAATGCTTCCAGCTCATTGCAACCCAGCGCTGTTAATTCCTTGGGGACATCGCCTCTAATCAACTCAAAATAATGAAAATCCGCGTCAAACGTATTAAAAAAATGTTCGCCTAATTCTTTCAGTTCGCCAATATTTATGGCGCAGATAGTTGTGGCTATATTAATCCGCAGGTTTTTATGCCTGGCCCTGATCTTCAATAACCTGTTAAAAGTGTCCTCTGCTTTATCAAAAACCCCGTCTATGCCCCTTATTTTATCGTGCGTAGTTTTAAAGCCGTCTATTGAGCACGCTATGTTTATTACCGCCCCGGAATTATCAGAGGCTATCTTTTCAACGCATGCAAGCGTGTCTTCCGCTAAAAGGCCGTTGGTCGGTATTGAAATATTGCTGACTCCGTTATTATTAACAAAAATCTTAACAACCCTGTCTAAATCTTTTCTCAAAAAAGGCTCGCCGCCTGAAATCATCAGCCGCCTGAAAGAAGGCAAGCCTTTGGAAATACTCTCTATCTGCTCCAGGGAAATATCCGCGCCTTTATTGAGATTGGGTTGATAAAAACAAGTCAGGCACTTTCCGTTGCACCTGGAGGTGCAAAAAAATATTAAAGTATCCAGGCTGCCTTTGGTTATTTTCATATGATTGCACGACCCTGGCTGACTAATCTCTTCACGCCTATTAATAACACTATAGCTATAAAAGATTCGGCGATCAGCATAGACAAACAGGCTCCGCTATAACCGAGTTTCTGGATAAATAATGCGTTTAAAAAAATATTTAGACCTGTGCCTGCGATACCGGTGAAATAAATTATTTTATATTTCCTTAACGTAAAAGCAAAATATTCCAAAACCGGCCTTATAAAAAACGGCATCAATAATACAGCCAATATTTTCACAACATTCCCGGACTGGGCAAATTCTTCCCCCAAAAGAAATACTATTAACGGCTTTGAAGCAAAAAACAGCAAAAACACAAACGGCAGGCTGATAAGAAACAGAAAAATGACCGAACGGTTAAATGAATTTGAAAAATTACTTGCGGATGTCTTGACAAAACGCGAAATTGTAGGCAGCATGGCTGTGGTAAACGTAAATGGAATCACTAATATAGGCTCTATGATACGCTGTCCGGCGGCAAAAATTCCAGTCGCAACGCTGTCTGTCATCTTTGACAGCATCACTACGCTGATCCTGAAATTTACAGTCTGAAAAAGCGCTAAAAAAGCTATCGGCGCACTGACCTTAAGCAGCTTCCACCAAAGAGCGCGGTCAAAGGCAACCCTGAATTTTATAAACTTTCTGCGCAACAGGAAAATATTGAAAAAAAACGTAACAAAACTTGCCAATAAAAATATCTGTGCCGCAACAATCAAATTGTTTTTAAAATAATCTATGAAAATAACCACTAAAGAAAATTTAATAAGCCCTTCCAGCGCCATAGATAAGGCGGACACGGACATTTTTTCAAAAATATTAAACACAGCCCTGAATGTGCTGGAAAAAGAATCCAAAATCAAGGCTGAAGATAATATCAATATCATATTCACCATCTGGTTCTCTTCATGAAACATGAACGAAACCAAAATTATAAAACAATACACAACCAGGGATAGAACAATCTTTAATGAAACAATATTGTTAAAATACTTTTTTAACTTTTTATCGATTTCTCCTGAAACATCGCGCACCATAATCACGCTGATCCCAAAATCAGTCAGAAAATCAAAAATATACACAAAAGATATGGCGTACGATAATAAACCGAATTGGCTAACGCCCAGGCAGCGCGCCAATAAAAGAAACGTAATAAATGAAAATATCTTGTAAATGCCCTGAGAGGTAATCAGAAATAAAAAATTTTTGATTATACTTTTCATATCGCGCCCAGTATTATTGAGATTTTAGTTTTTTCAGGTAATCGGAGAAAAATGCGTATAAACTTATTATTAAAAATGACATGATACAGGCTATAAGCATTTTTCTTGGGATCTGCTTCGATTCTTTTGCTCCGTAAACAGCAGGGTCTAAAATTTTTATCATGGGCTTATTAGGCGTAAGGCTAAGTTCTGTGTTAATTTTATCGAGATTGACAACTGCGAAATTTGCGATTTTTTCCGTAAGTAACGGATCTGTGCCGTTAACATTTACATAAATTCCGTTCTGCATCTTTGTGGTTTCTAATTTATGCCTGAAACCTGGTTTTTTATCCAGGTTGAATTCTCTTCTTATATCCGCAGACATGCGCCGGGAATTTAAAAGAGTTATAACGATATCACTGGAGGAATTTGCCGCAAACCCTGAAATCCCTAAAAATTTTCCTATCCCTTCCGTAAATTGCTGGGGCTGCGTTATTTCTGTTGAAAGAAGTGTGACTGTGGATACATAGCTGACAGGCTGCACAGATACAAAAACAAATGTGAGAACAGCGGAAACTATCATAACCATAATAATAGCTTTCCAGATTTTTTTATAAATATTTATATAGTATAAAAGATTAAAATCGTAATTCATAATATCTCCTTTCGGTATTATACCTTTTCTGCCGTAATATAAATGGTGCCTCCGACTCTAAATATGTTTAAAATAAAATTAATAACGCCTTTTAGCGCGGAAAAAACAACGCTTTTTTCTATAAGGCCCCTGGCTTCCTCCTGCCTTTGGCAAATACCGGCATCATCCAAAGGCCTGCCTTTTTTAAAAATCCTTAAAATCTCCCTTAACATCAAACTCTCGGTCCTCGCTTTTTTTATCTTAAAATTATGCTTTTTCAAAAGCGACGCCAAATTTCCGGCTGTAAAATAAAAAAGGTGCTCTTTATGAAACACCCCCCATCTCTTGCCCAGAATTATCCTGGTGATGTCGTTGTAATTAGGAGTTGTTATATAAATAATACCGCCCGGCCTGACTATATGCTCTATTTTGCTCACAATCGCTTCCGGGTCTGAAACATGCTCCATAACCCCGGACAAAGTGGCAATGTCATATCTATCTTTGTCCAATTCCAGAAATGCCGCGTCCCCTTCGATGACTTCAAGCCCTTTTGACGCGGCAAGTTTTATCGCTTCTTCTGCAATCTCTGTCCCGTCTGCCTGCCAGCCCCTGTTAGCGGCGGACAGCATAAAATCTCCTGCCCCGCACCCGATGTCAATAATACGGTTGTTTTTCCTGTATTTTTCAAAATCATCCAGTATCTCTTCGTAACGTAATTTTGTTATTGGCGAGATCTCATCTGAATATGTGCTGTGGCCGTAATATTCGTAAAGGGCTTTTATGGCTTCTTCATTAAGATCATTCCCTAAAAATACAGTGCCGCAGTCAAGGCATCTAAAAATATAGATATCTTCTCTTTTAAAGACACGACGTATTTTACCGGATTCGCAAAAACGGCAGTTTTTAAGCACAGCTTCACCCATCGTTATCTTACCGCCGCCACAGCTAAAACAGTAACCAACACTTGAGATGTAAAGGAAAACGCGTCTTTAAATATAAGCCCTGTGGGAGTCTTATATTTAAATATCTCCGGCACTATTATGGTATCGCCCCGTTCTATTTTCATGGCCTGTGTAAATTTACCAATCGCTTCGCCGCTGGGCTTAATTATGAAAATGCCTTTTTTATCCGCATTTTTGGTAAACCCGCCGGCCTTATTAATATAATAATCTATCCCCTTGCCTTCTATAAATGTGACTGCATTCGGCGCGTAGACATTGCCTATCACCTGTACAGATGAAGGCACTAAAGGTATTGCTATGGAATCCCCGTCCTCCAGCTCAACATCATTGGCGCTGCCTTCAAATTTATCAAGCGTGTCTACTTTGATAACAACCCTGCCGATAAGATCAACCGATTCCATTGCCTGCAGTTGTTTTTGCCTGTACTTTATCATCTCTCTTCTTGCGGTAGACAGGGAATCCGACAGATTTATGGCCAAGGACGATTCTTCTTTAAGTATGGCCTCCTGCTCTGAATCGACAAATTTCTTTATCATCTGGCGCTGATATTTTTCTACAGAACGCCTGATAAATATCACCCCCGGTAAAAACGCCTTATCCGTAAAACCCCCGGCGCGTTTAATTACGGCGCTTAAACGTTCGCCCGGGGCAGCCATATATTTGCCAGGGAAAACCACCTGCCCTGAAATATCTATCTCTCTTGTGCCGAGCCATTTTGTTTCCTCGCGTATGAAGATCTGATCGCCTTCCTGCAGATAGAGGTCTGATTCCTTTGTGCGCGGGTCAAAAATACTCGCCAAATCAACGGTTATAACCTGCGGCTCTTTGCCTATGACCCTGCGGTACAGTTCGGCGTTTCTTAGTGTGGCGGTTTTTTTTAAACCGCTCGCCCTGAATATCAAATCGCTTATACGCATGTTATCCGTAAGCTCATATTCCCCGGGCCTGTAAACAGCGCCTTCTATCCTTACAAAAAACGTCGGGATGACCTCTGACTTTGTGAATATATAAAGCCTGTCCCACTCCTTCAGCTCTATATTTTCTGTTTCATCCTTGCTCAAAAGCCTTCCCAGGTTGATGGGTATTATTTCTCTTGTTTTGTCGTCACGGAAACGCGAAAGCTCCGCGCGATCAAGATATGCCCCTTGCGTAACGCCCTCTGCTTCGTCTATAAGATCCTCTATTTTCATTCCCGGTTTCAATTCATAATCTCCCTGCCTTTGCACATTTCCGGCTATGCTGACATAATTATGCCTTACCGGGGCAACTGCCGAGATCATGACAAGATCTCCGTCCTGCAGCATTATGTTTGAAGATGTATTTTTAAGGGCCTGCGCATTCTCAAAATCCAGATCAAAAACAATCTTACGTTCATGATCCTTTATCCTTTCGACCTGAATCCTCTGCAGATACCCTACCGCTGAAATGCCGCCTGCTGTCTCAAGGAGTTCGTTCATTGATATATTATTGCCTTTAAGCTCGTATATGGCAGGCCGCTTTACATTTCCGGCAATGCCGACAACAGAACCTATCGGCGCCACAAAAATACTGTCCCCTGAATCAAGCTTAAAATCCTGGGACTTGTCGCCTTTCAGCAAATAGTCGTAAAAATCTATCGCCTCTTCTGTCTTATTTGCCCTTGTCAATTTTATCCTTCTCAATGTACCTATCTTGCTCGGGCCTGAAACCTGATACAGCAAATCAAAAACCGTGGCTAAAGAACTGACCATATAAGCGCCCGGTTTCTTTGCCTCACCCAAAATAAATACTTTTATCGAGCGCAATTTTCCCATGCTCACATTAATCTGAAAATTGGTATAGAATTTGCCGAGGTTTTCTTCTATTAGTTTCTTGGCCTCGGAAAACTTGACGCCCCACAAAGATAAAGGCCCTACCTGTGGCAGTATAACCTTTCCCTCGCCGTCAATATCCAATTCCAGCTTTTGCTGGATATTGCCCCACAGATTTATTATTAGTTTATCCCCTGGCCCCAAAACATAATCATCGCTTACGGGTATTGTCGATAACTCGGTGTACATGCCTTCGTCAAACTGGGATCTTGGGCTTTCGCCTAATAATTTATTCTGCAGCATACCGAACCTTGCCTGGGTTTTATCGTCTTTTCCTGTTTCATCAGATTCTTCTTTTTCTTCTTCTTTTTCTCCGATTCTCCTTATCTGCGGCTTTTCAGGAAACAGGTCATAACCAAATTGCTTTATCGCCTTTGATACGGCTATGGGTATTTCCCTGGAAAACATTTTTTCGATGTCAGATGACATGTCTTTTTCAGACATATACTGCCAATCCGGATTAAACCTGTCGCCGTCATAAGGAGAAGAAACGTCTTCTTTTGAATAATTATCCTTGTTAAAAACCCTTATCCTGAATTTTCTCCCGTCATTCGGGCTTATCAATACCTTCCATTCATCTTCGGGCTTTATGGTCTGCTTTATATACCTGAATTTTTTGCCGGTATAGGGATCTGTTATAACAGCTCCGGACGCTATGCTGTCCATATCCATTCTTGCCTTAAATTCCCTTTTTTCATACGGAGAAACGATATTGACATATTCCGGCTCCTGCTTCAGGGCATTTCTCATCGCGATTTCGCGCGGAATAAACGCCGTGCCGTCATAAGGACATATCACTTCTTCGGTGCCTTTACGCATTTCATCCGTAACATCAGCATCCGGCACCTGAAATTCCTTTTCGCATACAGGGCAGATAAAGGTGTGCCAAGAATCCTCAGGGACATCCTGCTCGTCTGCACCGTCTTTTACCCTGTCCTGCTTGGACATATCTTTCATTTTTGTCCTGACCATCTGCTCTAACTCTACAGAATTTTGAGCAAAAGCAGGAAGAGCTGAATTAACTGTAAACGCAAAAATAATTATTAGTGCTAATATTCGTCTGGTCATAAGCGCCTCCGCTTTTTAGAATTTTATGTTTGCCTCGGCTTCAAATATATTATTATATGCCTTGGTTCCTGATACATTTTCAAAATTTCTGTATTCCTGCCTTTTAAGCATCAGCCTGGCTGATTTTGAACCCGACAGGTAAAAAATGCCGTCTATGGCTACCTCGTATTTATCTTCGGGGTATGCAAGAGTACGGCCGTGCTGTTCATAATCAAACTCACCGCCCAGCGTAAAACTTTCAAAATAGTCCTGATTTTCTGAAAAATTCCTTGAAATACGCATAAACAGATCCTGCGCGTCGCCGCCCATATGATGGCCTATGATGTTGCCCTTATATTTGTAGCCTGTGGTATATATACCGTGGGTATACCAGGCTGCGTCGTTACGCGCGTATTCCATCCTGTAATCCAGGCTGCGCATATTAAACAGGTCGGAAACAAAAAGGCCTGCAAGAAAACCAGGGGATTCATTTTCCCATGGCGCAAATTTATCCTCGCCTGCCCATTCTCCATAAAACTGAAGATTGTCAAATATGTTTAATTTAAAATCAACCGATGAAAGCTGGTTTGAGGCGTTTTTGCTTACATCCTGGCTGAGTTCGCCTCTGGCCCAGAAGATATCCCAATAATTCTTAACCCCAAGGTGGGGCCTGCCCTCGCCGCCGAATATCGCGGTGCGAGAAAATCCCAAAGTAAGCCTGTCGTACGGGGCGCACTCCAGCCTCAACCCGCCAAGATTTGCGCGCGGGTAATCCCTTTTCTTGTCAAGCTGCGCCACAAAAAAATCAACATTCCATTTCCCGAGTTTTTCCCAGGGCAGCATAAATGGATGCGCGCTTTTAATCTTTACTAGATCCAAAGGATATGTATTGTCAGACAAAAGCATCGAACCGTGATATCCCGGCCCCCACCATAAAGTATCACGCCCGGCTTCAATTTCTATATTCCAATATGACAATTTTACATAACCGGTCTCTATGTAAAAATCCTTTGTGTCTTTGGCAAACTTAATAGCAGGCTCAAGCGCTATCGCTAAGAAATTATCATATTCTACCCATCCGGCAATCCTCATCTTATAATTAAGCCCGTCTTTTAAATGCAGGCCGCGCTGATTTTCATATAACATATCGCCTGTTTTTTTAACGTTAGCGTAAATACTCTGCGTATAAATCGGGTCCGCCAGTTTAAAGCGCAGGTTTTTAGCAGGCGCGTCATTTTCTGCTGCGCTTGTAACGCCCAATTCTAATAATTCCGGACGAAACTCTTTAATCAATTTATCCAGCATATCCTCTAACCGGCTTATTCTGTTTTCATTAAATGGAGAAAATTCTACCTTTTTATCCTGTATGCGGTAAATCGCTGTTTCTATCATCCTGGCAGCATCCATCCTGGTTATAGGTTTGGTAGTCAAACCGCAACTGTCTGCAAGCCCGTTAATAGCCAATGTATCCAATGCGTCATAAGCCCAATGATGCACAGGGATATTAACAGATGACTCGGCAAACGCAGGACATACGCTGATACCAAGCACAAACACCGTCATTGCGAGGGCACGAAGTGCCCGAAGCAATCTCCTCGCAAGCAAGGAGTTTGCTTCGTCGCCCCTTCGGGGCTCCTCGCAATGACGCGTTATATTCGCTGTTTTTTGAACCATTTTATAGTCCTTATCAATCCTTCCTCTAATTCAACTTTTGGCTGCCATTTAAACAACTTTTTGGCTTTAGTTATATCCGGCTGTCGTACTTTAGGATCATCTACTGGCAAAGGTTTAAAAACTATTTTACTCTTAGAACCTGTAAGCCTTATTATTTCTTTAGCAAGCTGAAGTATTGTATATTCCCCAGGGTTGCCAATATTAACCGGGTCATTCACTGAAGAATTCATTAGCCTGCAAATACCCTCAACCATATCAGAGATATAACAAAAACTGCGGGTTTGGCTTCCCTTACCAAAAACAGTGATTGGTTTATTATTCAAAGCTTGACTTATAAATTCGGGTATAGCACGGCCATCATGTTCACGCATTTTTGGACCATAAGTATTATGACAAAATACTCCATTTCCCGCGACAAAGTTTTCAGTGCCTGGGACAGAAAAATCATATACATACAGTGAAGGCTTGCACTTTTTTATTCTTTTAATCCATGCCCAAACAAGATCTCCATTTCTTTTAGCAACAAGCGTCTGTTTTACTCCTTTATCCCACTCCAAAATATTAAAATTAGATAATTCACATACTGTTAGTCTATAGAATGGGAATTTTCTTTTGCCATATTTTTTCTTAAACGTTGTTGTATATTTACCTACAGAAGCAACTATTCCAAAACGCAATAAGGCCATATTAAGTTGCAATGCTAATTTTTTACTTGTTGTATCAAAACACAATTCCCGATTTAGCTTTTTACCGCTATGCGTACCATCGCCATCTTTAAAACCTTCTAATACATATTTAAGTCTTGCCAGTGGCAACTGTAATATCCACGAGGGTATCTGCGTTTCCCTGGAGGAACTTCTTATTATATTTAATATTTTATCAAAAACAAAATATAATACTTTTGAATGGCTAAAAATAGCGGGAGACCTTTTATTTTTTTCGGCCATTTTATAAATTACATGAACTCCAAATACATCTTCTAAAATCATCTTGGCTCTTTTTAATAAATAATCATCAGAAGAAAAAGTAATAAAATAACTTTTCCCAAGTTTGTAATGGGCACACCCTTCGGCAATATAAAAACCTAAAAGCCAAAGTATATCATTTGTAATTTTTATTTTATTTTGTATGAATATATGAGTACCCATCGAAAAAATACGAACTCTTGTATCATTGGGGACGTTGATGCCTAATTTATAAATAACGTACAAAGGCAAAAAGGAACCGCGTCTATACTTATTGAAAGCACAAAAAAGATTATTGTTATATCTTTTAGCATTATAACGTTTACTTTTACGAAGCAATTCGAGAACACTATTTTGTCTTTTATTAATTAATGATTTCAATTTTTTAGAATGTACAGCGTAATCCCACAATTCATTCTCAGGACATTTCTTTATTATCTCTTGGCAAATATCTATATATTTAATATCTTTATTTATAATCGGTAGTTTAGCAGGAATGGCAATATAATCACCTTTCTTTAAATTTCTGACAGGTACTGCAATGGGTTTTCTATTTTTATCCTGCTTAAAAACGCTGTGATCCCCGGTGACTTTTACTTTTCTACCATATGCCAAAACAAGTTCATATGCATCGCCTTCATATTGATGCTTTATAATATTATCAACTTCTTTTAGTGTTATTTTGAGAGTTTTAGGATCAAAAGATGGAACTAAAATTTTTGCGCTGCTATTAGTTTTGTTAAATCTGTCCACAAATTTCCCTATCTCTTCTAAATAAAGTTTTTTCCCATTAAATACAATTACAGTTTGATCACTAAGTATACTATTAAAAATCCTTATTATCCTGGTATCAATCTTATGCGTACGATGATACGCCATGGTCATGGCCTCTGAAAAACGCTTCGCCTCATCATAAACCCCGCGCGGGCCTATACAATTAACATTGCCCCAATAACTCTCCGGCTGAGGATGAATCAAGGGATCTCCGTATATTTCACTGGTTGAAGCTATAAAAAACCTGGCTTTTTTTGCCTTGGCTACACCTAAAGCATTATGCGTACCTAGAGAACCTACTTTTAACGTTTGTATGGGGTAAATTAAATAATCTATAGGGCTGGCAGGCGAGGCAAAATGCAATATATAATCAAGGCTGCCTTTTATTTCTATATAAGTACTTACATTATGTTTTACAAATTCAAAATTTTTATTTTGCATAAGATGCTTTATGTTCTCTTTTTTGCCGGTTATAAAATTGTCCATACATATAACCTTATGGCCGTCTTTTAAGAAACGTTCGCACAAATGCGATCCAATAAACCCAGCTCCACCTGTAATAAGTATACGCATTATTAAGTAATCCTTGTTAATGTGTTAACTGCGGTTATCAGGACATCAGGATATCAGGAAGTAGGTTATCAGGATACCATGATATCAGGTCAAATGTTTTTCCTGATAACCTGATCCCCTG
>PFHB01000080.1:10902-12950 GCA_002783585.1 Candidatus Omnitrophica bacterium CG_4_8_14_3_um_filter_43_15
TGGATATATCCGCTAATGTATCTTTAACATCACCCGGCCTTATTGGCCCTAATTTCGGTTTTATTGATTTTTTTAAAATCTTATTAACATAAGTTACTATATCCAGAACTGAATAGGCCTTGCCGCATGCCACATTAAAAACTTCAGCTACCGCGCCTTTAGCTGTAACAGCCTTCAAGTTGGCCTGCACCACATTCTCAACATAAGTAAAATCCCTTGTTTGTTTGCCGTCTCCATGAATTGGCGGCTGTTCATCTTTTAAAATGCATGTTATAAATTTCGGTATAACAACCGCGTATTCGTTTTCCAGGCTTTGGCGCGGGCCAAACACATTAAAATAACGCAAACTCACTGCCTCTATGCCAAACATTAAGCTGAAAATCCTGCAGTAATACTCTCCTGCTAACTTGCTAAGCGCGTATGGAGAAATTAAAAGCGGTTGAGCATCTTCTTTCTGCGGAAGCTTATCGGTTTCTCCGTATATAGAACTTGATGAGGCAAACACAACGCGTTTGACTTTTGCCTCTTTTGCTACCTGTAAAATATTTAATATGCCGGTTATATTCACATCATTATAAGCCTGGGGATCCAACATTGATTTCGGCACTGACCTTAGCGCGGCCTGGTGAAGCACATAATCAACCCCTGAAACCGCTTTGGCTACGGCCTTCTTATCCCTTATATCACCCTCTATCAGCTCTATTTTACTCATTATTTCAGACAGATTCTCGCGCCTGCCTGATGAAAAATCATCAAGCACTACAACTTTATTACCATCACGCACCAATGCGCCGGCTATATGTGAACCTATAAACCCCGCTCCCCCTGTCACCAAAAATTTAGACATATATTTTTACCTCGTTAGCATGTTAACTGCGATTATCAGGGTACCAGGTTATCAGGTAGTGGATATCAGGGGATCAGGTTATCAGGAAAAACATTTGACCTGATATCCTGGTATCCTGATATCCTGCCCCCTGATGTCCTGATAACCTGATATCCGTTTTTAACATATTTCTTTCAAGTAATCTTTTAATGCTTCTCTCCCATGCCTCATCGGCTTACCAGCAGCCTCAACATACTTATCGCAACAAAGCGCTGACATTTTAGGCCGCCTGGCTGCCCTTGCCGACTTATCGGTTTTTATCGGTATGACTTCCTTTTTTATTCCGGATATTTTTAATATCTTTTCCGCAAATTCATACCAGCTGCAAACACCGCTGTTGGCAACATGATATATACCTTCTTTTTTCAAACTAACTAATTTAATAACAGCCTTTGCCAAATCATCTACATAAGTAGGGCATGCGCGCTGATCATCTACAACCTTTAAATCTTCTTTTAAAGCGGCAAGCTTTAAAATCGTATCTACAAAATTTCTGCCATTTTTACCGAAAAGCCCGCTTGAACGAATAATCAAAAACCTACCACAGGAATTTTTTACGTATTCTTCACCCTGCAATTTTGACTTACCGTAAACATTTATAGGATTCGAAAGATCTATTTCTGTATAAGGTTTATCTTTTTCACCGTCAAACACGTAATCGGTGCTTATGTAAACCATTAAAGCGCCGATATCTTTACAAGCCTCTGCCAAATTTTTTGTACCGATAGCATTTATCTTATGCGCTTTTTTAGGGTCAAGTTCGCAGCCGTCAACATCTGTATACGCGGCTGTATGTACTATCACTTCCGGCTTTGTTTTCTTTATAAAATCCCAAAGAACTTGCTTTTCTGCAATATCAATCTCTATAAAACCCGGCTTTATATCAATACCGTAAATCTCATTTTTATCTTTAAGCTGCCGGCAGAATACGCTGCCCAGCATTCCGCCTGCGCCTGTTACCAGAAATCTACTCATGTATTTATTTTGCTTACTCCATCGTTAACTACGGTTATCAGGACATCAGGATATCAGGAAGTAGGTTATCAGGATACCAGGATATCAGGCATAAATCCCTCACCTGACACCATGTCTCTCATCTCTCAACGCCCTTTTTCTCCCGAACATACCTCATATACCCATTAATGCCACGAATAATTTCTTC
>PFHB01000075.1 GCA_002783585.1 Candidatus Omnitrophica bacterium CG_4_8_14_3_um_filter_43_15
TACCACAGGCCAAAAACCTATGAGATGTTAAAAACCATTAAAAAAGATTCGCCCATATCAGTTCAACTACTGGGCACAGAACCCTCTACCATGCTTGATGCCGCGCAAAAGATACTGACGTTTACCAAGGTGTCTTCTCTTGATATAAATAGCGCCTGCCCGGCAAAAAAAGTCATAAAAAAAGGCGCCGGAGCAGCGCTCTTAAATAACCCGGCGCAGCTTGGTAAAATTATAAAAAAACTATCGTCTAAACTTAAAATACCTGTTTCAGTAAAATTAAGAACAGGCTTTTACAAAAAAAATATCCAGGACTGCGTAAAAACCGCAAAGATCTGCCAGGACAACGGCGCATCGGTTATATTCATACACGGCAGGACAATGTCAGAAGGGTATTCCGGAGATATTGATTATGAGTCGATAAGGGCTGTAAAAAATGCTTTGAGCATACCTGTGATAGCAAGCGGCAATATATTTAATGTTGTACTTGCAAAAAAAATGTTTGACCAGACAGGCTCTGACGGCATATTAGTAGCAAGAGGCGCGATGGGAAATCCCTGGATATTTAAAGAAATAAAAAACTATCTTGAAACAGGAAAAATTCCCAAGCCCCAGTCACTTGCAGCAAAGAAAAAAGCCCTAAAGGAACACCTGGGCTTGATAGAAAAATATAAGAATATACCGGCCTCCTGCAAAACAGGATTTATGGCTAAAGTAATGATGTGGTATTTAAAAGGCGTGCCAAATGCGACGAGATTACGCGAAGAGATATGCAGGGTAAAATCCTACAAAGAACTGCTTAAAATACTTAGCTGTAATAGATTAAAAACATAACCCGTAATTATAATAGCTGCTGCTATTACACCGAAAAATATCAAAATCAACTGAAGCCTCATTGCCCTTCTTAACATTATTGCCTCAGGTAAACTCAAGGCCACTACTGCCATCATAAACGCCAAAGCTGTTCCAAGCGGAACGCCCTTATTAAATAACACAACCGCAACAAGCACTATAGCCGCGCAGCTGCCATACATAGGCACGCCCAAAGCTACGGCTATCGGAACTGAGAAAAAACCTGTCTTTGATATTGCAGAATGTATCATTTCCTGCGGAATATAATTATGAATAAAAGCCCCCAGCCCGACGCCTAACAACACCCAAATCCACATTTTTTTGGTAATGGCCGCGGCTTCGCTTAAACCAAAAAAAACTCTCTGGCTCACGCCGCTATAAACCGTTTCTTTGTCTTGGCTATCTGACTGTGAAATAAAATCTTTTACAAGGTATTTTTCTAATCCCATTTTACCGAGAGTGGAACCGTATGTTTTATTAGGTGCTGCTAATGGAGAATTTTCTGAAAAATATAGTGGAGTAGATTTAAAATATGAGACAGAGACTGCGTTTGCCTGGGGCTTGGGAGCAACTGTGCTCCTTAAAGAATTTAACAATGGAATAAGAATTGGTATAGATGGTAGATATCGTCAAGTAGAACCAGATATTGATAAACTTACACTTAATAGTGTCAGCTATTCGCCAGGCGATGTAGGCATATCAAATCTTAGTGCCAAATATAAAGAGTGGCAGGTGGCTTTAGGAATATCTAAGGAATTCGGACAATTTGTTCCTTACGGTGGAATTAAATATAATGATGTTGAGGCGTCGATGAAGGCTACAATTTTAGGCACAACTTACAAGACCGACGATATAAATAGCGATGGCGTAGTTGGCATCTTCGTTGGCTGTGATTTTCTTCCTACCAAAAATCTTTCCATTGGCGTAGAAGGTAGATTTATTGATGAGACCGCTTTCACAGTTAGTGCGAATTACAGGTTTTAGTTCAGAAGTCTTACACAATTTATTTTCTAAGACGCCTCGTTATGGGGTACTTACGGGGCGTTATGGACTCTTTCTATAAAGGAAAAGGGGACGGTTCCTCGTTTCGTAACTCTTTTTGTTGTAATTTATTATAGCATCAAGAAGTCAAATTTTAATATTTTTTTCTGCAATTTCATCAACAAATAGGTCTTGATAGTTAAGCTGCCTGGCTGCTTGGTCAGTATTAAGTTCTAGATAATATGGATTTATATCAATTAAGTCATCTTTCTGGCCAAAGGCATAAAACCTGTAACTTGAAAATTCATAATCCTTAGGGCTCACTGTCAGGCCTACACTCACAGGGTTAAGCTCAATATATTTACCACATTGAAGCAGATAGGGGTAATTTAAAATTAACTTACTCTTATAACGGCCCTGCCAAAGATGACCTGAATAACTACGGTGGTAGCGGTAGTAAAAGAAATACTGCAAATTCACGCGCTTCATAAACCGGGGAAGATTACTCTCTTGGCCTAATGATAGCATAAGATGGTGGTGGTTTCCCATCAGGCAGTAATGATGAATTTGTATTTTATCTTCCTGTTTAAACTCGATTAACAAAGAGCGGTATTTACGTTTATCTGTTGGTGTGCGGAAGAGCTTTCTTCTGTTGTTCCCGCGGCACATAACGTGCAAAAAACCTTGCTGTGGAAGAATACGAGGTTGTCTGGGCATGAAATTTGACTTTTAGCATTCGCAACTTAATATTATATAACCAGTTAGATTTCGAGGAACCGTCCCCTTATGCTTCCATATTCGCGTCTAACATATCGTCCCGTTTTGGTGATGGTTTCAAATTTGATTTAAATGATATTGCAACATAGATTGCTAAAGCGATGCCGATGATCATGCATGACATGTCAAAATATCGAATAACATTTGGCAGATACCCACTTATCTTAAAATGGGAAAATAAGATAGGAAGAAAAAAGACCGCTTGTGCCATGGACCACTCTTTATTCTTCATCCTATTCGTGTTTGGTCTCTTCAGATTCTTCGTGATGATGACCGCCTGTACCCGCTATCATATTATGTAGGCCTTCTACATAATGCGCGTATTCGACATAGGCCTCCACATATTCACGCCCTGCCTTAACGTTTTCGTCTTTATGTTTCTTCAATTCAAACACACGCTCAAACCGTTCCTTAACGCCGTTCGTAAGATGGTTTGACATTTCTTGAGTTAACTCATCAATTGAGCCAGTTTCTAATGCTTTATCCGCCCCTGCGATAATAGGTTCAACAGAACCGCTTGGTTTAAGGCCGGTGAAAGGCGCTCCTTCCCCTGCGCGATGCACGCGTACCAGCGTCGCAAAGAATTTCATATCAGCGGCATCTTGATTTGATTTTCGTTCAGCCAATGTTTTTTTAAAAGCAGCGCGAATTTCTGACTCAGTTTCTTTTTTAACCCATTTAAGCACAGGTGTCACATCGCCTTTTTCCAATGCTTGCTTTGCGTCTTTAACTACCGGGCCATCCAACGTATCGCAGTGTGCGAAAGCAAATGGAATGAAAAAAGACAATAAACTATCCTTAAGGTGCGCAATAGCAAAGATAACGACTGATAAGGTTAAAATGGTAATGAGTTTGTATCTAATGCCCTGCACAAATATCTACCTCCTCCCTTTTTTTGTTACTCCTCATAAGCCAACTTCCTTTATTACTTTTTTTATAGAGTTTGCTGAATTTATTAGAGCCTTTTCTTCCTGCGGGCTTAATTCGATTTCCAAGACTTCTCTCACCCCTTCTCGGTTAAGTATAGCAGGAAGGCTTAGGTACACATCTATTATTCCTAAATATCCGTCTACCAAAGAAGACACAGGTAGAATTGCATTCTCATCGTTAATAATTGCTTCCGTTATCATCACCAAGGTAAGACCAATGCCATAAGAAGTTTCACCCTTCTTCTCGATTATCTTATATGCAGAATCCCTTACCTCAAGAAAGATTTTATTGAGCTCTTCTTTACTTGAGCAGGTATTATTTGTTTTGCAAATTCGACAGTAGTCCTTGAACAAAATTCCTCCGATCATAGCCTTGCTCCAGACAGCAAACTCACTATCTCCGTGTTCGCCTAGTATATAGGCATGGACGTTCCTGGCATCAATATTGCAGTGTTTACTTAAAAGAAATCTAAATCTGGAGCTATCCAAAACCGTGCCTGAACTAATTACCTCTTTTGCCGGCTTTCCAGAAATTTTATAGGCAGCATAAGCTAACACATCAACAGGGTTGGTAACTACCAGAATAATACTTTTGGGGGCATATCTTACAATTTCAGGTATTACCTTCCGGTAAAGTTCAACGTTATCCCTGGCTAAATCTGTACGGCTTTGGCCGGGTTTTTGTTTTCTTCCGATAGTAATCACTACTAAATCCGAATTCTTTATATCAGGATAATCTCCCGCTATAATCTCCACTGGTGAAATATATGGAGCTCCGTGCGATAAATCCATGACCTCGCCTTCAAGCCTTTGCCGGTCAATATCCACTATCACAATTTGCCGTACTAATCCTCGAATGATAAGCGCGTAGGCATAACGCATACCTACATTACCACAACCAATTATGGATACTTTCGGCCTTAAATTTTCCATTTTCTCTATCCTGTCCACCTTTAATAAGATTCTAATTAAAGGATTATCAAACAATCTTTGCAAATTGAGTTTTCGGTACACCGCATACAGGGCAGATCCAGTCATCTGGAAGATCTTCAAATTTTGTTCCTGGAGGATTCCCACTATCAGGATCCCCCACTACAGGGTCATAAATATATGGACACGCTAAACATTGCCATTTTTCCACTTCTTTTCCCCCTTTTTTTCTATTTTCCTGAAAGGCTTAAAAGAATTGCCAAATTCTTGAAATCCGCGCAGGCAAAATAGGCATCATCCTTTTTAATGTAACTAACTCTACCGGAGTCAATCAACGATTTTGACACAAAAGGGTTGAGGAGTTAGTTCGAAAATCGCCCTCACCCTGGCCGTCAAATCCGTCATTTTCGCCATTTCCCGGATTTTCCGTTATCCCACCCTCAAAAGTTTGGCATAAGAGGCCCTCGGAGCCACGATTATCACTCATGCCATAGCCAGGCACCCCTGTTTTTTGGAGTCGATAAAATTCGTGCCGTTTCTGTCTGGCCAACAACAAATTCTCTTTACGCCTTTGTCTTATCGCATTCCCCAATCCCTCATGCTCCTCGTTAGGCCGGACATACCCCAAACTGGAGTGAGGATGGTCATTGTAAAGAATCTGGAACTTTGCTACCCAGTCGGTTACATCCTGCACCGTTTCAAAACTTTCTGGGCATTCAAGGTGATATTTCATATACTTGATGAATGTCTCTATCCAGGCGTTGTCATCCGGCGTGTATGGCCTGGCAAATTCAAGCTTGAGTTCCCACTTACCGATTAAGTGTGCCTTGGTACGGCTGCCCTTCATCTGGCCGCCTCGATCGCTTAATACCGTCAACTGATTTGTATCTATGCCTTCCTGCCACAGCGCCTCATCAAATATCCCCATGACATCCTTCTGTGTAAAGGACGTGATCCGTATCCCATAATGAATAAACTTGCGTGAGCCTAAATCAAGTATCAGAAGAACTACTACCCTCAGCCGGCTTATGAGATAAAACTCTGTGGCATCATAGCTGAATACCCTTTTGGGTTCCTTCATCAGTTCCCGAACATCAGGTTTGACAGGACGCCTTCTCGTCGGAGTCATATACGGCGCTTGAAGCCTATTCCTGACCAGTACCCGCTGGACGATTGAGATACTGCAATAGTATCTGCCTGTCTCATGTCCGTATACCATGAGGCCGGCCGATCTCAGGTCCACCAATCTCTCATCCTTACCAGCCTCAACAATTGCCGCTTCCTCCTGTGGCATTATGCGGTCCCATGCCACCTTGGGCAATAACGGCTTGCGATGACGCCATCGGTAATACCTCCTGCGACTCAGCATTAACACCCTGCATGCCTCATCCTTACTCAGCTCTTTTACGCCGCCTATTACGTCCATCAACTCATCCCGCATATGCAGCGCGATCTTCTTTCCAGATAATTTGCACAGAGCCCGAGCCCGGGGCGGTCTCTGTCGGTTCTGTCCGTTTCGGAAATTCGCCACGAAGCGCGTTTTTTACCATGGTAAGAATCTCCTCGCTGAAATCCTTTGTCAACATCCACTCCAAATATTTACGGTCCTGTAAAGCTATGTCTTTTATATGCTTCTTTCTTGAATATTTACCGAACATAGGATATAACTGGCCACCCCACCAGCAAAATTTACGCTCATTATCAAAGTAATCGCTTGTGCGCTCATAATCAAAGTCCTTAAGCGATTCGATTCCGGTTTCAGCGCTGCCGTATTTTTCAATCTGCGCGCTAAATATCTCAACCGTTGCCTCCGCATCTCCAAGCGCCGAATGCGCATTTTCAAGATGCTTATCGCAGTATAATTTATATGCGGCGGTAAGGTCTCTTTTTTCATGTATGTGATAAATCTTCTGCGCGTCATAAATAACACGCTGACTCCAGTGAAAATTAATCTCTGCCCCATAAAACTCGCGCTCTAAAACAGGCAGATCAAACCTTAAAATATTAAAACCGCCTATATCCGAAGCGCCAATAAAATCAAAAGCCTCTTTGGCAATATCCTTAAAGATAGGCGCGTCTTTAACATCCTCATCTGTAATATTTATTATACGGCTGACATTGGCTGGAATTGGTATCCCGGGGTTGACGCGTTTTATAAAACTCTGTTTTGAGCCATCGGGCGAAAGCTTTACCATGCCTATTTCAACAATCTTATCTTTCTCAACCCACACACCTGTTGTCTCAAGATCAAGCACAACTAACGCCCTGGACAATTTCATTTTATATCCTCTTAGTAATTTTCAGCCAATACCTCGTAATACGCCTGAGGATGCCTGCACGCAGGGCACTCGTTCGGCGCTTCACTGCCTTCAAAAACATAACCACAGTTAATGCAATGCCACTTGACTGTTGATTTTTTCTTAAACACCTCGTTGCCGGCTATATTACTGATTAATTTCCTGTATCGTGCCTCATGAAATTTCTCAACCTTTGATATCTGCTCAAAACTCTTGGCAACATCCTCAAAACCCTCAGCTTTGGCTGTCTTTGCGAAATCCGAATAAAGTTTTGTCCACTCCATATTCTCGCCTGCAGCCGCGGCTTCCAAATTACTCTTGGTATCTTTTATCGTCCCGGCCGGATAAGCTGCGGTAATCTCAACGTCACCGCCCTCAAGATACTTAAAAAACACCTTGGCATGTTCTTTTTCATTTTCCGCGGTCTCTAAAAATATGCGCGAAATCTGCTCAAGCCCTTCTTTTTTGGCAGCGCTTGCAAAATACGTATACCTGTTTCTTGCCTGCGATTCGCCAGCAAAAGCGGCTAAAAGATTCTTTTCTGTTTTTGTCCCTTTTATTGATTTAACCATAACGCTGCCTCCTTTTTTTAGTTAATGCCATTATATATTATATATGGAAATATTATATCACTAAAGATTAAATACGCAATACTATAAGCATTAAGTATTTTTGCGGCGGTGTTGCCTGTTATGATTATAGGGTTTTGCATATCTCTGATGGTGATGCCTTTGCGGCGGCGGGGCGCCTTGCATAAACTGCTCGGCGATAATATCGGGGTGCTTTGAAACAGGCAACGTCACCTTTGTAAGTTTTTCTATACTTTTGACGTCACTGCTTTGATCAGGCGTTGCAAAAGAAATCGCGTGGCCCTTTAATCCAGCGCGGCCTGTGCGGCCGATACGGTGCACGTAATTTTCAGGGTCATCCGGCAAATCAAAATTTATAACAAGCTCTATTCCCGTAACATCAATGCCCCTTGAGGCAATATCAGTGGCAACAAGCACCCTGTATTTACCTGATTTAAAACCGTCCAGCGCTTCTCTTCTTTGCGCAAGTGAGCGGTTTGAATGTATCTCAGCTGCCGAATGCCTCATATCGCGGATAACGCGCACGAGTTTGCTGGCGTAGCGCTTGGTTCGCGAGAATAAAAGCACCGGCCCCTGGTACTGTTTCAATACCTTGCTGAGTAATTTCAACTTGGCTTCTTTTTTGACTATGAATAATTCATGCGTTACTCCCTCGGCTGCAGTGCCCGAAGGCGCCACTTCTAAAGAAATAGGCAACTTCATATAGCCTGAGGCAATCTTCATAATTGCCTGCGGCATAGTGGCTGAAAAAAGCATTGTCTGCCTATTCTTGGGAATAGATTTTAGAATCTTTTCAATCTGCGGCAAAAACCCCATGTCAAGCATGCGGTCTGCCTCGTCTAAAACCAGCATCACAACTTCTTCCGGTAAAACATTCCACTGGCTGACATGATCCAGAAATCTTCCGGGCGTAGCTATGACTATCCTTGGATTTTTACGAAGCGCTGTTATCTGATTTACCATTGACGCGCCGCCTATAAGGCATGCTGTTAACATGCCGGATGGCCTGGCAAGTATCCTTACCGCCTCTTCTATCTGTATGGCAAGCTCTCTTGTCGGCGCCAATACAAGGCCTATGCCCTGTTTCTGGGCAAGCCGCTGTACCATGGGAATGGCAAACGCATGTGTCTTGCCTGTGCCTGTCTGGGCTATACCTACAATATCTTCGCCTCTTATTGCCGGTGGAATCGCTTTTACCTGTATGGGAGTAGGAATTTTAAATTTTATATGTTCAAGAGTTGCAAGAATTCCCGGAGCTATACCTATGCCATAAAAATTATCAGTATTACCTGTTTTATTTGTCATGTCTTTTTATTCCTTTCTTTATATCTGATTATGCCCTTCTTTATGCCTAATTATACCCTAAAAAATGCCCCCTTGCAAACAGAAATCACTACAAAGGCCATTTTATTAATGATGTTCTGTATGAAGGTGCGGGTGGGCATGAATCCTGCCATCATGCATATGGCGGTGGACATGGACAAGGTTGTTATCCTTCAAAAACTCACAGTCTAGAAGGATTTCATCCGGAACAGCGCTGCGTATTATTTTTTTATTCCTGCCTAAAACATGCGCTATATCGGAAATCTCCCCGACTATATGCATGTCATGCGTCGCTGTAACAATAGTCTTGCCGGCCATATTTTCCTCCAGAAGTATATCAATGATATCGCGCGTGGTCGCCGGATCAAGCCCGGCTGTCGGCTCATCCAAAAGAAACACATCCGGCTCAACAGCCATTACACAGGCTATTGACACCTTTTTTTTCTCGCCTATGCTTAACTGATGCGGCTGACGGTTGAGAAGATTATTTATTTTCAACCTGTTTGCAATAATATCAACGCCTTTCTTTATTTTATCAAGCTGCACGCCAAGCTGAAGCGGCCCGAACATTATATCTTCTTTAACGCTCGGGCAAAATAACTGCGCATCCGGATTCTGAAACACAAATCCCACGCTTTTACGAAAAACCCTTGAAAACCCCGGCTCCGACATAACCCCGGAGGTTATATTTCTGTCAAAGGCCTTCATGCTGCCTGAGCCAGCAAATATAAGGCCGTCAAGCATATTGAGAATCGTTGACTTGCCGGTGCCGTTGGCTCCGATTACGCAAACTTTCGCGCCTTCTTCAATGGTCAAATTTACGCCGCAAAGCGCGGGAAATTTACCCATATAGGAAAAATAAACGTCTTTTAATTCAAATAATGGTTTTGCCATAAACTTAAACCTAATATTAAAATTGCGGTGCCCAACCAGAACCAATCCTTATATGTAAAATCAAATTCTTCAATAACTTTTGGCTCGCCTGAGTATCCGCGCGAAAGCATCGCCTCATAAACCCGGTTATGCATCACATAAGACCTTTGCCATAACGCTGCTATATTCCACGCTACAACACCCTGGCTGTTTTTTATTCCAAAAACACCTCCGGCCCTGCTTTTTATCGCCATATAGGTATTTTGTATTATCTCGATAAAAAGATAAACATAACGGCAGCACATGCCTAAAGTCATCACAAAAACCTGAGGCGCCCTGAATACGCGCAGCGCCTTGAGCAACACATAATGCCTTGTGGTAACAGACAGAAGAACGCACAGCGACACTGATGTTAAAACCCGCGCGAAAAATATCCCGGCGCTTGATAACCCCTGCTTTGTAATGCTTAGGGGGACGAAAAAAACCTTAAAACTTAAAAACTTTTCTCCCGGGCTAAAAATATCAAACAATGCGGGCAGGGCTATACATAGAGAAAACAAGGGAATAAAAAACCACGTGCGCTTTAAGAAAAATATTATGTTGATTGAAGAAGCCAAAGCAAGAATCACGCAAAACGCGTATATGCCGGCAATGAAAACAATACTTTTTGAAAAAAGCGCTGCCAGAATCAAAACAAATACCATTAACATCTTCAATCTGGCATCGCGGGCCTGCAAAAACCCTTTTTTTAGGGCCTCTTCATCGGCAAATATGGCGTCTTTAAAAAACGACAAGGCGCCGGTAATTGAGCGTTCTACAAACCTGTTGTTTTTCAATATTAATGCCTGCTTCTTTTGGATAATATATGCCCTATGCCAAAAATAATCAATGCCGTTATAGTAATTCCCAAAATAGCCGAAAAGATATAGGCCGCGCTTAAATGAACCAGGCCCTTATCCTCCCAGCCACGGAATGCATAGTCCGGAATTGGGGCATTCCAGAGGTTTGAAAGTTTTTCAAGGCCTTGCGGAATATATCCAACCAATCCTTTAAAAACATCTGTACCCCACTCGCCCCAGGCAGCATCGGCCTTAAAATATTCCGGCAGGATTAACCCTAAGGGAGAAAGCACAATAAAAACCGCCAGTCCTATCCATAGCTTGATTACAGTCTTCATGCTGCCACCTCCTTTTTTATTTTAAGAAGGTCCGGATCCTGTTTTTGCAAATATTTTACAACCAGTACTGTTACAACCGCTTCAACAAAACCAAACACCAACATATGTTCTCCTAACATCACAGGAATAGCGACATTTAAACCATACGGGCAATACAAAGACTGCCCCTGCGCTGTTTTATGCAATAACGGCTGTATGCCAAACATTATTGCCGCCGTCAATGCCGCTATATTTAAACCGGCATAACCGGCAATGCCTGCGGCGACAACTCTCCTGCCTGAAGTTATCGCAGATGATCCGCTGATAATCCTGTAAATATAATAACCGGCAAACACCTCGACAAAAGCCATATTAAAACAATTTGCTCCCAAAGCGGTAATACCTCCGTCTCCAAAAAGCAATGCCTGTACCGCTAGAGCAACACTGATAGCAATACAGCCCGCCCATGGCCCAAGCAAAATCCCTGCCAGCACAGCACCAACAGCATGCCCTGTTGTGCCTCCGGGTATAGGCACATTAAACATCATTATCACAAAACTGAACGCCGCCGCTATTGCCAATAGCGGGACCTGCTTAGCGTTAAGCGTCTTCTTTACTATCTTTGAAGCCAAACCCCATACAGGTAACATGACAGCATATGTCACGCCGCATGTTACAGGCCCTAAATACCCGTCTGGTATATGCATTTTACATCTCCCTTGAAATTTTTAAAAACTACGCACAAATGTCAGAACAACCGAATCATTCGCGTCTGCGTTTGTGCCTGTCAGCACCCTCTGGTAAGCCAGGACCGCCTGGACCTTTTCACATGACCAGCCGATTCCGGGTGAAACGGTAAAATAATTAACATTGGAATCATCTGTCCTTGCGCCATCCTCTTTTTTATCGCTCTGCAGAAAACCATTTGCCTCAAACATAAGATTAAATCTATGGCTTAAAAAATATTCCAGCCCAAAATCATAATTCAAATAATCAGCGTAGCGCGTTTTAACGCCGTCTATCTTCGTTTCAAGCGGCGCGCTGTAAATGAAATCGCAATGCGCCACAAATGGTTTAAACTTCTTGGTAAGGATAATCCCTAATCCCGGATCCCATGAACCTGCGCCTGTCAGGTCCGTACCCAGCCTACTGTCATCCGCATGCTGGTATTCGCCTGTGGGGATTTTAAGCTGAAATAAAGCGGCTGCATACGGCAAGCTACCTGTTTCTTCCTGCAGGCAATAGCGTAAAAATCCTACGCTGTCCCCAAAGCCGCTTGAATTAGCGCTATCGCCATTCTGGCGCAAAAAATTCTCCTTATATTCTATCTGTGCATCTATCTCAAAACGGTCTGTCAGGCCATACTGCGCAAACAGCTGCTGCAGAAACTGGTATTTTTTATCGCCCGAAGGCAGCGAATCATAGTGGCCGTCTGAATTAAACGTCCCGCGCGTATTGTTATAAAAGAAAAATGGCTGCGCAACCAACTCCCCTTTTGCGCATAAAGGCGCTGTCCAGGTGGTGACAGTCCCGGCTGAAACCGGATCCCACTCATCCTCCGCATTTGCATAATTTAAGGTAAGCGCGCAAAAAATCAAAACTGCTGCCGCTGCATATATATGCTTTAACATATTCCCTCCTTTTCGTATTACTGTTATAATTTTCGTGTTACTAAATACCAAAAAAAATAATACTCTTTAATCGATATTTTTGCCTGTGGTTGACATACTGAGCGTCGCGTGTTTTACGCCTTTTACAACCTTTAACGCGTCCGCCAAAATCTGTATATTTTTTGAAAGGCCTTTTACCGCGATAATCTCCAGGCAGTTATCATGGTCTAAATGGACATGCTGCGTAGAAATTATATTTGCGCTAAAATCGTGCTGTATATCCATAAGCCTGTCCACAAGGTCCCTTTTATGATGGTCATAAATAAGAATAACCGCGCCGGCAACCTCTTTGCCGCCGGCCCATTCTTCTTCTATTAAATCCTGGCGTATAAGGTCGCGTATGGCCTCTGAGCGGTTAGTATAACCTTTTTTTTTAAGCCGCGCGTCAAATTTCCGCGATAAATCGCTATCTAATGATACTCCGAACCTTATCAACCCTGACATATATTCTCCTATTGTTACGATTTTAAATATTATAACACAAAGGTTTATCTCTGTCAAACATCTTACTGAGCTACTACTATTTTCTGATGTTTTGTTCTATATTCTTCAATTTTAAAACTTCTTTTTTTCAGGTAAATCACTGCTTTGTCTAATTTATCTGCGGCAAACACGTGCTTTCTGCCCTCGCTTTCATGTATTTTTTCTATAAGCTTAAAACCCTCCGGAGTAAAATCGCTCAATACTATTTTACCGCCGACGGCAAGAACTTTTATCATTTCATCCAATGATTTCTCAGGCCTTAAAAAATGGTGCATGGTATTAATAGAAAAAACTATGTCAAAGTCATTTTTGCCGAAACTTAAACATTCGGCGTTTTCTATCTTGAATTCTACGAGATTCTCAAGCCCGAGATATCCTATGTTCATCCTCGCGTAATTCTGTTCTTCTTCCGAAATATCAATACTAATAAAACGATGCCCATTCTTTGCCAATTGAATAGTGAAATAACCCTTGCCTGTGCCAACTTCCAACATTCTGCCTGAAACAGGCCACGACTTTTCGTAAATAACAGCCCTTTCTTTCAACGCATCGTAGCCGAATTTTTTATAGCATTTTATTCTTTTAAGATAATTTCTGTGATTCTCTTTTATTCGATCCATAGGCATTAATGGCAATCAGTATGGTCACAGGCTGCTTCGGGCGTTATTTCTTTAAGTCTTGATTCTTTATAAAGCTTTGCAATATCCCTGACTGTGCCGGTTGTCGCCCTGTAGGCCCTTATACCGCCTTCGTTTAATTTAATAACAGCCCTGACGCCCATGCCTGAACAAAGAACGCAATCTATGCATTCACTTTCCAGAACTGTCATTGGCTGGCACATGCCATGCGCATGATGCTTGTTTTCGTTATTTATAATAGTGACTTCTTCCTTGTCTGTATCGTAAATAGTAAAATACGGCGCACTACCGAAATGAATATTAACCTTTGCGCCTAACCCTTCATCTGTGTCTGTGGGAATGCAAATTCTTATAATGTGCCCCTCCTGCTCACTCTCCTTGTCTGTCCAAAACCATAACCCTGCCGCCGGCACTGCCTGGCCCGGATGGAATCCGGATACATTTTTACAACGCCTCCCTCTATTTTTAATGCCTTGCCGTTGACCAAACAATCTGCAATTTTCTTGCGCGCGGAAGCAACAATATTTGCAAACGTCTGCCTTGAAATATTCATTTTCTTCGCCGCATCTTCCTGGTACATCTCTTGCAAATCAGCAAGCCTTACCGCTTCCAGCTCGTCCATTGTTAAAATAATCTCTTTAAGTTGATCTATAGGAATGCCTCGCGGTTTAAAATAATTTGAATCCGGCCTGCAGCAAACTTTTCTCAATATAAATGGCCTCGGCATATATCCCTCCTATAATTATTAGCATATGCTAATAATATACCCGCTACCTTAATCTGTCAAGTGAAATATGCCAAAAAACGCCCCCTGTAGCATAAATTGCTGCAAGGGGCGTTCTTG
>PFHB01000007.1 GCA_002783585.1 Candidatus Omnitrophica bacterium CG_4_8_14_3_um_filter_43_15
CGTTGGGCTATATGAGCCCCTTTGAATTTGAAAGGCAGTTCTTTACATCTTTACAAACAGTCCACTAAACAGGGGAAGTACATTCTCTTGAGCACGTATGCAAATACACTGTTTTATTAGTATGCCGATTAGTCAAGTGCCAGAAAGAATATGGCTAAAGAAATATTTAGAGTACGTTAATGATTGCGGAGAAGTTTCGTTTCATTCGTCAGAACTTAAGCCTTTTGATTCGTATTTCGAGGAAGACTTTTTCAATTTTATCCGATCTTGCTCTGATTCGGGCTATAAGATTCAAAATCAGGTCGTAAGCTGTGGTTTCAAAATCGATTTTGTTATCAATAATATGAAGAGCGGACGCAGAATCGCTATTGAATGTGATGGCCCTACGCATTTTCAAAATGAGATTGACGAAGCGTATGGCGTTTACATAGAAAACGACGAAGAACGTCAGAGAATCCTTGAATCGGCAGGATGGAAATTCTACAGGATAAAATATTCTGATTGGATTAATTCGAAGTTTGATCGTAATTCTGTAGCTGCCGATATAGCAAATTTATTGAAGTGATTGAGGTAACCGATGGCATTTTATCTAAAATATACATAACCTTGGAAAGCAAAGCATGCAAAAAGAACGCATATTAATAATCGAAGATGATAAGCATATCTCCAAACTGGTGAAGTATAACTTGGAGAAGGCTGGCTATGATGCTACCGTTGCGGTGTCAGGCGAGGAGGCGTTCGGGGTATTGGATAAGGAGCAGGTTGATCTGATTATCCTCGATATCATGCTTCCTAAAATGGATGGCTTTGAAGTCTGCCGGAGTATTAAGCAGGAGACCAAATTCAAGAATATTCCCATTGTTATGCTTACCGCCAAAGGCGAAGAGGTTGACCGGATTGTGGGCCTTGAGCTTGGCGCGGATGATTACATCGTCAAACCATTCAGCCCGCGCGAGCTTGTTCTAAGGATAAAGGCAATTTTACGCAGAGGCAAGATCGAAGAGAGCAAAAAGGATATTTTAACAGCAGGCATTCTTACTGTGGATATTCCCCGGCATAAGGTTACGGTAAATGAAAAAGAAGTTGAGCTTACGCCGATGGAATTTAAGCTCTTGGTCACATTGATGGATCGGCACGGCAGGGTTCAGACTCGGGACGGTCTTCTTTCAGAAATTTGGGATATACACGCTGAGGTTTTTACACGCACCGTTGATACGCACATTAAGCGTTTAAGAGAGAAACTTGGAAAAGCTGGGAAGTATATCGAAACTGTTGTTGGCTTAGGATATAAATTTAAGCAGGAAGATGATGAAGATTAAGCTACATTGGAAACTTACATTGATATTTTGTTCGGCCGTAACAATTGGCCTTGTTATCGGCTATTTCTATCTTGTCGGTAATCTTAAGGGATATGTCGAGCATAACCTTGAGAATACGCTTAGGTACCAGGTTCTTTCGGGCAAGGATCTTATAGAAAGCCGGATAAGCGGCCAGAATATTCTTACTGATGCCGACACGCTGGCAGAAAAAATCGGAAAACAACAGGAAGTAAGAGTCACTATTATAAAACGGGACGGAACGGTTATCGGCGACACCGAGTTAAACGCTGAAGAAATCGCTCAAGTAGAAAACCATTTAGACAGGCCGGAAATTCAAGAGGCAATCACTAAAGGGCTTGGTATCAGCAAGCGATATAGTTATACGATTAAGAAATACCTGCTTTATATGGCAGTACCTTTCGGCATGGATAATTCAGCAGGATTCATACGGTATGCTGTTCCAATTTCTTATATTGAGATGCTTGAAGGTAAATTGGATAAGACGATAACTGGAGCGCTCCTTTTAGTATTTTTGCTCAGCTTAACATTTACTTTCGTTATTTCGTTTGTTGTGTCTAGGCCGCTTGCGGAAATGGCAAGAGTAGCTCGAGCAATGGCCAAGGGCGACTTTTCTCGTAAACCGTTTATTTACTCTCGGGATGAGATCGGCGATCTTGCGATGGCATTATCTTATATGTCCGATGAGATAAAAGGTAAGATTGAGAGGATTAAGCAAGAGGGCGTTAAACTGGACGCTGTCTTATCCAGTATGTTCGAAGGAATAATGGTTGTAGACGAGAAAGGGCATATCCTTTTAATGAATCCTTCCTTGAGAAAGCTCTTTTTTGTGGATTCGTCTCCTGAGAATAAATCTCCGGTAGAGGCAATCCGTAATCCCCAAATTCAGGATGCCGTAGATAAAATTCTTAAAGATAAACGGAATCTTTTCAGCGAAGAAGTCACGGTCGGCCAGCCGGAAGAGAAGGTGTTGAAAATAAATGCTGTGCCCATAATCAGGAATGATGTTCTAGAAGGTGCAGTGTTGGTCTTTCATGATATTACAGAGTTGCGAAAATTAGAGCGGGTGAGGCAGGATTTTGTGGCCAATGTTTCGCACGAATTGCGCACGCCCATTTCGAGCATTAAAGGATATTCCGAGACGCTCTTGGAAGGAGCGCTTGAGGATAAGGATAACGTAAGGGAATTTATTAGTATCATCTATCAGGATTCTAACCGCTTAGCCAATCTCATTGATGACCTGCTGGATCTTTCTAAGATCGAATCCGGAAAGATGAAGATGGCATTTGCTCCCTTAGATCTCAAGCCGATTCTTAAACGATGTTTTGAAGTTTTAGAGAAATCCATCAAAGATAAAAACCTTTCGTTATCCATTAATATCCCCGATAGTATTCCAAAAGTCATAGCTGACGACAAAAGGCTTGCGCAAGTTTTCTTAAATCTGCTTGATAATGCCGTCAAATATACCGGTGACGGCGGATCGATCAAGGTAGAAGTATCCGAGAGCGGCAGTCTTGTCCAAATTGATATAACCGACACCGGCATGGGTATTCCAGAAAAGGATATATCAAGGATATTTGAGCGTTTCTACCGGGTTGATAAAGCACGGTCCCGCGAGCTTGGAGGCACAGGCCTTGGGCTTTCCATTGTTAAGCATATTGTGCTTTCCCACGGTGGCCAAGTTTGGGTTAAGTCAGAGCCAGGTCTTGGCTCTACTTTCAGTTTCACCATCCCGCACGCGTAATATCATCTATTTCTCGCTGTAAATAATTCACAAAAAGTTCACACCGCCTTAATGATATCGTCACGTCTTTAAGTTAAACTTTCTTTGGAAAATAAGAAAGGGGCTTGAAGGCGATGAAGGATACCTATCAGAAACAAACAATTTTAGTAGTTGACGACGAGAAAGAGCTTGCTGCTTTAGTAAGTCTGCATATGAAAATGGCAGGGTTCGAAGTTCTTACCGCGGCCAACGGCGAAAAGGCTTTGGAATTATCCCGCGAAGAAAAACCCGATCTTATTATATTAGACCTTATGCTTCCCAAAATTGACGGCTGGCAGGTTTGCGAACAATTAAGGCAGGATGCCGTAACAAAAGATATCCCTGTGATTATGCTTACCGCGCGCACCCAAATTGAAGATAAGTTGAAAGGGTTTGAAGCCGGAGCGGATGATTACGTTACAAAGCCATTTAGCCCAAGAGAGCTTGTTGCCCGGGTGAAGCGGGTTTTGGCTAGGGCAGAGGCCGAGCCAGCTCTTGCGAAGCGGTTTATTAAAGGTAAGACAGAAATCAACCTTGACGATTTTAAGGTCAGGATTTCCGGCAAAGAAGTTGGATTGACCAAAAAAGAAAGCGCCATATTAAAAGCGCTTGTTGCGCGAAAGGGAGAGCTTTTAACACACGAGCAGATTTTAGACAGCGTATGGGGCGAGGATATCGTGGAGCACGGGAATATTGACGTTCATATTCGGCATCTCAGGGAAAAGATAGAAGCTGATCCCGACAATCCAGAGATTATCAAGACTATTAAGGGAGAAGGGTACAAATTGGAGCTTTAAAGTGTTCACATAAAGTTCACAGCCCTTTAAGGATTTCGTAACAACATTTTAGTAAACTTTAGATGAAAGTAAAAAAGGAGAGAAAGATGGTACAGACAGAAGTGGAAAGAAAGCAAAAGAAAATACTGGTTGTAGAGGACGATCAAAATTTGAACAAGCTCGTTTCTTATAATCTTTCAAAAAACGGTTATGCAGTTGAGAGCGTATTCGATGGTATTTCTGCAAAAGATAAACTCGCGGGAGATGTTTTTGATGTAGTGGTTTTGGATATTATGCTTCCGGGTATAGACGGTTTTCGTATATGCGAATACATAAAGGAAGACGCTAAGGCTTACAAAACATTTGTAGTGGTGCTGACTGCCCGTGGAGAGCCGCTGGATAAAATTTACGGAAATATCGTTGGCGCGGATTATTACCTTACCAAGCCTTTTAGCGTTGCTAAGTTGATGGACATTGTTAAGGAATTGACGGTATTAAGGGATAAAGATTTTCGCGTAGGTTCTGGTGATCAATATGGGAAAAATTCTTAAAAAAATACTAAATGCAATCGCAAGCTTCTTTAACAGAATGGCAGACCAAGAAGCAGAGAGGGTTATTGAAATGTATAAGCAAATATTCGAAGCTAAACCGGACAATGGAGGAGGCAAGATAATGGATAAACAAGTAAAAGGAGGAGGTCGAATGAGGAAAGTTTTGCATTTAATTTTAGTAGGAGGATTCATAGGATTGTGTTTAGGCACAGTGCCGTCATATGCCGGAGAAGTGGACATTCTGCTTCAAAAATTAGTCGAGAAAGGAGTATTAACCGGCGCGGAAGCTCAACAAGTTAAGATTGAAACACAGGAACAGGTAAAAAAAGAGATAGCTACAGGAAAATCTGCATCTTTGCCAGCTTGGGTACAAAATATAAAACTTAAAGGAGATCTGCGTCTAAGGTATCAGTATAAACATGAGAAAGCGGTTAATGATTATGCAAAAGATACGCATCTTGGCCGTGTTCGTGCACGCCTTGGTTTAGAGGGTAAGGTAAATGAAAAGCTTATGGCGGGAATTGGTATCGCGACCGGCAGTGGAGACCCGCGTTCTACTAATATTTCTTTCGGCGGATACAATTCTAAAAAGACAGTTGTTCTTGATTACGCTTACGGGAAATATAGCCCATGGTCATGGTTGAATCTTGTAGGCGGGAAAATGCTTCTAGACGATGCGCTTTGGAGGCCGACAGATTTAATCTGGGATTCGGATATAACTCCCGAAGGCGGCGTAATTCAGTTTAGTAAGGGGTTGGGTTCTAACTTAACAGCTTTTTTAAATACTGGTGTATTAATTGTTGATACCGATACATCCACCGACGCTGATGCTCCTATGGCGTATTTGGTTCAACCGGGAATAAGCTACAAATTTAATGATGACTTATCATTAAAAGGCGCCTTTTCTTTCCAAGGTTTCAATAATGTTAAAGACCACGTAAGTAGTAGCTATTCATCGGCGAGTAACTCTGGAAATACTACCGCGGGAACATCGCGATATCAATATGACTACCAGATGATTAATCCCGCATTAGAGTTTAAAATCAAGGAGCCATTTAAAACATTAGGATTAAATGTTGAATCGCTAAAATTAGTTGGTGAATACGTGAATAATCTTGATGTGTCAAAGGGAGGCAGCGGTTTTTCATGTGGTTTCAAGTTAGGACATGACAAGGTTGCTAAATTTGGGGATTGGCAGTTTAAATATATATACGCCATGCTTGGGAAAGACGCTGTTCTTGATGTGTTGCCTGATTCTGATCGTTATGGCGGGAAGACTAATATCAGAAGCCATGAGGCAGAGCTAACCTTTGGTTTGGGCAAAAACACATTTTTGGGTATGGATGTTTATCGGTCATGGAGAACGCTTAGCGCAGAAGCCCCTGAAACATTAGTCCAAGTTGACTGGAATATGAAATTCTAATTAAAAAGGGAGGAATATAAAATGAGGACGATTAAGAGATTAACAATGTTGACGTTAGCGGGGGTAATCGGTTTAAGTTTAACCGCTACAGCTTGTTTTGCTGAGAAGGTTGTAATTGCTGGTTCTACTACTGTGCTTCCTATAGCTCAGAAGACCGCTGAGGTTTTCATGGATAAAAATCCAGAAGCCGATATCTCAGTGCGCGGTGGAGGATCGAGCGTAGGAATTGCCGCGTTAATTGACGGCACTTGTGACATAGCTGACGCCTCGCGGGCAATAAAAGATACTGAGATACAAAAGGCAGCTGCAAACGGCAGGGATCCGGTTGCCCATATCGTGGCAATGGACGGTATAGCGGTAGTAGTAAATAAGTCAAATCCGATAGATAAATTTTCCAAAAAGCAGGTTAGAGATATATTTACCGGAAAGATCACTGATTGGTCGCAGTTAGGCGGTAATTCGGGAAAGATTGCGGTTATTTCACGCGATACTTCGAGCGGTACATTTGAGGCATTTGGTGAACTGGTTATGAATAAAGAAAAGGTTATGCCTAGCGCGCTGATGCAGGCTTCGAATCAGGCGGTTGCCAAGAATATCGCTCAGGCTCCCTCCGCCATAGGTTATGTTGGTTTGGGATTTATGTCCGGAGATATTAAGGCACTCGAAATTGAAGGGGTTATGCCCTCTAAAGAAACCGTGCTATCTGGAGAATACCCCGTGACCAGACCGCTTTTTATGTATTCAAACGGTAAGCCACAGGGCATGATTAAAGGGTATCTTGATTTTGTGAAGAGTCAAGAAGGTCAGCAGTTGGTTAAAGAAGAAGGCTATGTCGGGTTGAAATAAGAATGAAGAAATGTGTTTACTCAAAGCGCGGCAGGGTTGTATCCTGCCGCGCCCTCCTAATATGGAAAACATGATAAAAGTCAAAGAGCGATTATATAAATGGTTATTCACGATTCTAGCGTTTGCTTCGCTGATATTTCTTGTCGGGATCGTCATTGTACTATTTAAAGAGGCATTGCCGATATTTAAGAAAGTTAAAGCATTAGAGTTTATATTCGGCAAATTTTGGTATCCGACATATGATCCTCCAGAATTTGGAATTTTTCCGTTAATATTAGCGTCGGTTTGGGTGTCAGTCGGGGCGATGTTAGTTTGCGTACCGCTTGGGGTAGGCAGCGCCTTGTATTTAAATGAAATAGCCAGCCATAAACAAAAGGCTGTGTTAAAACCGCTCGTTGAAATATTGGCCAGCATTCCCTCAATTGTATACGGTTTTTTTGGCATGGTTGTGCTTGCCCCATTTCTACAGAATTTATTACACCTTCCGATTGGACTGTGCGCTTTTACGGCGAGCCTAACGTTGGGGATTATGGCAACGCCTACAGTATGCAGTATCGCGGAGGATGCTTTGAGTTACGTGCCAAAATCGTTTAGAGAAGCGTCTTTTGCCGTAGGGGCGAATAGATGGCAGACATTGGTTAAAGTAGTTATACCGGCGGCGGGATCGGGGATATCCACTGCGATAATTTTGGGGATGAGCCGGGCTATAGGAGAGACGATGACTGTGCTGATGGTTGCCGGAGGCGCGGCGGTTATCCCGAAATCATTTTTTGATCCGGTTCGTCCAATGACCTCGGCCATCGCGGCAGAGATGGGCGAAGCGCCGATGGGGAGTGATCACTTTCACGCGTTATTCGCGATCGCATTAATATTGTTTTTGATTACGTTCGTATTCAACGTGATTGCGGAGGCGATTAGCAGAAAGTATAGAATTAAGCTGGGGTTATCAGGATGAGAAAAGATATCGCGCAAAAGATCGGGTTCAGTTTTATTTCACTGTGCATGTTTACTACGGTTCTGTTTTTATTCGCGATCATTTATTTTATCGGTTCAAGAGGGATAAAGGTTATTTCATGGGAATTTTTAACACAGGCGCCTCGCAATGCCATGACTGCTGGCGGAGTTGCTCCGGCAATCGTGGGAACATTATATTTGACTTTGGGCGCGGTGGTTTTTGCGCTTCCTTTGGGGGTTGCCTGCGCAATATATCTTAATGAATATTCGCCGAAAAGCTATATCGTCAATATCATCAGGTTGAGTATCAATAATCTTGCTGGTGTTCCGTCAGTAGTATTCGGACTTTTTGGATTGGCAGTTTTTGTTAAGTTTTTCGGTTTCGGGGTATCGATATTGTCAGGTAGCCTTGCTTTGGGCATCTTAGTATTGCCGGTGATTATTTCCGCTTCGCAGGAAGCTCTTTTGGCAGTGCCTTATTCATTACGAGAGGCATCGTTGGCTCTGGGAGCGACAAAATGGCAGACGATACGAAAAATAGTTTTGCCCGCGGCTTTGCCGGGAATTTTAACCGGAGTAATCTTGAGCATAGGAAGGGTAGCCGGTGAAACTGCTCCGATTTTGTTTACTGCGGCCGCGTTTTACTTAAAAGGTTATCCTAAATCGATTTTTTCAGAAGTCATGGCCTTGCCGTATCATATTTACGCTCTTATGACCGAGGGAGCGCATCCGGAGCAACAAACAGCGATCGCATACGGTTGTTGTTTAATTCTTTTATGCTTGGTTTTATTCATGTCAGCAATAGCGATTTTTATTCGTCAGAGACAGAGGAGTCATTATTATGGATAGTAAAACACTAATTATGGAAGATCGTCAAAATTGCGTTTGCAGTCAGTCGGATTTAGTTAAGATTAAAGCGCAGGATATTAACTTCTTTTACGGCAAACAGCAGGCGCTTAAAGATATTAATTTGGATGTTTTGTCTAATAAAGTGACAGCGATTATCGGTCCTTCAGGGTGCGGAAAGTCTACTTTTATCCGGCTGTTTAATCGTATGCACGAGTTGGTGCCTAATACTACGCTAACAGGCAGAATTTATCTGGACGGACAGGATATCCTTGGGGCTTGTGTTGATCCGGCGGAAATAAGGCGCCGTATCGGAATGGTGTTTCAAAAACCCAATCCGTTTCCCAAGAATATATTTGAGAATATCAGCTATGGCTTAGAGGTTAATGGTATTAAAAATAAAGAATTTATTGAGGGAAGGGTCATTGAATCTCTAAAGAAAGCGGCATTGTGGGATGAGGTAAAAGACAGGCTCCATGACAGCGCGTTAAATCTGTCCGGCGGTCAGCAGCAGCGGCTTTGTATAGCGCGGTGCCTTGCGGTCAAGCCGGAGGTTCTTTTATTTGATGAACCGTGCGCTAGCTTGGATCCCATATCTACACGGAAGATTGAAGAGTTAATCTTGGAATTAAAGAAAGATTATGCTATCGTGATTGTTACGCACAATATGCAGCAAGCGGCGAGAGTGTCCGATTATACAGGATTTTTCCTCCTCGGCGAATTGATTGAATTTGACAAGACCGAAAAGATATTTAAGGCCCCTAAAAATCAGAAGACAGAGGATTACATCACGGGGAGATTTGGATAATATGAAAAAGGTATTATTTGTTTGCATAGAAAATTCATGCCGAAGCCAAATAGCCGAAGGATTTGCCAAGAGTATAGGCAAGGATGTTTTAGAGGCCTACAGCGCTGGTTCAAAGCCTTCTGGAAAAGTTAATCCTACAGCTATTGAAGTGATGCGGGAAATCGGCATTGATATCGCAGGTCAAAAGTCCAAGGGCTTCTTGGATTTGCCTGTAAAGAAGTTTGATTATGTTATCACTCTCGGCTGTAAAGACGTGTGTCCTTTTGTGCCCGCAAGCGAGCATATAGAATGGCAAATCGCGGATCCAAAAGATAGCGAAATCAATTTTTTCAGGAAAGTTAGGGATCAAATAAGAAGTGAAGTGGAGAAATTAATACAAAATATCAAAGAAAGAAATTAAGGGGGTTGTTATGCCAAGACATTTTGATGATGAAATGACCGTATTAAAAACAGATATCCTTAAAATGGGAGCCATGGTTGAAGAAGCTATTTTTAAATCCGTTGAGGCGTTAAAGCATCTGAATGCTGATGAAGCAAAGCAACTCATCATAGATGACAGGTCTATTGATGAATTAGAACTTACAATTGAGGAGAAAAGCTTAGATCTCCTAGCGTTACAACAGCCCATGGCAGTTGATTTGCGTTTTATCGCGATGGCAATGAAAATCACAAATGAACTAGAGAGAATGGCTGATCTCGCTGTAGATATCGCCCAGCGTGTCCTTGAACTTGTTGATAAGCCGCTTTTAAAGCCTTTAATTGATATTCCTAAGTTAACGGCCATAGCTCAGCAGATGACTAGAGATGCAATCAGCGCGTTCATAAATAAAGACGCAGATTTAGCTGGCAAGGTGATCATGATGGATGCGCAGGCAGATAATTTGCGCAATGTTATTCAATCCGAATTAATCAATGATTATATGACGAAAGACTCTACCACGGCTACACGTGCTGTCCCGTTATTGTTAATTGCCCGGCATCTTGAGCGCATATGCGATCATGCGACTAATGTCGCGGAGGATATCATTTATATGTGTTCGGCCAAGGTTGTTAAACACCACCCCGAGAAGCTCGGAGGTAACGGATAAAGCTGGTTTAATCGGTTCTCCCCGACTTATTTCTGTTGATTTTTGCTCAAAATCGCATATAATTGAGTTATTCGTTCATTTCAGAACGGTATCTTCGCCACAAGGACGAAGGTTTT
>PFHB01000078.1 GCA_002783585.1 Candidatus Omnitrophica bacterium CG_4_8_14_3_um_filter_43_15
CGTTGAACTCGCCAACGCCATCGGTGCGCCGGCTGTATCTGCTGCTGCAACAGGTGAAGTCGCAGCAGCTGCAGAAATGTTAGGCTTATCAGATGTTAGAGAAAAATATGTAACAGCGCATGGAGTGCGTACAGCTTTATATTGTATCCTCTGGCCAAAAGATGTAAAAGGCGATACGATCATTCTTTACCGCGGAGACATACCTAATCAAGAACTGTTTTTAGTAAAACACGCGAACAGTGAATATGAAGATTTTGCCGTAGAGAAGCTTTTACATGAAAGCGAAATATTAGCACAATATGGGAATACGCATGAGCAGGTAACAACAGTTGAGCGCGCGAGAGAACTCGTTGCCGCCGCTGCGGCGAGGGATAATGCCGAAGAAATCGCTAACAAAAGAGGCGTAATGCGCCGGGATGAGGCGCTTGAGATTCTTACTGCGTTAAGCAAGAGAAGAGAGAATAGATGTACTGTAATCGTAAGGTTTTATATAGGCAATGACCCTAGAAGAGAAGAAGTCAAACAAAAAGATTTAGCTAATAAAATAAGACAAGAGCCTGGCGGCTCGATGGATTCTTTGCTTAGAAAATGCGGCCATATGGTTCGTTTTGAAGGTGATGATCCCGGCGCGTCAGCAAAATGGACATTAACCATAACCTCAGCAGACGCCGCTGCGGCGGGGGCAAATTCAACAGGTATTTCATTAAATGCTGCGATAGCTATAATTGATAAAAAGCTTGATTCTGGTGGACATGAAATGCCAACCATATCTTTTCCCGATATTTCAGATTCAAATCCGCTTGCTATTACGGAAGATAATCGTCCTGAAATTGTATGGAACTTATCAAGAATATCAAAGCTATCGCTTAATGCGCAGTTGATTGTTGAAGAAAATGGCACAGAATTGGCGGTAACCGCTGACGCATCCCCTATAAAAACTGAGGCGATTATAGATCTAGGCGAAGATATAACAGATCAAATACAAAGAATTTTGAATCCCAGCGCGGATGACCTTAGGCATATGAGCGATGCCGCAAAATGGTTGATAGTAATAATAGAAGGGTCTCAACCGACTCCTATGCCGGCAGACCTTCAGGAAGCAATTGCTGCATTTTCCATACCAGATGTTAAAGACTTACAATTGAATAATGTGTTTATGTATGCGTTGCCTTGGAATGAGGCGGCCATGATCTTGAGTTACTTTAGAAATAAAGTACAGCCTGACAAACGCGATGATTCTAATAATTTGGATACCTATCATTTTAATGTTGCCGAGCGTTTTATATTCGGCTGGATGGAACACCGTAATTTTACTCCTGCCATGACCAAATACGAAGCTGTATCTACGGCAGGCGTGGCTATTTTAACAGAAATTGTCAGTGGTGTGCGAGCGACAAGAGATGTTCATCCGTCTCTAGAAGATGAGTTAGAACAGGAGGAATACGAAATAGCAATACAGATAACGGATGGCGAAGAGAAAGAGTTATTAAGCGCTATCACAGCTACACATGATACGCAAGAATATCGAGAAATTCAAGCTGTGGCAGAAAAATATATTGCAAAAATTAGAGAAATAGAAACAGCCGCCGCCGGCGCGGCGGGGGAGGGGCAAGGAGAAACGCTTGGGGGCACCAGTTTCCAGTCATCAGTCACCGGGGCTGCGGCGGGTGTGCCCGTTTTATATCAGTCAGGGTTTTTACAATTATCAGTTGACTTGATCCGTGAAGAAGTAGAAACAGGAATAAGTTCTGGAATTATAGTTGATGAAAAAGGTGCCTTTAAGTTTAAAGACGGCAAAACAGGTAGTGTAGTCCAAGATTATAAATGGGCGATAGGGAGAGGTTCAGAAGATACTGTTGATATTCGCAGGCGCGATTTATCTATTTCAAGATCTGTTTCTTATGCAGAAGCAGTTGAGCTTCTTTTGAAAGGAGAAATAGAGTTTCCTGCAAACGGTGACTTATTATTTGAAGCATCTACCCAAGCCGCCGGCGCGGCGGGGGTCGGCACAACGGATCCGGCGGAAATTGAAAACAGGCTTGCCGAATTTGTAACAACGAAAACTTCTACGACAATTCTACTTGATGTTAAAAATGTTGGCCTAAAGTTATATAGAAATTGTATTGTAGAAGAGTTTGTTCCGGGTGAAAGAATCGCTATTCTGCATAATGGTGAAACAGTTACTCATTATATAAGTTTTGTCGCAGGAGTACCAGAATCGCAAAATACCTGTTTGTTTAAATACGTAGGCACTGATGATGAAACCGTTCGGCGCCAGAAGCAACAGGCGATAAAAGAGCGCGCGCTTGTTTTAGCTGAAAGTGGTGAAGCAGCTGATAGCCTTGCTAAGATATTAAAAGATGAGCATGGTCTAGCATATAACAATATACTTCGGCAAGTTATTAAAGATCCAACTATGTCCTCGGTGCAAGCTGCGATTTATGCCTATCAAAAGACCGTTCCTGGCGGAGTGGTTTTCGTAACAGAAGCAGTCAGAAAACTTTTGCCTTCATATTACGCTTTATTAATAGGCGGCATAGTTGTATATAGCATGACGGAACAAGAAGATGTTAATAAATTACAGAATCATTTATTATTAAACAGCGTTTGAAGGCGCAATTCTAACTTGGTTAGAATTGCCAGATTAGAATGATGGGGACTATTACTAACCATTACCACTTCCGGGGTGGCCCGCTGGACTCCCCGGGAGTGGTTTTTTAGTTGTTTACGGTTGCTTTTTTGGGCGGATGTGGTATAATTAAAAGACTTTAAAGGCGTTAAGGTCCTGTTTTTCAACTCGGGATAGCTGAAAAAACAGGATCGAAATTTTGTGAACAAAATTTCGGCGGCGTAGCTCAGCCTGATTAGAGCAGTCGGCTCATACCCGGCCTGCCACTGGTTTAAATCCAGTCGCCGCCACCATTCTACTTCGCCCTGCTCCAAAAAGATTCATCTGGTAAGGGCTTCGTAGCAATTAGACGTATGTATATGGTATACATTCTTAAAAGTATTAATAATTCAAGACGTTACTATATAGGTCTGACAGCAGATTTAGACAGAAGTCTGAAAGAGCGCAATGCTGAAAAATCTGGCTATAGTAGTAGATATTCCCCTTGGAAAGTAGAAACTTATATAACTTTTAAAAATAAGGTAATTGCAGAAAAATTTGAGAAGTATTTGAAAGAAGGTTCAGGCCAAGCCTTTTTGACAAAACGTTTAATATAGTAATTTAAGGCGAAGTAGAATGCTGCTACGAAGCCCCTACCAGTATTTTTCTAAGTGTAGGGCGAAGTAGAGCTGAATACTTTTCTAACCAACCTATTTTATGCTTACACAACAAATCCTTAACACCATATCTAAATATAATATGTTTAAATTAGGCGACCGGGTGCTTGTCGGAGTATCAGGCGGGCCTGATTCGGTTGCGCTTTTGTTGGTTTTACATAGTTTAAAAAAAGAACTTGGTTTAAAATTATACGTTGCGTCCCTGAATCACATGTTCAGAAAAGACGCTGCCAGCGACGTAGAATTTGTAAAAAAGCTCGCGGCAAAACTTAAGGCATCTTTTTTGGCAGGTAAGGTGAATGTTTCAAAACTGCACGATTCCCGGGGTGGCTCCAAGGAAGACACAGCGCGCACAGTCAGATATGATTTCTTTTTGAAGGCAGCTAAAAAGTTTAATGTAAATAAGATTGCCCTGGGCCACACAAGAGATGACCAGGCAGAAACCGTCCTGATGCGGCTTATTTATGGCGCTGGTATAACAGGGCTTTCGGGTATTTTGCCTGCGAGAAAGTTTGAAAAATATCTGGTTGTAAGGCCGCTTATCGAGGCATCCAGAAAAGATATAGAATTATACCTGAAAGATAATAAGATCAAACCGCGTCACGATTCGACAAATAGCCAGGATGAATATAAGCGCAATAAAATCAGGAAGCACCTTATCCCAATCTTCGAAAAGAATTATAATCCGGGAATAAAACAGGCCTTATCAAGAACCGCTGCCTTATTAAGAGATGACCGTGATTTATTGGAAGAGGTTTTACTTAAGCCTGTTTTTAAAAAAATTATAAAGACAGGAAAAAACAATATTGTGCGCCTGAACTTAAAAGAACTGGACAAATTACACGTTGCTTTAAAAAAATACGTACTAAGGGAGTGCATACGCAGGGTTAACCTGAAGCTTGTCGGAATAGAATACAGGCACTGGCGCCTTATAGAGGCCTTTATCGCAAAGAGAAAAAACAATGCCGCCTGGCACCTGCCTTATGGCTGCCGGGTGCGTATAAAAAAAGGCGCTGTGATATTTTTTAATGAAGGCATAAAACCGCAAGGTTGACAAAAGCGCTATTATATTGATATAATTATAAGATAAAGGAGAATGTGAAAAACATGAAAATGAAGTTTAAAACTAATAACAAGAAAACAGACAAGAAAAACAGCAAAAATCCAAAGGATGAAAAGATAAAACAGGTTGTCAGGGTTTTGATCACATGGCTGTTAGTAATGTCAGCCATGTGGCTTTTATTCAAAGGCAATAACAGCAGCGATTTTACGCAAGGCGCGGCCAAGCCTGTTACTTATAGCGAGTTTTATGATGCTGTAAAGAATAATTCCACTACGCACCGCATAATCTCTGCTGTAAAAATAGAAGATTCCATGCAGGGCGCATTTTCAGACGGTGGCAGGTTTAATGTTACTATACCCAGTGATGACCCGGATCTTATGAGGGTATTAAGGGAAAATGTCGAAAACTTCGAGATTAAGAAGCCGGCATTCCTGGCAAATCTTTTCTGGTCTATATTCCCCACGCTTGTGTTTGTGGGGTTATTATGGTTTTTATTTTATCGCGGCGCCATGCAGGGCGGAGGAAAGATTTTATCGTTTGGCAAGTCCCGGGCAAAGTTCGTTAATCCTGACAGGCCAAAGACCACGTTTAATGACGTTGCGGGAGTTGACGAGGCAAAAGAGGAGCTAACAGAGGTTATAGAGTTTTTAAAGGACCCTAAAAAATTCCAGCGCTTGGGAGGAAAAATTCCCAAGGGCGTTTTGCTTATGGGGCCTCCGGGATGCGGCAAGACGTTAATGGCAAAAGCCGTGGCAGGCGAAGCGGGAGTGCCGTTTTTATCCATAAGCGGTTCGGATTTTATAGAGATGTTTGTGGGCGTTGGCGCTTCCCGTGTGCGTGATTTGTTTGAACAGGCAAGAAAATCAGCGGCTGCCTCAGGCAGTGGTTGTATAATTTTTATTGACGAGATAGACGCAGTAGGCAGGCAGAGGTTTGCCGGCATAGGCGGAGGCCATGATGAGCGCGAACAGACATTAAACGCCCTGCTGGTTGAGATGGACGGGTTTGATACATACCAGGGCATTATTCTTATAGCCGCAAGTAACAGGCCCGATGTTTTGGATCCTGCGCTTTTACGCCCGGGCAGGTTTGACAGGCAGATTGTAATAGACAGGCCCGATATACTGGGCCGTGAAGAGATATTAAAGGTTCACACAAGAAATATAAAAATCTCAAAAGACGTTGATTTTAAATCCATAGCAAGGCAGACGCCGGGTTTTTCAGGCGCAGACCTTGCTAATCTTGCCAACGAAGCCGCTTTGCTGGCTGCGCGCAATAATAAAGATTCAGTAAATACAGAAGAGCTTCAGTCAGCCATTGAAAGGGTGATGGCAGGGCCTGAGAAAAAAAGAAAGGTTATAAATCCGCAGGAAAAAAAGATTATAGCGTATCACGAATCAGGCCATGCGCTGCTTGTGCTTTTATCCCCTGGCGCAGATCCACTGCATAAGGTTTCAGTTTTACCAAGGGGTATAGCGCTTGGGTATACGCTGACACCGCCAACAGAAGACAGATATATACTTACTAAAACCAAACTCATGGTTGATATAACCGTTGCCCTAGGCGGCAGGGTGAGCGAGGAGATGGTGTTTTCTGATTTAACAACAGGCGCGCACAATGATTTGCAGGTAAGCACTAATATGGCAAGAAGAATGGTTTGCGAATACGGCATGAGTGAAAAATTAGGGCATCTGACATTGGGCAGGCGCCATGGCCAGGTTTTCTTAGGCCGCGACTTTTACGAAGAAGACCGTAATTACAGCGATGACACAGCCCAGATTATAGATGAGGAAGTTAAAAAAATAGTTGATACCTGTTATAAGAAAGCCAAAGAACTGCTCACTGCCAACAGGGACAAACTTGATAAATTAGCAGGCGCGCTTCTGGAAAAAGAGGTTTTAACCGGCGAGGAATCAAGGAAAATCATTGAGCTTTAAAGCTGTTGCGAGAAAAAAATATATAATAGATTGCGCAGGCCAAAGATTGGCGCTTGGCGATAGAACATGTATCATGGGCGTGTTGAATGTTACGCCGGATTCTTTCAGTGACGGTGGTTTGTTTTTTGACAAAAAAGCTGCTTTAAGGCGCGCTATAGATATACAGAAACAGGGCGCCGACATACTTGATATAGGCGGTGAGTCAACAAGGCCGGGCTCTTTAAGTGTAGCTGTCAGAGAGCAGATAAGAAGAGTCATCCCTGTTATAAAGGCTCTAAGGCCTAAGATAAAGATACCCATATCAATAGATACCTGCAGTGCCGATGTTGCCGAGGCGGCAATAAAAGCAGGTGCCTCTATTATTAATGATATAAGTGGATTGCGTAAAGATAAACGCATGGCTTATGTAGCCGCGCGTTACAAAGTAGGCCTGTGCTTGATGCACAAAAAAGGTGAGCCGAGAAATATGCAGAAGTCGCCGCGTTATGGTGACTTAATGAAAGAGATAATTTGCGAGCTTAAAGCAAGTATTAAGATTGCCCTTGCTACAGGCGTTTTGAGAAATAGAATAATAATAGATCCGGGCATAGGTTTTGGAAAGACAGTAAGGCATAATTTACAGATAATCAAAAATCTAAGAGAACTTAATTTAATAGGCAGGCCCATTCTCGTCGGGCCTTCAAGAAAATCGTTTATCGGCAAGGTGTTGGGCGCTGAAATTGGCCCTTGCCTAACCGGCACTGCGGCCAGCGTGGCCGCGTGCATATCAGCCGGCGCGCACATAGTAAGGGTCCATGATGTAAGCCAGATGCGTGAAGTTGCGCGTTTAACAGATGCAATCCTGAGGGCTTAAAAATGATAGAAAAAATTTCAATTTTCTGGAAGCCGTTTGTAGAGATATTTGTTTTATGGTTTGTTTATTATACGCTGCTTGTTTTTTTAAAAGGCACAAGGGCTATACAGGTATTGAGGGGCCTGGTAGTGCTTGTGTTTGCTTTTTTTCTCGCGCAGTATTTTGAATTTTACACGCTTAACTGGATTTTGTCCAGGCTTCTGGCTATATCCGTTATAGCATTTCTGATATTGTTTCAGCCGGAATTGCGAAGGGGGTTTGCAAGTTTAGGCCAAAGGCATATATTTAATATTTTGCCGACAGAAGAAAAAGTAATAGAAGAGCTTAGCGTGGCGGCAGTTATAATGTCCAGAAAAAAAGTGGGCGCCTTGATAGCCATAGAAAGAGAAGCCAGCCTAAGAAGTTATGTTGAAAGCGGCGTGGCGCTGGACAGCAAGGTAACAAGCGAATTATTATGCACTATCTTTACGCCTTCAACGCCTCTTCACGACGGAGGCGTTGTGGTGCATAACGACAGGATTTCATTCGCGGGCTGCCTTTTTCCGCTTACCGAAAACCCGAGGATAAGCAAAATACTCGGCACAAGGCACAGGGCTGCCATAGGCTTAACAGAAGAAACAGACGCCGTGGTTATAGTGGTTTCAGAGGAGACAGGCGGTATTTCAATAGCCATAGGCGGCAAATTGACACGAGAGCTTGATAAAGACGGGCTTGTAAGGATACTGAAAAATTTATATAATCCCGGGCAGAAATCCAAGAATTTCTGGAAGCAGCTGGCAATAGGCGGGCCTTTCAGGTACGGGATTTTTTCAAAGTTTAATTCAGAGGGTTAGAATATGAATAAGATTATTGAAAAGATTTTACATAATTTTTGGCTTAAGTTTATAGCGTTGGTCCTGGCTGCATTGACCTGGCTTTACGTGGCAGGCCAGCTTACGAAAAGGTGATTCATGCCGAAATTAGGCGTTAATATAGATCATGTCGCAACACTCAGGCAGGCAAGATATAAAACGGTTTTAGGCGGTATGGCGCCTGAGCCTGACCCTGTCAAGGCAGCTGTTTTGTGCGAGAACGCGGGGTGCCATTCGATTGTGTGCCATTTGCGCGAGGACAGGCGCCATATAAATGACAGGGACCTCCAGATCCTGCGCAGGATCGTAAAGACAAAATTAAACCTTGAAATGTCCGTTGCGCCGTCGATAGTAAAGATAGCCAAAAAGATAAAACCTGACCAGGCGACCCTTGTGCCTGAGAAACGCCGGGAGATTACAACAGAGGGCGGGCTTAATGTCGTAAAATCTCCGGCAAAGATAAAGCATGTTGTCAAAGACCTTAAATCATCAGGTATTGTGGTCAGCTTGTTTATAGACCCGGATAAAAAACAGATAAAGGCATCTAAAAAAACGGGCGCTGAGTTTGTGGAATTTCATACAGGCAGGTATGCCAATGCCGCAAATGATAATGTGGCAAAAAAAGAGCTTGAGATTTTAAAGGACGCCGCAAAAACCGCCATCAAACTAAAATTAAAAGTAAATATGGGCCACGGGCTTAATTATATCAATGTAAAAGATATTGCCGCGATAGGCGGGGTTTACGAACTTAACATAGGGCATTCCATTATCGCCAGGGCGGTTTTTAACGGGCTTGATGAAGCGGTGCGTGAAATGTTGTCTTTAACAAGGTAATTTAATGCAGATAGTCGGAACAGGCGTAGACATAGTCGAGATTTCAAGGATAAAACAGGCAGCGAAAAAATGGTCTGCCAGGTTTTTAAAACGCATATTTACTCCTAATGAACTGGCTTATGCCAACGGAAAACCCCTGCCGTACCAGCATTTGGCAGCCAGGTTTGCCGCAAAAGAAGCGGTTTTAAAGGCAATAGGCGACAGCACCATACACAGGATAGAGTGGGTGCATGTTGAAATTTTGAACGACGAGCATGGTAAACCAGTGGTTAATCTGTCCGGCCAGGCAAAAAAGATTAAACAGGAAAAAAACATATCGGATATAATTATCAGTATGTCGCATACGCGTACCTATGCGGTGGCAAATGCCATCATGATTAAAAATGGCAAAAGTTAAAAGCGTTCTTTTAAAAAGAAAAAGCAATACAAACAAGGCCGATTACGGCCATGTGTTTGTGATTGCAGGATCCCTTGGCTTAACGGGCGCTGCGTACCTGAGCGCTCAGGCAGCGCTTTTATCAGGAAGCGGGCTGGTAACGCTTGGGCTTGCCAAGTCGCTTAATACGATTTTGGCGCGCAAACTCGTCGAGGTGATGACCAGGCCTTTACCTGAAACAAAAGAACAATCATTGAGTTTAAAGGCCTTTAGCCAGATAAAAAGCTTTATAAAGGCAAGAAAAATAAATGTTTTGGCTATAGGGCCTGGATTATCGCAACACAACCAAACGCAGGCGTTAGTTCGCAAGATTGTTTCTGAAATAGATTTACCCATGGTTGTTGATGCTGATGCTTTAAATGCCCTGCCGGGCCGCTTGGGCTTGCTAAGAGGCAAGGTTATTACCCCGCATCCGGGTGAAATGTCGCGGCTTTTAGGAATAAGCGTTAGGGAAATTCAAAAGAAAAGAAAATATATTGCAAAAATAGTTGCTGATAAGTATAATGTTGTAGTTGTATTAAAAGGCCACAAGACCGTTGTCGCAGCCGCCGATAAAAAGGCGTATGTTAATAATACCGGTAACCCCGGCATGGCAACTGCAGGTTGCGGCGATGTATTGACAGGCATGATCGCAAGTTTTATAGGCCAGGGTATTGAGCCGTTTGAAGCGGCAAAAACAGCCGTATATTTACACGGC
>PFHB01000081.1 GCA_002783585.1 Candidatus Omnitrophica bacterium CG_4_8_14_3_um_filter_43_15
ATTACCCTGGTATAACCACCAGGCCTTTTTGAAAAAAGCGGGGCAAGGTCTTTAAATACAATACCTACTATATCGCGGTCCTTAAAAAACGAATAGACATGCCGCCTGGCGTGTAGCGTGTCTTTTTTACCAAGAGTAATCACCTTCTCAGCCAGGCGCCTGGCCTCTTTTGCCTTTGTCAAAGTCGTTTCTATGCGCTTATATTTTATAAGGCTTTCTACCAATGAAATAACAGTAGCCTTTCTGTGCGCAGGCTGTCTCCCTAATTTTTTACTTCTTCTTCGGTGTCTCACGGTTTAGCTCCGTTTATTTTTCTTATTTAAGCCTTTTGATGGTTTCTTTGTCAAACTTCATGCCAAGGCCCAGGTTCATATCTTTAAGTATCGCGCCTATTTCAGTCAGCGATTTCTTACCGAAATTCCTGTACTTAAGCATCTCTGCCTCTGATCTTCTTACAAGCTCGTATATTGTTTTTATATTCGCTTTTCTCAAACAATTGGCGCTTCTTACAGAAAGTTCAAGCTCGCTTACCGGTGTTTTTAACTTCTCTATCAGCTCTTCCTCTATTATCACCTCAGGCGCCGGCTCTTCATCAGGCAGGCTGCCGTAATTAACAAAAACATCGAGATGCCTCTGGAGTATGTTTGAGGCATATAAAAGCGCGTCTTTCGGCGACATGCTTGCATTGGTCCATATCTCAAGGATAAACTTGTCATAATCCGTCATCTGGCCTACCCTTGTATTTTCGATAAGGAAATTCACGCGCTTAACAGGACTGAAAATAGAATCTACCGGTATAGTGCCTATAGGCTGGTTTTCTTTTTTATTTTTATCCGCAGGCACATATCCGCGGCCCTTGCCTATTTCCATATGAATTTCAAAAGACGCATTTTTCGTAAGAGTAGCTATGTGCAGATTCGGATTAAGCACCTCTACTGTCTCGTCGGTAACTATATCGCCCGCCTTTATTTCGCCTTTCTTTTCCTGCTTTATATAAATTGTCTTTGGGCCTTTGGCATGCGAAGATAAAACAATATTTTTTATATTTAATATAATCTCCGAAACATCCTCAAGGACTCCGGGCACAACAGAAAACTCATGCTGCACGCCTTCTATCTTTACGGATGTAACAGCCCATCCTTCTATGGATGAAATCAAAACCCTTCTCAATGAGTTTCCGATAGTCATGCCGAAACCGCGTTCAAACGGCTCTGCGGTAAATTTGCCGTAAGTCTCGCTGTAGCTGGACTCGTCGCACTCAAGCCTTTTAGGCATTTCAAAATCTTTCCACGCAATCGCCATATTTTTACCCCCAAATTTTCCTGCTATCTCGTATAAAAATTTGCCCCGAGCGACATACTATCGCGTTTAGTCGCGAGGGATTATTTTGAATACAACTCTACTATCAACTGCTCTTTTATGGGAAGCTGAATATCATCTCTCTGCGGCAGTTTTACCACGCTGCCGGTCAAATCAGTCTCGTTTAAGTTAAGCCACGGGGGTATACTCTGATCCTTGCTGGCTTCCAAGCATTCTCTTACCTTTTTAATCCCGGCCTCGTCTAATTTTAAATTAATCCGGGCATTTAAACCTACCTGATAAGAAGGTATATCAACCTTTTTACCGTTTACGCAAACCCTGCCGTGACAAACCATCTGCCTGGCCTGCTGTCTTGTAGGGCTCATTCGCAGCCTGAATACAACATTATCAAGGCGGCGTTCAAGCATGCTAAGCAATATATGGCCTGTGACGCCTTTTATCCTGGTTGCCCTTTGAAAATAAAGCCTGAATTGCCTCTCAAGCACTCCATATACTTTCTTTACCTTCTGCTTTTCTCTTAACTGCAAACCATAATCAGAAAGCTTTACCCTGGCCTTTCCGTGCTGGCCCGGAGCAAAACTTCTCCTGCCAAATGCGCATTTTTCGCTGACGCAACGCTGGCTTTTAAAAAAAAGCTTCATCCCTTCTCTTCTGCAAACTTTACAACTTGGCCCTGTGCTTTTACCCATTTTAAATTATACCCTTCTGCGTTTAGGCGGACGGCATCCGTTATGCGGTATAGGCGTCACATCCTTTATAACATTTATATTAAGCCCCGCTGCCTGAAGAGCCCTTATCGCCGACTCCCTGCCTGCCCCCGGGCCTTTCACGCGCACTTCCACATCTTTCATCCCGCATGCAACAGCCTTTTTTGCGGCTGTTTCTGCTACCAACTGGGCTGCAAAAGAAGTTGACTTCTTCGATCCTTTAAATCCCACATTGCCGCTCGACGACCAGCATATAGTATTGCCCTGGCGGTCTGTAATGGTTACTATCGTATTATTAAATGTGGCTACTATATGAGCTACGCCATTAGGCACATGCCTTGACGCCTTTTTCTTGGTCTTGGATGTTTTTTTCTGCATATTATCATTAGCCATTGAATTTTCCCTTTCCTCTCAACTTGAAAATTCATCCCGAGCCACCAGCTATCACGCGCAGTGGCGAGGGATAAAATTTTCCCTCTTATTCAGCCCCTCTTGTCAGGGTCTTTCCTTTGCGCATAACGCCCACTGTTTTTCTGGGGCCTTTTCTTGTGCGCGAATTAGTATGAGTCCTTTGCCCTCTTACAGGCAGGCCTCTTTTATGCCTGGAACCCTTATAGCTGCCTATATCAATCAAACGTTTTATATTTGATGAAATCTCCCTGCGCAAATCACCCTCGACCTTGTAATTGCTTTGTATGATAACGGATAATTTTGAGACCTCTTCCTCTGTAAGGTCTTTTGCCCTTGTATCAGGGTTTATATTCGCTGTCTTTAAAATTTTTTCGGATAAAGTCCTGCCTATACCATACAGATAGGTAAGCGCGACCTCTATCCTCTTGCTGTTTGGTATATCAACACCACTGATTCTCGGCATCTTCTCACCCCTGCTTTTGCTTGTGCTTCGGGTCTGAACATATAACCCTTAAAACACCTTTTCTCTTTATTATTTTACACTTCTGGCACATCTTCCTTAAACTTGAACGAACTTTCATTTTACTTTACCCTGTAGGTTATCCTTCCTCTTGTTAAATCATACGGCGACAACTCAAGCTTCACCTTATCGCCCGGTAAAATCCTTATAAAATTCATTCGCATCTTGCCTGAAACATGAGCCAGCACCATATGCTCGTTTTCAAGCTTTACCCTGAACATCGCGTTAGGCAATGTCTCGGTTATTATTCCATCAACTTCAATCGCTTCTTCTTTAGCCATATTTGGTCAAGATCTCCGGACCATTATCAGTTATCGCAATTGTATGCTCAAAGTGCGCTGATGGTTTTCCGTCAGCAGTAACGGCTGTCCAACCGTCATCTAACAGTTTAACGCGCCAATCGCCCATGTTTACCATTGTCTCTATGGCAAGCGCCATGCCAACTTTAAGCTTTAGCCCTGTATTGGGCTGGCCAAAATTAGGTATGCCCGGTTCTTCATGCACGTTTGTTCCTATGCCATGGCCTACGTAATCTCTTACAACAGAAAAACCGTTGCCCTCGGCGCAGGACTGTATCGCGTAAGATATATCGCCTATGCGGCCTGACGGCTGAGCCTTATCTATAGCTTTATACAGCGCTTCACGCGTAACCTCAACGAGCTTTTTGGCCTGTGAGCTGACTTTTCCAACGCATACTGTTATGGCTGCGTCTGAATAATAACCATCAAGCTCAACGCCAACGTCAAGGCCTACGATATCGCCTTCCTTGAGCCTGTAATCATTAGGTATTCCGTGCACAACAGCGTCATTTACAGAAGTACACAAACACGCCGGATACCCCCTGTACCCTTTAAATGCCGGTGTGGCCTTTGCCTTTTCAATAAACTGTTCCGCTTTTTTGTCTAAATCTTTTGTGCTGCAACCCGGCTTTACGAAGCTTTTAAGGCCTTCTAAAACGCCGGCTACTATCTTTGAGGCCTTTCTGATATTCTGAATTTCGGCTTCAGACTTTAATTGAATCATTTTTCAGGGCCTTCACCAATACCTGATACGCCTCGTTTATATCAAGGTCTCCGGATACCGTCTTAAGCATGCTACTTTTTTTATAATAATCTATTAATTCTGCTGTTTCGTTTTTGTAAACGTTGAGCCTGTTTTTTATTGTGTCTTCTTTATCGTCTTCGCGCTGGGTAAGAACAGAATTACAAAAATCGCATACACCCGCTTTTTTAGGCGGTATATTTTTTATATGAAAATTTGCGCCGCACTTTTTGCATACGCGCCTGCCTGTAAGCCTGCTTATCACCACCTGGTCTGTTGTATGAAAATATATCACTGCATCAAGCGGCATATTTACGGATTTAAGCATGCTGTCTAAACTCTCTGCCTGCTGTTTTGTCCTGGGAAAACCATCCAGTATAAATCCGTTTTTAGAATCAGGCTCTTTAAGGCGCTCGGCGACTATCTCAATAACTATTTTATCCGGCACTAATTCGCCTTTAGTCATATATGAATTCGCTTTTATTCCCACAGGCGTATTGAGTTTTACGGCTTGCCTTAAAATATTTCCCGTGGAGATATGCGGTATTTTATATTCCTTTGAAAGTTTTTCAGCCTGAGTGCCCTTGCCTGCGCCTGGCGGGCCCAATAATACCAATCTCATAATACCTATCTTCTTCCTTTTAAATGGCCTTTTTTCATAAAGCCATCGTAATGCCTCATCAAAAGCTGCGATTCAACCTGGCGCATAGTATCAAGCATAACGCCGACTATAATCAAAAGCCCTGTGCCGCCGAAAAAGCTGGCAACCAGATAAGGTATGTGCAGCCACCCGCCTATCGCGTCAGGCAACACCGCTATTATAGCCAAAAATATTGCCCCGGGAAGCGTAATCCTGGTCATTATATAATCAAAATATTCCGCGGTCGGCTTACCCGGCCTTATACCCGGAACAAAACCTCCGTATTTTTTCATATTCTCAGCTAAGTCTACCGGATTCAGTGTAATAGCCGTGTAAAAATAAGCAAAAAATATGATAAAAAAACTGTAAACTACCGTATAAAGAAACTGGCCCCTTGTCAATGTTAAAGCCATGCGCTGTAAAAAAGGATTTTGTATAAAACCCGCGACTGTAGCGGGAAAAAGTATTATCGATTGCGCAAATATTATAGGAATGACGCCCGCATGGTTTACGCGAAGAGGAATATATGTTGACTGCCCGCCGTAAACCTTTCTGCCTACGATGCGCTTTGCATACTGCACGGGTATTTTAAGCTGGCCCTGCGTAATAAGAATTATAGCAATTATAACAGCCACCATCATAGCCGCCATAAATATTATCGTAAGCGGCCTTATTCTTAAATCAGGGCCGGTCGCAGGAGAAGCCAGGACAAAAAGCTGGGCCAGCGCCTGCGGTATCCTTGATATTATACTTGCTGTGATTAAAAGCGACATGCCGTTTCCTATGCCGCGCTCGGTAATCTGCTCGCCAAGGTACATTATAAACGCCGTGCCGCTTGTAAGCGTGATAACTGTAAGTATAAGAAAACCCGTACCCGGATTAGGCACAATCTTTATGCCCTGAAAATGCGCCGGGTTCTGAACCCATAACGCTATAAATAATGACTGGATTATACCAAGCACAACGGTAAGGTATCTTGAATACTGGTTAATCTGGCGCATACCCTGCGCGCCGCCTTCCTTCGCCAACTTTTCCAGCGACGGAATAACTACAGTCAAAAGCTGCATTATAATAGAAGCCGATATAGCCGGCATAATACCCAGCGCAAAAACAGTCAAACGCTCTAGAGCGCCTCCTGTAAACATGCTCATTATACCGAAAAGCGTGCCACTCTGAGTACTTGCTAAATTATCAAAGAACTGCGCTAAGGCCGCTCCGTTTATTCCCGGTGTAGGTATATGACAACCAAATCTGTATACACCGATTATAGCCAAAGATATGATTACTTTTTTTCTAAGATCCGGTACTTTAAAAATATTGGCTAACGCCTGAAGCATCAACTACTCCAATACAACAACTTTTCCACCTGCTGCTGTAATTTTTTCAACAGCGCTTTTTGAAAACTTATGCGCGTGCACGGTTAACGCCTTTTTTATCTCGCCGCTGCCTAAAATCTTAACAGGCCATGAAGAATGCTTGACAATATTTCTCTGTTTTAACGCCTTGGGATCTACTGTGTCAGCATCCTTAAAACCTTTAAATTGCTCCAAATTCACTATCTCATAGATCATCGGAAATTTACTGTTAAAGCCTCTTTTGGGAACGCGCCGCATCAAAGGCATCTGCCCGCCTTCAAAACCAAGCCGCCTGTTTGAGCCTGAACGGGATCCGGCGCCCTTATTGCCGCGGCAGGATGTCTTGCCATGGCCTGATCCGGAGCCGCAGCCTTTTCTTTTATTTTTCTTGTTTGAGCCTTTTACAGGCGCTAAATCAGACAGTCTCATCTTTTGTATCCCTTACACGTTTTATAGCTTCCTGTTTTTTTAAACTTTCCAAACCTGCAATACCGGCCTTGACAACATTTATAGCATTGTTAGAGCCGAATGATTTTGTCAATATGTCATGTATGCCTGCGGCCTCGCACACGGCCCTTATGGAACCGCCTGCTATAATTCCTGTGCCTGCTGATGCCGGTTTTAACAAAACCTTGGCTGAGCCAAATTTGCCCATGACTTCATATCTTATCGTGCTGCCGTTTAAAGGCACTTCAAACATGTCCTTCTTGGCGCTGTTTAAGGCTTTTTTTATCGCATCAGCTACTTCTTTGGCCTTGCCGATAGAATAACCGACCATGCCGTTTGCGTTGCCTACTACGACAAGCGCTGCAAATGAAAAATGCCTTCCGCCTTTTACGACCTTGGCGCACCTGTTTACCGCTATAACTTTTTCAACAAATTCACTTGATTTCTCCGCCATTGAATTTTCCCTTTAAAATTTTAACCCGGCTTTTCTCGCGCCGTCGGCAAAAGCCTTTATGCGCCCGTGGTAAAGATAACCGCCCCTGTCAAATACTACGCTGGATATGCCTTTTTCCTGCGAGGCTTTTGCTAAAAATTCTCCCAACAACGCCGCGCTTTTTATATTTGACCCGGATGGGCTTATTTTTTTAAACTCTTTATCAAGCGTGGAAACGGATAAAACAGTGCTGCCCTTTACATCATCTATAACCTGCGCATTTAAATTATTAAGGCTCCTGTAAACGCAAAGCCTTGGCTTTATATTGTCGCCTTTTAAATACTTTCTTATCCTTTTATGCTTTCTTAATCTGGCCTGCCTGGTAGCTTGTGACATATTATTTCCTTAATCTTTTTTACGCTACTTTCTTTCCCACTTTTCTTCTGACGTATTCACCCGCGTATCTGATACCTTTACCCTTGTAAGGCTCAGGCCTGTGAAAATCCCTGATTTCAGCCGCTGTCTGGCCTACCAATCTTTTATCAAAACCGCTTACGGATATATTAAGCGGCTTGGGAACCTGTATTGTAATGCCTTCGGGGATAGCATAATTTATAGGGTGGCTGAATCCCAGGTTTAAAACAAGCTGCTTTCCCTGCACTGCGGCCTTAAAACCCACCCCGATAATCTCAAGGTCTTTCCTGTAACCGTCAGTAACGCCTATTATCATGTTATTTATAAGGCTGCGCGTAAGCCCGTGCAGGGATTTATCCAACTTAAGATCGGATTTTCTTTTTACTATAACCCTGTTATCCTCGATGGTAACCGTAACCCTGGGATGCACATTAAGGCTGAGTTTTCCCTTGGGGCCTTCTACTTTTACGGTCCTTGCCTCTATGGCAACTTTTACTTTATCCGGTATTTGTACCGGTTTTTTACCTATTCTTGACATTCTGCTACGCCCTTCTCTTGTTTTTTAGCGGTGCGGGCTTCGCAGAAATTGTTCCTACGAAGCGTACACTGCTGTTTTACATCACTTAACGCGAAGTAGAACATTTTATCCTCTTACCATATATACAGAAATACTTCACCGCCTAAGCCCGCCTCTTTTGCCTCGGCGTCAGTCATCAGGCCTTTTGACGTTGAAATAACAGCTACTCCCAATCCGTTAAACACGCTCGGTATATTATCTCTATCAACATATTTTCTTAATCCCGGCTTTGAAATCTTTTGTATATTAGACATGGCCGGGAGCTTGGCGTCGGAATACCTAAGATAAACCTTAAAAAGCCCCTGTTTCTTATGTTCCATGGGCTTAAAATTCTTTATAAAACCTTCCTTTTTCATCAATGATAAAACAGATTCGGTAAGCCTGGATGCCCTGACATCTGCGCTGAGATGCCTGGCCCTGCTGGCATTTCTTAGTATTGTTATCATATCTGCAATCGGATCGCTTACGCTCATTGAAATTTCCCCATTTTATATTATGAAATTTCATCCCGAGCCGCCCGCTATCTCGCGTTGCGGCGAGGGATCTTTCTTACCAACTCGCTTTTTTTACTCCGGGAATCTGCCCCCTTGACGCTAATTCCCTGAAACATATACGGCACAGCCCAAACCTTCTCATGTAACCCCTTGGCCTGCCGCAGATCTGGCACCTGTGGTATTTTCTTACCTTAAATTTTGGTTCTCTTTTTGCCTTTACTATCAAACACGTTTTTGCCATTATATTATTTGTCCTTGAAAGGCATGCCAAATGCCTTAAGTAATTCAAACGCCTCTTCTTTGTTTTTAGCGGTTGTCACTATTGTTATATTCATGCCCTGGACCCTTACCACGGAATCATAATCAACTTCCGGAAAAATCAACTGCTCGTTTAAGCCCATGGTGTAATTTCCGCCCTGGTCAAAAGATGTCTTAGCAAGCCCGCGAAAATCCCTGATTCTTGGTATAGCCACGGATATGAGCCTGTCTAAAAATTCATACATATGGTTGCTGCGCAATGTCACCATGCAGCCTATCGGCGCGTTTTCTTTCAGTTTAAAATTTGATATCGCCTTTTTCGCGCGCTTCATAACCGGCTTCTGGCCTGTTATAACAGCAAGGTTTGACATAGCTGCCTCAAGAATCTTTATATCCGCAGCGCCTATGCCAACGCCCATATTAATGGCTATCTTCACAAGCTTTGGCACACGCATGGAATTCTTGAAACCGAAATGCTGCATCATTTTCGGCACTATATCTTTTTCATAAAATTCCTGTAATCTGGGTTTCATTATATCGCCTCGCCGCATCTGACGCAGGACCTCATTTTTGTGCCGTCGGCAAGATCCTTCACCCTTGTCCTTGCCGGACGGTTGCATTTAGGGCAGGATATGGACAGATTGGATGAATTTATGGGCAATTCCATCTGTATTATTCCGCCTTGCTGGTCCTGCTTGGTCTTACGGGCATGTTTTTTTACAAAATTTATACCTTCAACCAGAGCCCGGCCTGTAACAGGAATAACCCTGAGCACTTTACCTTTTTTGCCCTTATCCCTGCCGGCTATAACTATAACCTGGTCATTTTTCTTTATATGCATTTATATTACCTCCGGCGCAAGAGATATTATTTTTGCAAAATCCATTTCTCTCAACTCTCTTGCCACAGGCCCAAAAACCCTGGTGCCTCTGGGATTTTTTGTAGCATCAATTACGACAACCGCGTTTCTGTCAAAACGCAGGCACGAACCATCAACCCTTTTTATTACATTTCTTGTCCTTACAACAACCGCCTTTGCCACTTCTCCTTTTTTAACCGTTGCCTCAGGAGCGGATTCTTTTATATTGATAGTTACGATATCGCCTATAAAGGCGTATCTTCTGTTTGCGCGGTTCATAACGCCTATGCAAGATGCCCTTTTGGCGCCGGTATTATCCGCAACATCCACTATACTGCGCATCTGGATCATTCTGCTACGCCCTCCAGTATTTCATAACTGGTACGGGCTTCGCAGAAATGATTCCTACGAAGCTTATACCAGATATCAGGTTGCTTAAAGCGAAGTAGAATCATTTTATCACCTCAAGCAGTCTCCATCGCTTATCCTTGGAAAGACGCCTGGTCTCGGCGATCCTGACCTTGTCTCCTGTTTTGGCCTGGTTTTGTTCATCGTGAACCTTATATCTCTTGGCCTTTGTAATAATCTTATTATAAACAGGATGGGTGGTAGTCCTCTGGACCATAACAACTATGGTCTTATTCATCTTGTCGCTTACAACTTCACCTGTCCTTATTTTTCTTTTTGACTCTCTATTTATTTCCGGCATTTTTTAATCCTTTGAGCGTTAATATTCTTGCTATCTCTTTTTTTGCGTTCTTTATAACAGACGGCTTCTCCAGCCTTCCCGATGCAGCCAAAAGCCTTGACTCTATAAGCTTCTGCTTAAGCGCTATCATCTTATCGTCCATTTCGGCTTCTGATAAAGCCCTTAATTCTTTTATATTTTTTGAGCTCATTCTGCTACGCCCTTCTCTTGGAAATACATCTGGTATGGGCTTCGCAGGAATAATTCCTACGAAGCTTATACCATATTTTTACGTTGTGTAAAGCGAAGTAGAACATTTTAAAACTTTCTTCTTGCTACGAATCTTGTCCTGAAAGGCAATTTGTGCGCGGCAACGCCAAAGGCCTCTCTTGCCAATTCCATGGGTATACCTTCAAGTTCCATAAGCATGGTCCCGCGTTTAACTGCGCAAACCCAATGATCAGGCATGCCTTTTCCCTTGCCCATCCTTGTTTCTGCCGGCTTCTTGGTAACCGGCTTATCCGTAAAAATTCTTATATATAATTTTCCGCCGCCCTGGGTTGTGCGCATTACTGAAACCCTTGCGGCCTCAACCTGGGTATTTTTAATCCACGCGTTTTCAAGGCACTGAATCCCGTATTCTCCGAATGATACCTCACAGCCCCTGGTAGCAATACCTCCGCGCCAGGCACGCTGGGATTTTCTATATTTTACTCTTTTTGGCATCATTGCCATTGTCTAATTCATCCTTTTTTTCTTTAAGATGCGTCTCGCCCATATAAACCCATACTTTAACGCCTATAAGCCCGTAAGTGGTCAGCGCCTCGACAAAACCATAATCTATATCAGCCCTTAATGTATGAAGGGGTATACTGCCTACCATGTAGGATTCACGCCTGGCGATTTCCGCGCCGTTAAGCCTGCCCTTGCACCTTATCCTGATACCCTTGGCGCCGGAATCTATCGCCTGCTGTATAGACTTTTTCATGGCGCGTTTTACCATAATCCTTTTTTCTATCTGGAAAGCTATATTTTCAGCTATGAGCTGAGCGTCTACAGCCGGATTTTTTATCTCTTTTATGTCAACAAATATCTCTTTCTGCGTAATATTCTGAAGATCTTCCCTTAACCTGTCAATATCGGCCCCGCGCCGGCCTATGATAACGCCAGGCCTTGCCGAATGTATCGCGACCTTCATCTTATTCCCTGCCCGTATTATATCAACCTTGGAAACCCTGGCCTGCGCAAATGTTTTCTTGATATATTTACGGACATTAAAATCCTCATAAACAAGCGACGGAAAATCCTTTTTTCTGACGAACCATTGCGATGACCAGTCCTTCACTATGCCTATTCTTATGCAATACGGATGAACCTTATGACCCATTTATTACCTCTTAGACGCTGTTTTAGCTTTAGCTTGCTTTTTCTTTGTTGTTGTTGTAGTAGTAGTTTTAGCTGCCTTTTTTTCTGCGCCGGCAGCCATATCAAGTTCTATTAAAATATGCGAGGTCCGTTTAAGTATCGGGGTTGCCCTGCCCATTGAAGCAGCCCTCCAGCGCTTTTGCATCGGGCCGCCGTCCGCTGTTGCCTTTGAAATGTAAAGATTGGAGGCATCGGCTGAGCCCTTTGTCTTTTTTACCGCCGAATCAAGCGCTGATTTTAATGCCTGCTTGATAAAAAATACGGCGCCCTTGTTAGTATTGTCGAGTATGGAAAAGGCGTTATCAACGCCCTGGCCTCTTATTATATCTAGGACATACCTTGTCTTTCTTGGTGAAACCCTTACGTAACTGGCTATCGATCTTGCTATCATTTTATGTCTTATCCATTGACTGCTCTGTATGAGCGCTGTGTTTCCTGAATATACGCGTAGGCGAAAACTCGCCTAATTTATGCCCAACCATGTTTTCTGTTATAAAAACCGGGATAAATTTTATGCCGTTGTGTATAAGAAAAATAAGCCCTACAAAATCCGGGGTTACAGTAGAACGCCTTGACCAGGTCTTTATCGGTTTTTTATCCCCGGAAGACCTCATCTTTGAAACCCTGCCAAGTAATTTTGGATCTATGTACGGACCTTTTGCCAGTGACCTACCCATATAATTCTATCCTCACACTATATTTTTTGAATGCACACGCCTGTCTTTAACGATAAATTTGTTTGAATACTTCTTGGGCTTGCGTGTTTTATAACCCTTTGTCGGCTTGCCCCACGGTGTAGTCGGATGCCTTCCGCCTGAAGATTTTCCTTCGCCTCCACCCATAGGATGATCAACCGGATTCTTGGCAACGCCTCTTGAAGACGGCCTTTTACCAAGCCATATATTTCTTCCGGCCTTTCCTATGGATATGCCGGAATGTTCTATGTTGCCAACCTGGCCTATCGTAGCATAGCAATCAAGGCGCACAAGGCGTATTTCAGTTGAAGGCATTTTTACATGGGCATACTCGCCTTCTTTGGCCATAATCAATGCTGAGCTGCCGGCAGAACGCACAAGTTTTCCGCCCTGGCCGGAAATCAACTCTATATTGTGTATCGGCGTACCCGGAGGTATGCTTGATAAAGGAGCGCAGTTGCCTGGCTTGATTTCAACATCAGGCCCTGACATCAGTATCTCTCCGACCTTTAATCCTGCCGGGCATACAATATAACTTTTTACTCCGTCTTCATATTCCAGAAGCGCTATCCTTGATGTCCTGTTAGGGTCATACTCTATGGCAAGGACTTTGGCGCCAATACCTTTTTTTAACCTCTTAAAATCCACTAATCTGTATCTTCTTTTGTGGCCGCCTCCGCGGTGCCTTGAGGTAATCCTTCCGCAAAGGTTTCTTCCGCCTGACTTTTTAAGCGGGGCTAAAAGAGATTTCTCAGGATAGCTCTTTGTAATCTCAGCAAAATCACAAAGCGCTGTCCATCTATTTGAAGGTGTTGTTGGTTTTCTCTGCCTAATACCCATTGAAATTTCCCCTTACGCGGTCATATCTATTTTGCTGCCGGCTTTTAGCGTGACTATCGCTTTTTTCCAGTCCGATGTGTAACCGGCTTTATACCTGACTCTTTTTAATTTGCCGGGCATATTTACGGTGTTGACGCTGTCCACCTTTACCTTATATACTGTCTCAACTGCCTTTTTTATCTCTATCTTGGTGGCATCCGTATCCACCTTGAATAAATATTTATTCAAAGGCTGAAGATGTGTGCTTTTTTCAGTGCGCATCAGATTTTTTATTACAGAATACAGATCTTTCATTTGGATATTCTCTTGCAAATCTTTTTTAACGCAGACTCTGATATTACCAAATCCTTGTGCAGTAATATATCCATGGCGTTGAAGTTTCCGGAATCTGAAACGTTAATCCTGGGTATATTTCTACACGCGCGTTTTAAATTATCATCAATGCCGTCAACAATGAACATGACGCTTTTGTATGATTTCAAAAACTTGCTTAACGCTTTTGCGAAAATCTTTGTTTTAGGCTCGCCAAGCTTTATCTCGTCTATAAAAAATAATTCCGAACCAACCCATTTGGCGTTAAGCGCGGATTTAACCGCCAGTCTTTTTATCTTTTTGGGAATGCTATACGAATAATCCTTAGGATGCGGGCCGAATGCAGCCCCTCCGCCCTTCCATAGCGGATTTCTTGAACTTCCCACCCTTGCGCGGCCTGTGCCTTTCTGCTTCCAGGGCTTTTTGCCTCCTCCTGAAACCTCACCCCTTGTTTTGGTGGATGCGGTACCGGCTCTTTTGGCTGCCTGATACATAACAACAACCTGGTGCAGGAGCGGCTTATTGACCTTTGCGTCAAAAATCTTCTCGTCAAGGTCAATACTCCTGAGTTCCTTGCCGCTTAAGAAATCGCGCACAGGCAGTGTTTTTTCTAATTTTATTTTATCTTTTTTTACTTTAGCAGTCATAATAATTTATTTCTTTTTAGCAGGCTGAGCCTTTTTCATCTTGGCCTCTTCCTTCTTTTTCTTTACAACCGGCTTTTGCTTCGCTAAAATCCTGGTTTTCTTTTTTCCTTTTCTTATCACAAGCAAGCCCCCGTCAGAGCCCGGAACAGCGCCTTTTACAACCAAAAGATTATTATCCTTGTCTATACTCATAACCTCAAGGTTCTGGACTGTTACGCGCGCGTTGCCCATCCTGCCCGGAAGTTTCTGGCCCTTATATGTCCTTGAAGGATCCGAGCTTGCGCCCACAGAACCCGGGGCCCGGTGATGCATTGAACCGTGCGACTCAGGCCCACCTGACCAATTATGCCTTTTCATCCCACCCTGAAAACCTTTACCTATAGAAACACCTATGATATCAACCGCATCCGAAACAGCAAAAATATCCACCAGGATATCCTGGCCGATCTTGTAATCTTCGGGTTTTTCAACGCTGAATTCTCTTATGTAATGCTTTGGTTTTACGCCTGCTTTTTTAAAATGCCCTGTGAGCGGCTTATTGACCCTGGATTCTTTTCTTGCCTCAAAGCCTACCTGTATAGCAGAATACCCGTCTTTCTCAACAGTCTTAATCTGTAATATAGGGCACGGCCCTGCCTCTATAACCGTAACAGGAACAATATTGCCTTCCTGATTAAAGATCTGTGTCATGCCTAATTTTTTTCCCAACAAACCTTGAATCATATTATTTTATCTCCACATCTACGCCGGCCGGCAGATCAAGTTTTTTTAATGCGTCAACAGTCTTCGACGTAGGGCTTAAAATATCCAGTATGCGCTTATGCGTCTTAATCTGAAACTGCTCTCTTGACCTCTTATCAACATGAGGAGAACGCAGCACTGTAAAAACCTCCCTGTCCGTAGGAAGAGGTATGGGGCCTGAAACCTTGGCGCCCGTGCGCCTTGCGGCTTCCACTATCTCATGCGCAGACTGATCAAGCAGCCTGTGGTCGTAAGCTTTTAATCTTATGCGAATTTTCTGTTGCATTTTACGCTATTATCTCCGATATTACACCAGCGCCTACTGTATGGCCGCCTTCACGAATAGCAAAGCGAAGCTCCTTTTCCATAGCGATAGGTACAA
>PFHB01000008.1:0-1153 GCA_002783585.1 Candidatus Omnitrophica bacterium CG_4_8_14_3_um_filter_43_15
ATTAAAGCTCTTTCAGGAAAAATACTCTGACTTCGGCCCAACATTAGCAACTGAGAAGCTCTTTGAAATAGATAAAATAAAGCTAAATGACGAAACCTTACGGCTCTGGCTCATAGAAAAACATATCCCATACAAGAAGCGCAAAAAACGCCCTCACAGGCAATGGCGGGAGCGCAAGCATCACTTCGGTGAAATGATTCAGATAGACGGCTCTCATCATGACTGGTTTGAGCAAAGAGCTCCTAAATGCGTTCTTATGGGTTATGTTGATGATGCTACAGGCTGTGTCTTTGCAAGGTTCTATACATACGAAGGGACAATGCCGTTCATGGACAGTTTTAAACGTTACATAGAAAGGCATGGAATACCTCAAAGTGTATACCTCGACAGATACTCCGCCTATAAAGCCAAGAAGAAACAAACAATTGAGGATGAATTAAACAATGTAATCCCGCTAAGCGCGGTGCAAAAGGCCCTAGGGGAATTGTCCGTTGATATCATATACGCCTTCTCGCCTCAAGCCAAAGGCAGGGTAGAGCGCCAGTTTAACACCTTTCAGGACAGGCTTATTAAAGAGATGCGCCTTAAGGGCATCAGAACAATCAGCGAAGCTAATATGTTTTTAGGCTGGTATTTGCCTATATACAACAAAAGATTCGCCAAAGAGCCGGCAATGCCTGATAACTTGCACAGGCCTGTACCTAAAACAATAGACCTTGAAAGGATCTTTCGTATAAAGACCCAAAGGGCTTTAAGGAATGACTTTACCGTAGCCCATGAGAATAAGCTGTATCAGATAAAAAACAATATAAGGGTTGATAAGGTAATCGTAGAAGAGAGACTAAACGGCTCAATAGAAATAACTCATAAAGGCATCTCTTTAAGGTTCAAACAGATACTTATAAGGCCCCAGATAATAGATAAAAGAGAGCTTACCTTTAAGCCAAGGAAGGTATACGTACCCCCGGTTGGACATCCTTGGAAAAGGCCTATGTATAACGGTTATTTACAAAAAGAAAAATTCGCTCAAAAAGAAAAAGAATTACTATTAACAACAACATAAAAACAAGACATTTTTACTTTGGTAAGAATAAGACATTTCTATTTTGGCTTGACACCGCCCTCTAATTTCATTTGCCCTTTAACGCTGAAA
>PFHB01000008.1:1233-11017 GCA_002783585.1 Candidatus Omnitrophica bacterium CG_4_8_14_3_um_filter_43_15
AGCGATGTTAAGCGGCGGCTTAGACAGTATTCTTGCCGCGCGGCTTATAAAAGAGCAGGGCATTGAGCTTGAGGGCTTGAATTTTAACACGGTCTTCTGCACATGTACCCCAAAGGATTCTTCCTGCATGGCGTCTGTTTCAGCCGCAAAGCAGCTTGGCATACCGCTTAAGGTTATTAATATGTCCAGGGAATACCTTGGTATTGTAAAAAATCCCAAGCACGGTTACGGGAGCAATATGAACCCGTGTATTGACTGCCGCATATTTACTTTTAAACTGGCTGCCGAATATATGAAGGTAACAGGGGCCCAGTTTATTGTAACAGGCGAGGTGGCAGGCCAAAGGCCAATGTCGCAGAAAAAACATACATTGCGGCATATAGAAAAAGAGACAGGCCTTGAAGGCCTTATCCTGCGGCCGCTTTCAGCCAAGGCGCTTGAGCCGACTATACCTGAAATAAACGGCTGGGTGGACAGGGATAAACTGCTAAAAATACAGGGCCGCGGCAGGAAAGACCAGATTCAGCTGGCAGTTGATTTAAGTGTTAAGGATTATCCATGCCCTTCAGGCGGCTGCCTGCTGACAGACCCGGGCTTCGCCAAAAAGGCAAAGGACCTTATAGCGCATGATGAGTTTACGCTGGATAACATAAACCTTATAAAGAGCGGCAGGTTTTTCAGATTAAATGATGATTTAAAGGCAATAGCAGGAAGAAACCAGGATGAGAATAAAAGGCTTCTAAATATTGCCAGGCAGGGCGATGTAATCTTTAAGGTTTTACGCCATCCGGGGCCTGTTGTCCTTGGCCGCGGCAGCATTAACGCAGAAAATACAGGTATTTTAGCGGGCATTGCCGCGCGTTACAGCGATATAAATAACGGCTCTGCCGCAGAAGTGGAATATTTTGTTTTTCCTGACGGCGTAAAAGCAGTGATAAAGGCGGAAAAATCAAGCAGCGATTTACTGGAAAAGATAAGGGTTTAAAGGAGAGTATTTAACATGCCGCAGGGGCCATATAGTGAAAAAGTAATGGAGCATTTTTTACATCCGCATAATGTGGGCGATATGCCTGACGCAAACGGCACAGGCCATATCGGCAACCCGACCTGCGGCGATATTATGGAACTTTATATAAAGGTTGACGAGAAAGACATCATAACCGATGCAAAGTTTAAGACGTTCGGATGCGGCGCGGCGATTGCGACTTCAAGCATGGTAACAGAGCTTGTCAAGGGTAAAAGCATAAAAGACGCGCTTGAGGTTTCAAACAGGGCAGTGGCTGAGGCCTTAGGCGGGCTGCCCAAGATAAAGATGCATTGCTCGGTGCTGGCAGAACAGGCTCTAAGAGCAGCCATAGTTGATTTTCTGAAGAAAAAAAACCGGCTTAATGAGTTTCCGCAGCTTAAAAACTTTAAGCCCGAAGACGTTGAGCGCGAGCATAACGGGTAATTTCTTATACTTGACCTATATAATCAATAGTGATATAATAAAATGCGATATAATTTTCAGGAAGCGGTAAAAATTAAAGATAAAATAAGAAAAAGCGTCTTAAAAAAGCTCAAACTTCAGAAGGAGGCAACAAGGTACAAAAAAAGTTTGGCTATAAAAAGAAAGTTGTTAAGTTTGAAAGAGTTTAAAATTGCCAAAAAGATTTTGTTGTATGCCGGGAAGCCTTACGAGGTCGACACTTCCCTTATAATCAAAGAAGCGTTAAAAAAGAGAAAAAGGGTTTTTTTGCCAGTGACAGACACAAAAAGAAAGAGAATATTAATATCTGAGATCTCAGATTTAGAAAAAGATACATGTTTGGGATGTTTTGGGATTTGCGAGCCAAAAGCCGCGTTAAAACCAAAAGCGGCGCCCGAAAAGCTTGACCTTGTAGTAATGCCGGGCGTTGCATTTGACAGAAATAACAACCGCATCGGCCACGGCGCAGGTTACTACGACAGGTTCCTGAAATGTATCCCCTATAAAATCCCGAAGTTGAGCCTTGCGTTTGATTTTCAGGTGCTTGACGAGGATTTTCCCACTCTTTCCCACGATATACCTGTCACTCGCATAATTACCAATTGAAGCAGAAAGAAGGTCCTGTTTGGCCAGGACATAATAGCTAGCCAAACAGGATCAAAATTTGCTTCGCAAATTTTGGAGGGACAGGGCATGTTTAACCCACTATTAATTTTAATAGGTATTCTGTTTGGCGCCGCGCTTTTTATCCTGGGGTATTTTACTAGGAAGGTTGCGGCCGAGAAAGCAATGCAGGGCGCTGCCAGCGATGCCAAAAAGATTTTAGAAGACGCAAAAAGAGAAGCGGATAATAAGCGCCGCGAAGTTGAAATAGAGGCGAAGGACCTGCGTTTTAAGATAAAGGCGGAATTTGAGGAAAGCTCAAAAGACAGGCGCCAGGAACTGGCAACGCTTGAAAAAAGGCTCATCCAGAAGGAAGAAAATATAGAGCGCAAGGCCGAGGTTATTGACGGCAAGGAAAGAGAAATAGGCCAGCGCGATACAGCGCTGCAAAATAAGGAAAAGGAAGTAGAAAACGACAAGAGGGAGTATTCCAAGCTTATTGCCGAGGAGCGTCAGTCGCTTCAGCGTATATCAGGCATGACGGCCCAGGACGCCAAAAAGCTCCTTATTTCAAAGATGGAAAACGAGGCAAGGCAAGAGGCTGTTGTTTTGCTTAAAAAGATAGAAGAAGAGGCGCGCGAGACAGCTGATAAAAAAGGCCGCGAAATATTATCTTTGGCCATACAGAAATGCGCGGCAGAGCATACTGTTGAGACAACTATCAGCGTGGTAAGCCTGCCAAACGATGAAATGAAAGGCCGTATCATAGGCCGCGAGGGCCGCAATATACGCGCCCTTGAAATAGCCACAGGTATAGATGTTATTATTGACGATACCCCTGAGGCGGTAACTATTTCCGGGTTTGACCCTATCAAAAGAGAAATTGCCAAGAGGGCTATACAGCGCCTTATGCAGGACGGAAGGATCCATCCGGGCCGCATTGAAGAAATAGTCGAAAAGATAAAAACCGAGATGGAGACCAATATTCGCGAGGAAGGCGAGAAGGCGGCGTTTGACTGCGGCGTGCATGGTTTGCATATTGAGCTTGTAAAAATGCTGGGCCGGCTTAAATACAGGACATCTTACGGCCAGAATGTGTTGCAGCATTCGATTGAAGTGGCGTATCTTATGGGCGTTATGGCGTCGGAGTTGGGCGCGGATTTTAATATTGCCCGCAGGATAGGCCTTTTGCATGATATAGGAAAGGCGACAAGCCACGATGTTGAGGGCACGCATATAAAGATAGGCGTGGATTTGCTTAAAAAACACGGCGAATCCCAGGAAGTAATAAATTCAGTTGAGGCGCACCATCAGGATGTTGAGGCCAAATCGATCTACGGCGTGCTTGTCCAGGCGGCAGACGCTGTAAGCGCGACCAGGCCCGGCGCGCGCAGGGAAACGCTCGAGACATATATAAAACGCCTTACGAAACTTGAGGCAATAGCGGATTCATTTCCAGGCGTTGATAAGGCATACGCGATCCAGGCAGGCAGGGAAATACGCGTTATCGTAAAGCCGGACAAGTTGAATGATGTCCAGGCATCAGCGCTTGCCAAGGATATAACGAAAAAAATAGAAGACGGCCTTGAATATCCGGGGCAGATTAAAGTGACCGTAATCAGAGAAACAAGAGCTATAGAGTACGCCAAGTAGGAGTTTTCATGAATATTTTGTTTATAGGCGACATAGTGGCATCGCCCGGCAGGCAGGCGATTGATGAGTTGTTGGGTAATCTTAAAAAGAAGAAAAAAATAGATTTTACAATAGCCAATGCTGAAAATGCGGCAGGCGGTTCCGGCATAACGCCTGATATCGCCAATCAGCTTTTTGGTATGGGCATAGACGCGCTTACTTCAGGCGACCATATATGGAAGAAAAAAGAGATATATGATATGTTAGACGCAGACAAAAGGATTTTGCGGCCTGCTAATTACCCTGACGGCGACCCGGGCAGGGGTGCCGTGGTTATTGAAACAGAAGACGGCATAAAAATCGGCGTGATAAATGTTTTAGGCAGGGTTTTTTTAAGCGCTCTGGAATGCCCTTTTAAGACAACTCAAAAATTAGCCGCGCAGATAAAAAACCAGACATCTGTTATAATAGTTGATGTCCACGCCGAGGCCACGAGCGAGAAAATCGCGCTTGGCAAATTTTTAGACGGTTCTGTCAGCGCTGTTATAGGCACGCATACCCATGTGCAGACAGCGGATGAATGTATCCTGCCGCAGGGCACAGCGTACATAACAGACGCAGGAATGACAGGGCCTTTTGATTCTGTCATAGGAAGAAAGACAGACCAGATACTGCAGCGTTTTCTGACGCAGATGCCTACTAAATTTGAGGTTGCCTCAGGCGACATCAGGCTTCAGGGCGTTGTTATAGAAATCGACGAGAAAATAGGAAAGGCCAGCAGAATAGAGAGGATCCACGAAAGGCTTTGACAAGGTGAATACCTTAACAAAAGAGCGGATATACACAGTAAGTGAAATAACAAAAGATGTAAAGTTAATCCTCGAGAGTTCTTTAAGCGCTGTTTGGATCGAGGGGGAGGTTTCTAATTTTACGCTTCACTCATCCGGGCATATGTATTTTTCACTGAAGGATAAGAAAAGCGTTTTAAGGTGCGTCATGTTCCACCGCGCCAATGAGATTTTAAAATTCGAACCCAAGGCCGGCATGCAGGTTGTCTGCTTCGGCAGCCTCAGCGTGTACGAGGCGCGTGGGGATTACCAGCTGATTGTCGAACGCATGGAGCCCAAAGGCGTTGGCGCCCTTCAGATAGCGTTCGAGCAGCTTAAGGAAAAACTTTTCAAAGAAGGGTTGTTTGATGCGGAGCACAAAAAACTGCTGCCTGTTTTGCCAAAACGTATAGGCGTTGTAACCTCGCCTACAGGCGCTGCCATACGCGACATAATAAACGTGCTCTCGCGCAGGTTTGCAAATTTAAACGTTATTTTATACCCTGTTATGGTGCAGGGCTCGCAAGCCGCAGGGCAGATTGCCCAGGCAATAGATGATTTTAATACTTTTAAGGATATCGATGTATTGATAGTCGGCCGCGGAGGCGGGGTTTTAGAGGACTTGTGGGCTTTTAACGAGGAAATTGTAGCCAGGGCTATTTATAATTCACGTATCCCTGTGATTTCAGCCGTAGGCCATGAGATTGATTGGACAATATCTGATTTTGTGGCTGATCTCAGGGCGCCCACGCCGTCTGCTGCGGCAGAATTGGTTGTCGCAAGCAAGGAAGAGTTTTTGTCAGGCATACAAAATATCTTTGCGCGCTTAAATGCCGCGATGCAATCAATAGCCGATATTTTGTCGTCGCAGCTGTCGGCATTAAAGAATGCGTATGTTTTGCGCAGGCCTTTGAACGTGTTTTTGCAGTATCAGCAAAGGATAGACGAACTCACAGGCAGGCTTGATGCTTTAAGCCCGACTGCAATACTCTCGCGTGGCTATAGTATTACAAAACGTTCTGCAGACGGTAAAGTTATAAAAGATTCATCCCAGCTTAAAAAGGATGACGAAATTGTAACGAGATTGCACAAAGGAGAAATAAGAAGCAGAGTGGAGGCCGTAGGATGAAAGAAAAAGAGCTTAAGTTTGAGGATGCGGTAAAAAGGCTTGAAAAAATAGTCGCAGAGCTTGAAGACGGGAATTTGAGCCTTGATGATTCCCTGAAAAAATACGAGGAAGGCGTTATGCTGTCAAGGCTGTGCTCAAAAAAACTCAATGAGGCCCAGAAAAAAATTCAGGTGCTTTCCAAAAAAGCTTCCGGCGAGTTTGAGACGTCTGATTTTAAAGGTGATGATGAGTAAAATTCTTGATACTATAAACAGCCCGCAGGACCTTAAAAAGGTCCCGCAGGAAAATTTAGGGCTTGTTGCCGAAGAGATAAGGCAATTTATTATAGATTCTGTCTCAGGCACAGGCGGGCACCTTGCTTCAAGCCTGGGGGTCGTGGAGCTGACGGTAGTGCTGCATTATTTATTCCAGGCGCCGAGAGATTTTATATTCTGGGATGTAGGCCATCAGAGTTACGCTCACAAGATTTTAACCGGCCGCAAAAATAACTTTAAAAGCCTAAGGCAGCTTGGCGGCATAAGCGGTTTTCCCAATAAGTATGAAAGCCCGTATGACCCTGTTACCTGCGGCCATAGTTCAACATCCATTTCAACAGCGCTTGGGGTTGCGGCTGCAAGAGACCTGAATAATCAGAAACATAAAGTCGTGGCTGTTATCGGCGACGCGGCATTAGCCGGCGGCATGGCGTTTGAGGCGCTTAATCACTCAGGCCACCTGAAAAAAGACCTTATAGTTATTCTTAATGATAATGAGATGTCAATATCGCCTTCTATAGGCGCAATGGCTAAATATTTGAACAGGATTATATCAGCGCCTGTTTATAACAGGGTAAGAAAAGAGGTTGAGGGCCTTGTTAAAAGGATACCGCGTTACGGTTTTAGGGTTTACCGCGCCGCAAAAAAGCTTGAGGAGGGTTTGAAGAATTTATTGATACCAGGCATACTTTTTGAGGAATTGGGGTTTCGTTATTTCGGGCCCATAGACGGGCATAATACAGATGTCCTGCTGGCTACTATAAAAAATGTAAAAGACTTAAATGAACCGGTCCTTATTCATATAATAACAAAAAAAGGCAAAGGTTTTAAGTATGCGGAAGATACGCCTGACAAGTTTCATGGCGTCGGGCCGTTTTGCGCCCAGACCGGTGAAAAAGTTGTGCAGATGGGGTCAGGTTTAGAACCTGACCCCATCTGCCGGCAGTCATTCACCGAGGCGTTCGGTGAAAAGATTGTAGAACTTGCCGGGCAAAACGAAAAGATAGTAGCTGTTACTGCCGCTATGTGCGACGGCACAGGGCTTACAGAGTTTTCAAAAGAATTTCCGTCAAGGTTTTTTGATGTGGGCATAGCCGAACAGCACGCTGTAGGGTTTGCCGCCGGCATGAGTTTAAAAGGTATGGCGCCGGTAGTAGCCATATATTCAACATTTTTGCAGCGTTCATACGACCAACTGATGCATGATATTGCGTTGCAGAACCTTCATGTGGTTTTTGCCATTGACAGAGCAGGCTTGGTAGGCGAGGATGGGCCTACGCATCACGGGCCATTTGACATCGCGTATTTATCAAGCGTGCCTAATATGGTTGTAATGGCGTCCGCCGATCAGAAAGAATTGTGTGATATGCTCGAATTTGCCGTAGGGCATAATGGGCCGATCGCGATACGTTATCCGAGAGGTTCTATTGCGCCGATTGGCGCCGCAAAACAGGATATACAGTTGGGCAAATCGCAGATCTTGCGTGACGGCAAGGATTTAGCTATAATAGCGTTAGGCAGCATGGTTAGCCCGAGTATTCAAGCCGCTGATATTTTAGGTAAAGAGGGTATAAAATCGAGCGTTATTAACGCGCGGTTTGCCAAGCCGTTTGACACGAGTTTATTTTTAGACCTGTCAAACCGCATAAATAAATTTCTTATTGTGGAAGAGGGTATAGTGCAGGGTGGTTTTGGCAGCAATATTATAGAGTTTTTTCATTCACAGAATAAGGATGTAAAAATAAAGTTATTAGGCCTGCCCGGCATGTTTATAGAACATGGCCCGAGAGATGTGCTGCTTGAACGTTACGGTTTGTCAGGCAGGCCAATCGCCGAATCGGCGAAAACTCTCGTGTCATCCTGAGGCCGCCGCCGAAGGCGGCGAGCCGAAGGATCTAATACGTTAGATTCTTCGTCGCCCTTCGGGCTCCTCAGAATGACATGTTAAGGAGAAGCAATTAAAATGAAAGTCAGATTTGCTCCGAGCCCGACGGGATACCTACATATAGGAAGCGCCAGGACCGCTCTTTTTAACTGGTTGTACGCGAGGCACTCCGGCGGCAAGTTTATTTTGCGCATAGAGGATACTGATTTGGAGCGCTCAAAAGCCGAATTTTTAGACGAGATACTGGACAGCCTGAAATGGCTTGGGCTTGACTGGGATACCGAGTTGATTCATCAGTCCAAGCGGCTTGATATTTACAGAAAATACGCTAAAAAATTGCTGGACGAGGGCCTTGCGTATGAAGCAGAAGGCGAAATACGCTCTAAAGACGGCAGCGTTACAAAGGATTCAAAACGCATTACGCAAAAAGCCGTTATTTTTAAGGTGCAACCCGGTAAGATAATAAAGATAAACGATCTTGTGCACGGCCCGATAGAAATAAATACAGATACGATTAAAGACCAGGTGGTTATAAAATCCGATGGTTTCCCGACATACAATTTTGCATGCGTTGTTGACGATGCCGAAATGCAGATTACGCATGTCATACGTGGCGATGACCATATTTCAAATACACCTAAACAGATTTTATTTTATGAAGCGCTTGGGTTTAATCTGCCTGAGTTTGGCCATGTTCCGTTGATACTCGGCAGTGATCGCTCCCGCATGTCAAAACGCCACGGCGCTACAAGTATTAGAGAATATAGAGAACAGGGGTATTTGCCTCAGGCAATGGTGAATTTTATAGCGCTTTTGGGCTGGTCGCCCGGCAAGGATAGAGAAGTGTTGCCGATCGATGAAATTATAAAAGAGTTCGATATTAAAAACGCAAAGTCAGTAAACGCGGTTTTTGACATAGAAAAGTTAAACTGGATGAACGGCCAGTATATAAATAAATTTGATAATCAGGAACTCCTCGATTTATTAATGCCAGAGTTAAAAAGCCGTGGCTGGATTAGTGATCAGACAAATAAAGATTGGCTGCTTAAAGTAACAGGATTATTTAAAGAAAGGGCGCGGACATTGGTTGATTTTTTCGATTGGTCCGGTTATGTTTTTACGGATGAGATAAAATACGAAGAGCAAGCCATAAAAAAAAGGATTAAAAAAGAAGGCGTTGCGGATATTTTAAGAAGCGCATCGGAAAGATTAACAGCGTTAAAAGATTTTACCGCTGTTTCAATTGAGGGCGCCTGCCGCGAGCTTGCTGATGAACTTAAAATAAAAGCAGCGGATATTATTCATCCTGTCAGGGTGGCTGTTTCAGGCAGAATGATGGGCCCTGGTTTGTTTGAGCTTTTAGAGGTGTTGGGCAGGGATAAGGTTTTAAAAAGGCTTGAACAGGTAAAAAAATTAGTGTAAAATATACGAATCATTGGGATGTCGTCCAACGGTAAGACGCGAGCCTCTGGAGCTCGTTATTCTGGTTCGAATCCAGACATCCCAACCAGCTCAAAAATACGCGCGGGTGGCGGAATTGGCATACGCGCAAGACTAAGGATCTTGTGGGGAAACCCTTGCGAGTTCAACTCTCGCCCCGCGCACCATACTTTTTGTCCAGATTCTTTCTTACTGGACAAAAAGTATGATCCTGTTTGGCCAGCTGTTACGTTCTAGCCAAACAGGACCTCTCGAGCAAAACACTCATGGATAAACCTTGGTATCTTTATATTATTAAATGTAACGACAACAAGTTTTATACCGGCATATCCAATAATGTTGAAAAAAGAATAATCACGCATAACAAAGGCAAAGGCTGCAAATTTACGAAGTATAGATGCCCGGTTGTTTTGGTTTATCAGGAATTCTGCGGTACAAAATCAACTGCAATAAAAAGAGAAATAGTAATAAAGCGTTTTACAAAGCAGGAAAAGTTGAATTTAGTAGAAGGCAAGAGAAAATTCGGCCCCATAGTCTAGTGGCCTA
>PFHB01000043.1 GCA_002783585.1 Candidatus Omnitrophica bacterium CG_4_8_14_3_um_filter_43_15
GAGGCGCAGATGAACCTTGCCAAGATGCTTGAATATCTGTACCTGGCGCATGGCATAACACTTGTTTTAGTTGAAGGCGGATCGCGTTCGGATTCGCTGTCTTATATGCGTGAATACGCGCCAAAAGAAAAACGCACAGAAGTTGCCGATAAGTACCTAAAAAGCGGGAAGATATGCGGAGAGAACTATCTTGATATAGTGGAAGATTATCCGATAGACGTCTTTGGCATTGAAAAGCCTGAGCTTTATGACGCAAACATGAATTCATTCTTAAAGCTAGATGAAATAAGGGATAAAGACCTGATACTTCTTGACAATTTAAAACAAACAGCCAATGCCTTAAAAGAAAAGATTTATTCAAACCAGCTGCTTGACGTCGAAAAAAAGAAAAAAGATTACACAGATGAGAAAATGAAATTTAAGGATTACACCATTTATCTGCTCTCATTCACAAATGATAGAGAAGAAGCCGCCCTTAAAAAGCAGGACCTTGAAAATATAGCGCTTTATAATCAGGCGCTGGAACTTGAAAAGAAAACAGACCTTAAGAAAACTGAGCTTGAGCGCTCCAAGCTGCTTGAATACCTGACTAAGACCCTGCCGCAGGCAAAATTAAAAGAATGCCTTGCCAAGACCCAGGCTGCGAAAGACGAAAAAATAAAGCAATCCGAATATTACAATTATTTAAAATCGCTTTTGCCTCAAGGTAAATCAGTGGAAAAAATATATCCAAATCTCTTTGCCTATATAGATTACCTTAATGTGTTTGACAAGATTGACAATGAAGACCTGTTCAAGGAACTACCACAGTTTGAGGATTATATCTACAATAAATTAATAGGCCGCAATGGCGATGCCCGTGAACTTTATTTTATCTCAAGAGGCATAGAGACGTTTGAAGGCCTTGTAGAGATAAAGATTACACCTGATGAAACGAGGTTCTATACCGAAAACAAGAAAAAATTCAATATAAAAGAGTGGAAAAATTTTCTTGCAAAACAAGCCAAGCGCCACAACATCTCAACTAATATAGATGTTAATTCAAATCCGCTGGACAATCATCTTGCGTTTGTGGATAATTTTTACGATATTGCATTACAAAGAGAATATGCCTTTGCAGCCAACACTATAAAGGCAATGAACGAAAGATTGCCTGTCTCGCCTTTAACTGGCGAAAAAGCGGCATTTAAACCACAGAATCCGAACGCGCCAAAGATAGCTGTATTAATCTGCGGCGGATATCACACATCAACGCTTATGAATTTATTCAAAAAACAGGGCATTGCTTATGTAGTGGTTGCGCCGAATGTAACAACCGCAACCGATAAAAATTTGTATAGGACAGTGCTTAAAGAGGTTTACACGCCAATGGCAGGCCAGGTGGAAGTGATTCAACCGATTGCAAAACCAACGCTCCCGGGTTTATTAAGGCAGCAGAGCAATAAGGAGAATAAGGAAGTACCCAGTGGACAGTGAACAGTGTTCAGTGAAAAATGAATGTAAAAACATTTAAAGACTTAATAGTTTGGCAAAAAGCGCATAAATTAACGTTGGAGATATATAAAGCAACTAAAATATTTCCAAAAGAGGAGAAATTTGGCATAGTTTCTCAAATTAGAAGATCTAGTTCGGCAATACCTACTAATATCGTTGAGGGATTTAAGAGAAGAACGACAAGAGATTATTTGCATTTTATTAATATTGCTGATGCATCCTTAGAGGAAACAAAGTATCTTTTACTTCTTGCTCATGATCTAGGATATTTAAAAGACAAGGAATATAAAGAGCTTCTTTGCGATTATGAAGAAATTAGCAGAATGATAGGCGTTTTAGAAAAAAGTCTCAAACATAGATTGTAATCCTCACTGTCCACTGAACCCTGTGCACTGAACACTGAAACGGAGGAGAAATGAATAACCTAATGAAAATACGCGCTATAGCAACAATTACAGTACTTGCGTTTTTATTTACCCAGACAGGGATATCTTATGCCTTGCGCGAATATAATGCAGGAGAGGATCACCGCGCTAGAGGAATCGGCGATGAAATACGCGGGGTTCCTGTTATTGCAGCCAGCGCAGGGCGGCATACTGTTACAATAACAGCGCTCACCAGTTTATCGGTTAAGGAAAAACCCGCTGTCCAGCAAATGCAAGAACTCAGTACTAATTTAGCAGCTTTCAGCGTGATGTATGACAGGTTGGCTAACTTGGTAAAAAACAGGGACACTTATTTAACTGACTATGCTTTTCCAATAATGCAACAATTGTTGGAAGGCCAAGACCCGCAGCCTCTTACAACATATATGGCCAGATTTGAAGATTTATTAACATATTTACAGGAACTGGGCCACCTGGATTTACTGGATACTAATACTGTGAAGGAAGCGTTGAGGATGGGCACAGAAAATTATGAAATAGTATATGTGCCGGACAGAACGAACGTTGCTTTAGATACTCTAAGGCTAGTGCCTGCTACAGCCCGCGCAGATGGAGAAACAAGAGCGCAAAGGCTGAAAAAACAAAAGCAGGAAGAGCAGAAAAAAGAAAACAAAGCCATAGCAGAGGTGTTCGGATTTAACCCTGCATGTTTTGGCAGTGACGGTAATCTGAAACAAACTATAACATTTGAAGGCACCAGGTGTTCTTTTACAGATGTCAGATATTTGCCGGACAGCGAAGGAGTTATTTTAGCCTATACATCCAGGCCTGGAGCTAAACCAGGTACTTTTAGTCTGGATGTGGTTGTGGATACTGCCGGCGCTGAAAGGATTTTCCCCGCAGATGAAAAATATAAAGTTATAAGAACGGCTGAGGAAGCCAGGAAAATAGCAGAGCGAGTAACAGCCGATGCAAAAGGCAAGGCCAAAAAAATAGGCCCTAACAATTACGGCATACCTGAAAACTACGATGTTCTTTCTGCAAGTCAAGCAAAACCGATTATAGCTAACGCAAAAAAATTTAAGACAGATGTTGAATTAAAAAATTGCATGGTTGTTGTAGACCCATATGGCCGTATAAACAAAACATTTTTTATTATAGATAAAGATGCTGACAGAGTTTTTGTTTATCAGGATCTCGGAGATTTTTTTGATCCGGAAGCAATAGAATATCAGATAGTTTCCGTAGAAATGGCTGAAAATATTGTCCATAATCATCCTGACCCAAATGTAAGAAAAAAGTTTGAGCAGATGGTTCCTCTCAAATATTGCAACCTTGTTGATAGCAAATTGCGGGAACTGGAAGGGCGTAAACAATTATATAAGAAGGATCAAACTGGTAATATCGTAAGAGTAGTAAGGGTTATGGAATTTTCGGATGCCAAATTCTTCCAGGATTTTGACGAGATTCCGCAGAAATACAGGGCATTGGCTGCGCAAAGAGCGGCTTATGGAATAAAACTTTTTGATGAATTATTGACTTATATTCCCGAGGGCAGGGCCCTTGATAAAGAACCATTGCCTGATTATCATAATACCGTAAAACATGTAAAAGAAGTAAGAAGGCTTTTGGGTTTAAGCAAAAGGAAGATACAACAGTTATTGAGTTTGCCTGTTGAAGATTGGCCAGCCCTGAGGCAGCCCAGAGGCACTGCAGAAGTTCTGCCAAGCAGAAGGGATAGAGTACGCAAAGCGCGCATGATACCCGGTTTGCTGATCCAAAATCCGCATAATAAATACAGGGAACAAAGAGACAGAATTTTACAACTGATAGCTATAATTATGGAACTTACGTCCAATCCGGATGGAAGCATAGGTTTACTGGCAAATGATTACGATGGCCCTTTGCCTGAAAAATTTTCAAAGAAAAGAATGGCTGACTGTGACCCGAAAGGCAATAATTTAGGGTGGGAGGTCGACCCGGTAACAGGCGAACCGCTTCATGTCAAAGTGGTTATTGACAGGGATACCATACAATTAGAGGGTATGAGATTTATAGATTTTGCTGACGCAGTGCAATTTATAATAAATCCTGCCGGAGAAAACCCATGGACAAAAGGCCTGCCTTTAACCAGTGTCACTGTAAAAAAAGCTATTTTTGAAAATTTTATGAAGGGGTTTTTGAAAGGTGAAGACAAAGCAACGAAAAAAGCCCTTAGGCCGCATTTAATCTGGGCTACGGCAAAGATTGCCTGCGAATTAGTCATGAGGTTCGCGAAAGCAGGGTGGAGCGAATACGCAGATGTCGATCCCAATGATTCGGATTACGCGACTAAAATACGCCGTGGCGGTGTATATTTTGGTTTAAAGGAAGATACGCCCATAGATTCGCAAGGCACACCTCTTTTAAATACAAAAGAAAATTTAAGCAGACCGGAAGATGAGCAACTTGCAGATGATACAAATCTACGCCTTGCCTTGGCCAGAATGAGAGTAGCATGTTTATTACTGACTATGTACGGCGAAGAACTAGGAATAGATCCGGTAAAACTGGCCAGAATAAAAGCTTTGACGCCTACCGAAGGCGGCTGGGAATCCGTTGCGCCAGCGACAGGCGTAAATTTCAAGAGCATACTAGTCGTAGAAGATGAAGCTGCTGTCAGGCAAGTTCTTGAAATGATTATTAAAATTTGGCTGGAAGATAATGGGAAAAAGATGGTCGTACGCAGGAATATGGAGCCATTGCCAGAACTTGGCGAGGATGATGTTGTTGTAATATTTGCCCGCGACAAAGCAGAGGTTGACCTGATTACCGCAGCCGAGCCATATCAGTTTGACGTAGTTTTAACCGACAATGATTTGAGTAAAACCGATGAAGGCAAAAACGCAGGAATTAAATTAATTAATAGGTTGAGCGAAAGCGCAGCAAATATTCCGACTGTTTTGACATCAGGCGGATTTAGCGAGGGCGATCCTATTATAGCAGGCCTTTTGAGTGAAGGTAAAATAATCAGTTTTATACGAAAACCATACGGTATGACAGACATTAAAAATGTCCTGGATGCGCTTAACGCTAAAGTTGTTGCATCTGCGGCCGGATATCCGGAAGGCAAAGTGAATAAAGTAAAAGAGGCTATTAGTGAATATGCGCGGCAGAAAGGCGCTATAACGACAAAGGTAAATGCGTCTGACATAGGCCATATAGCCCGCAGAACAAGATATATACCGCAAGGAGAAATTAAAAGCATTATGACGGATTGGCTGGGATATAGCGATGTTTTTGATTCAGATGTTCTTTTATTTGATCCGACTGTAGCGGCTTATAACTCTAAAGTCAGCCTGATTGCCGCAAATCTACAGTCCGCAGAAGAAAAAGGAAAGCCTGTTATTTTGGATTGCACAGTTCCGGGTGACGCAGCGGCAGCGCTCAGAGCCCTTTTGATAAATGGCGCAGTGCCGCTCGGCGTAGTTGTAAACACAGCCGAAGAAGCGAAAAATCTTAGAGCAAGCGGTGCGGTACGTTATGTAATAAGCATGGAAGATTATCCAAGTTTTGAAGAAGCTGTAAGTAGATTAGCGGAAGAGATTAATGCCGATGTTCTTCCGACTCTTTATACCTTGCAGACCGGTTTACCCAAATCCCTGACAACTAAAATAAATGTGGTTGTTTTGCAGTCAGGGGATATATATGCAGCATTGGTAGAAATGATTAATACCCTGGGCCTAACAGCCCAAAGTCAGGCAAGCCAGGATTATCTTGAAAGAGGTTTGAGGGTTCTTGCCAACACCATCGAGCAATGCCTGTAAAAACTAAATATAAATGAAACTAACCGACAACCGCGTATTTGAAAGCCAAGGCTGCCAAGATGAGCCTTGGTATTTTTATAAGGAAGTCCCTCGTCCCGAGACGCCAGTGTGTTAAATACTTGCGGCGAGGGACTCGGGACAATTTTTCATGCAAAAAGATTAACAATGGAAAAATTGGAGACTAATATGTTAAAACGTGCTATTTCAATTGTAATGATACTCGGAATACCCGGTGCCAGGCACCGCCTTTGTAACTACAAGGAGGACAAGATGTTACGTAAAAAAATATTAGGTTTTGTAATCGCAGTGGTATTTTTGCTGACGAACTGCGTTTACGCCGTTGAAACCGAGCGTAGGAATATATTTCAGAAGCGCGCGGTAAACGGCGCGCAGGCCGAGGTAAAGTCCGAACTTAAGGCCCAGCAGCCTGCGGTAAAGGCCGCGGTTGAGCCGGTAGCAAAGTCGGCCCCGGCAAAGAAAGAGGAAAAACCGAAAGAGCCGCCAAAGCCAAAGGTTACGCGCACAGACCTTTTATATCCGTCACAGCTTGTGATCCCATCCGAATTCGGTTCAGTCAAAGAGTATTGGCCGCATGATAATTCCGCTCACGACAAGATAATAATCCACATCCAGGACGCGCACTGTAATTACGAGGCGCAGATGAACCTCGCCAAGATGCTTGAATACCTGTATCAGGCGTATGGCGTTACTTTGATACTTGTTGAAGGCGGCTCGCGTTCGGATTCGCTTTCCTATATGAGGGAATACGCGCCGAAGGATAAGCGCATAGAGGTGGCGGATAAATATCTGAAAAACGGCAAGATATGCGGTGAAAATTACCTTGATATAGTTGAGGAATACCCTGTTGACGTCTTTGGCATAGAGAAGCCTGAACTTTACGACGCCAATATGAGTTCTTTTATGAAGCTGGATGAGATACGCGACAGGGACCTGGTTATGCTGGATAACCTGCGCCAGACAGCTGACGCATTAAAAGAAAAGATTTATTCTCCGCAGTTGATGGGTCTTGAGGCCAAAAAAAAGGATTACACCGATGAGAAGATGAAATTCAAAGATTACGCGGTATACCTGTTGTCCTTTTTTGACGCAAGAGAAAAGGCGGGTTTGAAGAAGCAGGGCATTGAAAATATGATGATGTATGATGAAGCGCTTGCCCTGGAGCAGAAAACAGACCTGAAGGCAACAGAGCTTGAGCGCGGCAAACTGCTTGAATACCTTACAAGGTCCCTGCCGCAGGCAAGGCTGAAAGAATGCCTCGCAAAGACGCAGGACGCAAAAGACAATAAAATAAAGCAGTCCGAATATTATAACTACTTAAAAGGTCAACTTCCGCAGGGTAAAAGCGTTGAGAAGATATACCCCAACCTGTTTGCCTATATAGATTACCTTAATGTGTTTGACAAGATTGACAACGAGGAACTGTTTAAGGAGCTTCCCGTTTTAGAAGACGCCGTTTATAAAAAGCTTATAGGCAGGAATAAGGAGGCGTCGGAGCTGTATTTTATCTCCAAAGGCATAGAGACATTCGAGGGCCTTATAGAGATTAAGATTACGCCAGATGAGACGAAGTTTTATACAGACAATAAAAACAGGTTTAAGATTATCCAATGGAAAGAATTTTTAAGCAGCCAGGCAAAGCGGTTCGGCATAGCGACCAATATTGACACGCAGTCAACGGTGCTTGATAATCATTTTGCGTTTATTGACAGCTTTTACGGCGTGGCAAAGCAGAGGGAAAACGCGTTTCTGGCAAATTCGGTCAAGACAATGGATACGCGCCTTCCGGTTTCGCCTTTGACAGGCGAGGCAGGCGCGTTTAAACCGAAAAACCCCAATGCGTCGAAACCGGCAGTGCTTATATGCGGCGGCTACCATACAAACACCTTGCTTGAATTGTTCAGAAAGGCAGGCATAGCGTATGTAGTTGTCGCGCCTAACGTTACCACGGCAACCGACAAGAAACTTTACAGATCAGTATTAAAAGAGGTCTATACTCCAATGGCAAGGCCGGAGAATGTTGATGTGGATGACACCAAGCCTACATTGCCGGGATTAGAGGAAGAAAAGGAATAATTGGACATAAGAAAATATAAAAACATAACCCCTCACGCCAAGGGCGCTAGAAGGGTGTTTTTTGTGGTGTGAAACGGTTGGCAACTGCTTAAATGTATAAAACAGGAGGCAAGACGTGTTTAAAAAAGTAATTGCAATGATAATATTAACAATGTTCTGCCTGACGCAGGCAGGTTTCGCCGCGCCGCAGAATCTGCGGCAGGACAGCGACACAGCCGCTGCCGGTGGAATCGGTACTGCGCTGCAATCCGCTGCTAACGCGGATAGGAAAGCGCAGTTGTGCCGTCAGATATGGGAACATTGGTGGAAGGGTTGGGGGCTTGCTTGGCCGCAAAAAGAAGTAGAGCTTATAGAACAGGGCAGGACGCGCAATTTTCGTTATCACAGGGCAATGATGCTAATAAAATATATAGAGCTTGTCGGGGCAGATGAGTTTTATACAAATTTGCAGCAAAAAAACGCCGTACAAGCGGATGAAATAATTAAACAAGCCGGCAATGATTTTTTGGCTTGGTCAATAAATCATATTAATAATATGATTAAACATTATCAGAAATTTCCTGATAGTGTAGCAGGGTATATGCTTAAAAAATATTTTGGCAGCGAAGATCCTGATTCATATGAAGTTTGGATAAAGGAAGCTGATAAAATGAGCACGTGGACAGAGGAAGAAAAAACAGCTTTTTTGAAGGATATGGCACAGAGGATTACCAGTTTAATCACTTATGCCCGGTCAATGGTATATGCAACAACTTACAGGCAGAAAGAGCAGGATATGTTTTTAAGCGGCCCTGACGGGCATGTGCTTGTTGAGTTTTTGTCTCATTATAGAAAAAGATATGTGTTCGGCGGCAAAGATTATAACTTTCCAGCAGAAAAACTTATCATTGATATTGCGCCAGGGCAAGATAATAAGTTATTAGGAGCGGCAGTTCAACAAAGTCGCTATTTTGAAATGCTCGCATCTGCGAAAATCGGCGATTTGACGGTAAGTGTTGTGCGTGTAGCCGCCGGCAGCGATGAATATCCGAATCCTTTATCGGCCTTGTCAGGCCAATTAGCCACCATCCGCGCGGATACGAAAGGTCAAACGCGTGATAGATTAAGAGGCCAGGACAGCCGCCGCAGGGAAAGATTTATGAGGGCGCAAACTAAAGAAGAAACACCTGCTGAAGACGATCGGGAAGATGATAGTAACAAGGTGAGTACAGAAACAGATCAGGCTGTAAGCGCCAAAGCCGAAGGCGCAGATACTTTGGAAAAAGTGCGTGAAATTGCCGTTATGTTAGGGCTTAAACATGAGGATGTGCCGTTGCGTGTGACAGCAGCTCATAAATCAAATTTTGATTTGTGGCAAATATGGTATAAGGCAGGCAAGGTAGTTTTGGCCTATAAATCAGGGAGCACAATTAGCGTAAACGGAGAAATATTTAATGAGCACAGTGCCCGCCGCGATGAATTCAATGGTTATGAAATTGTCGTAACCATAGGCCGCGCAAAAGAGATAGTTATGAACCGATTCCTTGTTGAGGCCTCAAGGCTTGCCGATGCAATTGATGAAAGCGTACAGGAAGAGTATAAACAAGGCTGCCAGGCAGCGATATTAACCAAGACATTGGCGTTTCGTACGGAAATACTGGCGTTTATGCCAACCCTGCTGGAGACCGTTTTTAAAGATACGCAATATATAGCAGTGGAAGCGCCGTCTGAGCAGGAAAAAGAATTGGTTGCAGCGCTAAATACTCGTCTTCCGGAAGAGCACCAAATCATAGTTTTTGACACTATCGGCGCCGCAACGGATGCGATAAAACAATATCCTAATATTAATGAAGATAAGATAGAGATTTACGGCACCAGCGGCGACTATGCAGAAAATACAAGTATAAATTTAGATATGATTGATTTATTGAAACTTTTTGAGGATAGGGATGAAGCGGTATTTGAGAGTATCCGCAAAAATATTGTTTTACTTACCCAGGTCTAAAACATAAAACGGGGACGCTCCCTTGGGTTCAAGTAGCTAACGCAACACCTTAATCTGCTATAATAGCAGAAGAAAGGGGGTTGCTAATGGTTAAATATCAA
>PFHB01000057.1 GCA_002783585.1 Candidatus Omnitrophica bacterium CG_4_8_14_3_um_filter_43_15
TTTGAACAAAAATATAACCCCGCCCACCAGGCTCATGACAAGCATAACGCCCAGATACAGCAATGAAAGAGCAAAGGCATTTGTTTTACCCATAACGCCTCCGAGAAAATATACAAACCCGCTCTCTCGTATCCCCAGGCCGTTTAAAGAAGGCAGCATGCTCGCTGCGCTTATAGCAGGCATGTTAAGCATCAGGAATGTAAAAGAAACTCCTGATGAAATGGCTATAGCCAAAAGATACGCCATATAAAAAAACATAAGCTGCGCTACAAAAGAAATCCAGATCGCGTGCAGCAGGAGCATCTTGTGATGCCTGTATTTATGCGTTGCCTCATACAGGCGCTGAAGCTGATCCTTTATCCTGGGTGATTTGAAAAATCTTTCAAAAAATACTATTATCCTGGCGGCCTTCTTGTTAAAAATTACCGCTGTAAAAACAGTGCCGATAACGCACATTATAATTATAATAACAACAACTATTTTATTTGCTATATCGTCAGGATACAAAAATAAAGCCGCCAGGGCTATCCATGAAAGCGTAATAACGCCAAGCACCCTGTCTATCAATACGGAAGTAAACGTTTCCAGCTTCTTTTTTGTGCCGCCTGAAGCATAATATGCCTTGATAACATCCCCGCCTATTGACGTAGGCATAAAATTGTTAAAAAACTGGCCTATAAAAGTAAGAAACGTCACATCCCTTATAGCAATGTGAACGCCCTGCGCATCCAGCAGCAATTTCAGCCTGAACGACTGCAATATCATACACAAAACAAATATACCTACCGACATCGCGATAAAAGGTTTTTTTGCATGCGCTATTATGCTTACGATGCCTGAAAGCTTATCCCGCATAATCCAGAAAAGCGCCGCTAAAAGCGCCAGGCTGACCGCAATCTTCAGATACTTTGAAATATTTTTCATGCTACGCGATATGCCCTATTTTGTCCTGAAACCTCTCAAGCCTTTTCTCGGCTTCATCAAACTTATTATTCGCATTTTTAATATGGCCTCCCACAAGCCTGAAGTCCTCGCTGAATTTCACAAGGTCCTGCTGCATACGGCTTATATTGGCAAGTATATCCTTGGCATTGCGTTCAACCTGCATGCCTTTTAAACCCAATAGTATAACCTGAAGGTAGGCGTAAAAAGTATTCGGGGATACAGGGATAACCCTTTTGGCAAGGGCATACGAGAGCATATCCTCCTTAATGGTTGTCTCGTAATAAACATTTTCAGCCGGTATATACATGAGCGCGAAATCAAACGTGCCCTCGTCGGGCAATATATATTTGCCTGCTATTTCGTTTATGCGCATCTTAACATCTGATATAAACTTCCTGTGATAAGAATTTTTATCATCCTCTGTCTGGGCATTCATAAAGGCTTGAAAATTTTCAAGCGGAAATTTAGCGTCAACCGGCACAAGGTTATCGCCTAGTATTATAACCGCGTCAACCGTATCTTTTGTCTTAAACTGATGCTGCAATTTATAATGGTTTTTTGGCAAAACCTGTTCAAGCAGGTTTCCTAAAAGCGTCTCTCCCATCTCTCCGCGGAATTTGGGCGCGCGCAAAAGGTTCTGCAGGCCGGATATATCTTTGCTGATATTGACTATATGCTCGTTGGTTTTCTCAAGCCTGCCTAAGGTATTCTGCAGGTTGCCGATTACGCCTGCCGTATTATCCAGGCGCCGGCCAACGCCTGCCTCAGATTCATTAATCTTAGACGACATCTGTTTCAGGCGCTCGCTTACCAATACCAGCATCACAGCCACAAGGCCTATAACTATTAAAGATAAAATTATATTTATTATCGCCATTATTTTGCTTTGCTTACGTACAGCATCCGCAGCTGATACAAGAGTCCTTCAATCATCTGCGATTCTTCGGATGTCAGGTTGCCCTTGGTCTTTTCCTGAAGTATCTCTATAATTTCTATCATATATTTAGCCTGCTCTAAATCAAGTTCTTTCTTTTTGGTAAGTGGGTTTTCCATCTCGCCAAGCGCCGCTAATGCCTGCATGCCCAAACTTGAAACAAACACAGGAAAACTCATTTTAAAATCTTGTTTGGGCGCAGGTTCATTTTGAACGCTTTTTTCTTTTTCTGCGCTGTTTTTCCAGCTTTCGTCTATTTTTTTCTTTATCTCATCCATAATACATTCCTCATGAAACTATAATCCCCGCATAACCTACAACCGCAGAATAATCGCCTGAGGCGTCACCGCTTGTCTGGTATTTTACAAGCTCGGCATGCTTTGCTCCGAGCTTTTTTGCGGCGCACAACATCACAACGACAGGCGCGTAACCGCACATAGAAATATCAAAATCCTTTATTTTCTTTAAAAGCTTCTCTTCGTCCAATTCCAGGATGGCATTTATAGCTTCCTTATCTTTATCAACGACAATCTTCTGTTGTTCATAATGCGTCATATCGGAAGAGGCCACTATCAAAACATCCGAAGGATATTGTTTGATGGATTCGGCGATATCATTGCCTATCTCCCTGTAAATATCAACGCCGGCATTAGACAGTATTATGGGGACAAATGTTGCGCCTTCATTTACAAATTGCACAAACGGAATCTGCGTTTCAACCGAATGCTCAAAAGCGTGGGCAACAGGGTCATCCTGAAGAAACCTTGAACGTTTAAGTAAATCTCCGGCAAGCCGCTTATTTACCTGGATCCTGCCAAAAGGCGTAAGCCAGGCGCCGATTTTCATTAAACTAAAAGGCCTGCCGCGGCCTGTATGATTGGGGCCTATAACTATATAAGACGCTGCTGGTTTTACCCCGGAAAAAACAGCGCCGGAAACAATGCCTGAGTATATAAATCCGGCATGGGGAGAAACAATGCCTAAGGCTTTTTTTTGCGTTGCATTCTTATTAACAAGGCCGCTCACCATTTTAAAAAGCTCGGGCTTTGCGCCCGGATAAAACTGCCCTGCTACCGCCGGTTCTCTTATCATGGTAGGTTAAAAATTATCTCTTTTTTCTTCTGGCTTCCTGTCTTTTTCTTTTTTTGCGTACGCTTGGCTTTTCGTAGTGCTTTCGCGCGCGAAGCTGCTTTAAAATCCCCTCGCGCTCGATCTTTTTTTTAAACCTTCGCAAGGCCTTTTCAAGCGGTTCATTATGGCCGATTTCAACTGTTGGCATTGCTCACACACCTCCTTAAATTTTCGAGTTATCTCGTTTTGAAAATTTAATCCCGAGCCACCTGCTATTACAACTTGTGGCGAGGGATTACATTAACATTATTTAGGCAATTATAACATATATAATAATATAATGTCAATTAAAAGAACCTAAAAAATTAGATTATTCGAAGGATATGATAACGCTGAAGGAAAGCTGATTGTATTCAAGGTCTTGCGGGAACCGATTAAAGGGCGCGGCGTTCTCTATGGCTGACTGCGCAATACGGCGCAGCCTCTCATCCTGGGAGGAACGCTCATTAATTATTTTAAGAACCGAAAGCCTGCCGTCAGAAAGCAGCACAAAATTCAAAAGCACATCTCCTGCCTGATAGGCCGGGCTATACATTGAATTAGCCCTTCTCTTTATTCTTTCGCGCACTGACTGGACATAATCAAGGTATGCCGGAAGTTTTTCCACGCCTTTAGGCAAAGGCGGTATAACAGAATCGATTTTAGCAGGTTCAGGCGCAGGTGCAGGGGCAGGCTTTTCAGGAGGAACTTTTTTTTCAATAACCTGTTTCGGAGCAGGCTCATACTTCTTTCTGGGAAACGTTTTGAAATCTTTAATCTTGGCGTAAGTGATTTCGAATTGTTCCACAGGCTTTTTTGGCAGCAATATATTTATAGCCGGCCACGCAAAAAATATAATGCTGTGAAAAAATACGGATATTATAAACGCGATTTTTATATTATTATCAAAAGTCACTACGCACCCTGATTGATTTGAATATTTTGTCGACGGTACTTTTTTTATGTATCCAACCGCATTTATCGCACGCCCATATCTTTTTGCCTGTCTTTTTGGAATGCACATAATACCCACGTTTCTTTTTGAGGCACGGGTAAAACGGGCACCAGCAAAACGTGCAATCCTCTAATTTTTTATGGCAGGGATAAAATTTGCAATATTTATTTATACGTTTAGCGGCCATATCCTGCTAAAGGACATTCCAGAAGTAATTGACTATTATCATCGCCAATATCATAATAAAAGATGCAGCATACATAATCTTTAATGCCTTTTCTACAAGGCCTTGATTTAATTCATTAACGGTTTTTCCGACATATGGCCTGTGCGCAGGCATTCCGCCATAATAAACCAGGCCTCCTAACTGAACCCCAAGGGCCCCGGCAAACGCTGCCTCGCAAGGCGCGTTATTGGCAATGCCTTCTCTGCTTGCAGAATAGAAACTATTCTTAAAACCCATTTTACTCATATAGGAAGCAAAAGGCACAAGAAGAACGCAAATCCTTGACGGCACGTAGTTAAATATTGCCTCTAGCCGTAAAACAAACCATCCTAAATCTTCACTGTGCCTGCTCTTATGGCCTATGGAATTACAAAGCATGTTTAACGATTTGTAAACCCACATAAATCCAACGCCTGCAAAAAACGTATAAAACAATACGCCTACAATGTCTTTTAGTGTATTTTCAGAAACCAGGTCCAACCTGTTTCTTATCAATTGATCATTGTCAATGCCTCTTGCAGCGTCTTTAAGTTTAGTGAGTCCGATATTTACGCTTTTAATTGAAAGCGCCATATATATAAATATAGCCTTGGCAATGACTCCAGGCGCTCGGCCAAGAAGGCCAAAATCCCAAACAATAAACTCTACTGCCAGAAAAACAATGCCTGCTACAACCAAAACAAGGCATACCCCTGCTAATTTCGCGTTTCTGGCGCGACGTCTTAAATAATTCTCAATTTTTGATGTTATGGAGTTTATAGCTTCAGCAGGCCGCAGAAACTGCTTCGGCTTGCTGAATAAAATCTCAGCAATATACGCTATAAATATTGAAAGCATAGCATAATTGTACACCTGTTAAAAGGCGTAGTCAACCTTGAGATTAAAATTCCGCTCCGGGCTCGGGTAATAGGCCTTATCCCAGGCAAAGGCATTGCTGGAATCAGTGGCGTATACCGCATATTCGGAATATTGCTTATTTAAAAGATTATTAACGCCGAATGTGATCCCCAGATTATCGCGGCGCCATGAAAGATTTGCATCCGCAACCAAGTAACCGTTTAAACGTGAAACCGCATTGGCCTGATCATTAATAAAATATCTTTTGTCCATATATGTATCAATTATATTCAATGTCAAATCATCGGATAATAAAAGCCTCAAGCCCACGCCTAACTTGTGCCGCGGAACCATCGGTATATCATTGCCGGCGTATTGGCCGCCGTCAAAACGCGCCTGTGTAAATGTGTAGTTTGCAAAAATACCCAGAGCGTCAGTAGGCTTTGCGTCAACATGATACTCCATACCATGATGAACAGTTTTATCATAGTTTTCATTCTCGCCAAAACCCCATACTCCGCCGGTAGGATTATAATAAATATAATCTCTTACCTTCATCCTGTATATTGACAGGCTATTATTCAGTTTATCATTAAACCTATGGCGCACTCCAGCTTGATAATTTATTACGGATTGCGGCTTAAGATCTGTGTTAATAAATTGCTGAAAACTGGCGTTGTTCTGGCCTGTAAACTCGTCAACCTCAGGAAACCTGAAACTTTTTGAAAAGTTAAAAAATACCGCTGAATCGTCCTGATAATTATAAGAAACGCCTAAATTAAACGCCTGCCTGTGCGGCTTAAGCTTTGTGTCGCGGTTAGGGTTGGTGCCTGTAACATCATGATAATTAAACGCGTAACGCGCTGCCTCATAACGATAACCGCCAACCAGAGTCAATTGCTCTGATATGGATAATTCATCCTGTATATAACCGGCCGTGGAATCCTTTTTGATATTGTTGTAATTTTTCAGATTTATGTCGTTGGGAGGGGTATAGTTTTTTGAGGTGTAAAAAACCTTGTACCAGTCAAGGCCTGTTATCATCTTATTGCCATAACCCAATACAGCGTTTTCTAATACGTACTTAGGCAGTATCCCGTATGTTCTAATCTCATTTCTCATGGTGTCATTGTTTGCCGTCGGAAAGTATGAATCGGTATCCTTCCTGCGGTAATTAAAATCCACGCTAAAATTGCCGGCGTCAAAAAAATCTGTTTTATTGCCGAGCGCTAAATAATAATCCTTATTATTGGTATGGTCCTTGCCGTAACGGGCCCATTGCCTGCTATTCTCTTCTATGTGATGCTGGAAAAGCGCCCCGGGCAGGCCGAAGCTTGAATCATGCAGGCCTGCATTAAAATACATCGAAACGCTGTCGGTAAATTTATATTCGAGTTTGGACCCGAAATCTTTATTTTTAGCAAATGTATTCTTGCGGTAACCATGGGTGGAATCGCGGCCTATATCAAGCCAATAAGTAAATTTGTCATCATGGCTACCTTCTAAAGACAATTTTTCATTATTCATATCATAGCTGCCTGCTGCAACCTGCGTCTTTACTTTTGGCTCTTTGCTGCCTTTTTTGGTGATTATATTGATTACGCCGGCTGAGGCATTGTCTCCGTATAAAACAGCTGCTGAGCCTCCTCTTAAAATTTCAATGCGCTCAACTCTGTCAAGAGGTATCTGGCTCCAGTCAACGCCGCTTAAATCAACGTCATTTGCGCGCCTGCCGTCTATCAAAACAAGCGTGTTAAGCGCTGCCTGTTCGCCGAAACCTGCGATATCCACTGCTGAAGTAGTGCCGTTTCCGTAATAATCGCGCACAGACAGGCCTGTAGTTGACCTGATAACGTCTATTGCTTTTTCTGCGTTTGAACCTTTTATGTCTTCTTTGGTTATTATAGTGACGCTGGCAGGAATTGCACCCAATGATTCTTCGTACCGGTAAGGTGTTACTGTTATTTTTCCAAGGTCATATTTATTATCGGACTGTTCGGCAAAGCAACTTAATATAAAACTAAAAGCGCAAAACGCAAAACTAAAACTTAAAACTAAAAACTTTAAATTTTGACTTTTCTTCATTTTCTCCTCCCAAGAGAATACTTACCTTCACAGCCAATAGTCCGGGCTAAAGCCTTTTAAAGCCATTACCGTTGCTGGGCAGCGCCCCGAATTACACGGGGATTTCCTTTGACTATGCGGCAATACGGTTTTCCTGATACAGGATTTCTATCTACAGCTACAAATGTTTTATAAACCTCTTCAATAACATCTTGAGTCAATACCTCATTAACCCCTCCTTTCTTATGAATTTTTCCTTCATTAAGCAAAATAAGATTATTGCAATACTCTGCCGCTAAATTCAAATCGTGCAAAATAACTACAACTGTCAGGCCGCGCTCTTTATTTAACTTTTCAAGGATATTCATTATCGCAACCTGATGCTTTATATCAAGATGCGCTGTCGGCTCATCCAGAAGTAAAATCTTCGGCGATTGCGCAAAGCCCTGAGCAAGTATCGCCATCTGTCTCTCGCCTCCTGAGAGCTCATTAATATCCCTATTTTTTAAATGCGCAACACCCGCTGACCGAAGCGCCTGATCTACTGCGTCATAATCAACCTTGCCAGGCGCCTGGAACCTGCCCAAATGAGCAAACCTTGCCATGAAAACAAACTCACTAACTGTAAATGAAAAAGGCACAGAAACTATCTGAGGTATGACCGCCATATCTTTGGCAAGCTCTCTTGCGGATATTTTTGATATATCATTATTCCTATATGTTATAGTTCCTTTATATAAAGGCAATGCGCCTGTCATGGCCCTGAAAAGTGTTGTCTTTCCCGCGCCATTAGGGCCGATAATGCCTGTAAAATTGCCTTTCTCGACGGAAAAAAACACGCCTTTTATAACCTCTTTTTTATCGTACCCGCAGTATATATTTTTTACATCTACCATTTTTTTGCCTTTATCAAAAGCCCTAAAAAGAATATGCCGCCGAATATGCCTGTGATAACGCCTACAGGCAATTCCAAAGGAAGTGCTACTGTGCGCGCTATCGTGTCGCATAAAATCAAGAATCCAGCTCCCAAAAGACTGACAGCAATAAACAATACGCGGTGCTTAGGCCCAAACATAAAACGTCCTATGTGCGGAATTATCAAACCCACAAAACCTATTATTCCACTTGCAGAAACGCATGCAGCTGTAACAAGGGAGGCTATAAAAAAAAGTATTTTCTTTATAGTTTCGACATCCAGGCCTATATGCATGGCTTTTTCTTCGCCTAAACAGATAAGGTCCACATCCCTGCCCAGTAAAAAAAACGCCAAAATACCGCCTGATACAAATACAGCTGTCAGAAATATCGCCTGAGGTGAAGCGCTTGATAAATCGCCCATCAACCATATCACTGCGTTTGAAATACCTTCTTGCCTTACCATAGCGATTATTAAGAGAACTATAGATGAAAACAAAAATCCAAGTGTTACCCCGCCTAATATCAGTGAAGAATTTGAAAATCTTTTTCTCGCGGCTATGGTGTAAACCAAAAATATCGTCAAAAGGCTTCCTATAAACGCAAATACTGTTGTGTAAATACTGCTTAACCGAAACAACATACCTAATGAAGCGCCCAGCGCAGCGCCGCTTGACACGCCCAATGTATACGGCTCAGCCAGGCTATTTCGTAAAAGCGCCTGAAATACAGCGCCTGCCGAAGCAAGGCCTGCGCCCACCAAAAGCGCCAAAAGCACTCGAGGCAGCCTTAATTGCCATATAATAACCGCTGCCTGCGATGGGTCACTGTTATCTACCCCGCAAAAAAGCGATATAATTATGACTATACCTAAAAATAAGACCAGAAGCAATAATAGAATAATTTTTTTATTCATAATTTATCAAACCTACAATCTCTTTTAGCGCCTGCAGGAATTTAACAGGCGTTGGCTGGCAGCTTTTATACGGATCCAAAATAAAAATCCTATTTTGTTTTACAGCGGTTACATTCTTAAACTTAAACCAATATTCCTTCTCTTCTTGCATAACATTACCCATACCTGCCAGTATTATTACATCAGGATCTCTTTTTACAGCCTCTTCATAACTTACGCGCGAATAAGGCCTATTTATATCTAAAAATAAATTTCCATAACCTGCAAATCTTAAAAGGTCTGAGGCAAGGGCGCTCTTACCTATAGTAATAAGCGGCTTGGCATTAACCTGCCATAACACTTTTTTGGTAACAGTATTTTTTGATTTACTAAGGATATCATTGGCCTGTTTAACTATATCCTGCGCCATTTTTTCAGCAGCAGGTTTTTTGCCGATTATTTCGCCAAGTTTGACGAAATCTTCACAAACCTTTTGAAAATTATCCTGCCTACCGAATACAATTACATTAAGCCCAAGTTGCTTAAGCTTGGATATCGAGTTATCGCTATTCCATTCGTTTGTAGCTAAAATCAGGTCAGGTTTAAGAGAAATTATCTTTTCGAGGTTTATATCCAGGAGGGTTCCGACAACATCTTTACCTGGCGCCTTACAATGTGAAGTCACACCTATTAGTTTATCCTCAACACCCAAATCATACAACTCTGATGTTATTGACGGAGCAAGCGATACGATGCGGGAGTATTCTGCATGAGCAGTATTTGCGCAAAGAAGTATGATTAGGAAGAATATGACTTTTTTCATAAAATAAAAAATCCGCCTCCTTGCCCTT
>PFHB01000004.1 GCA_002783585.1 Candidatus Omnitrophica bacterium CG_4_8_14_3_um_filter_43_15
GCGAGGGCGGGTCTATTTTGACAAACAAAAAGGAATTATACGAAAAATTACTTGCGTTGAGAAGCCACGGCATAGTAAAAAAGGATTTTGTCAATAACGCTGACGGCGAATGGTATCATGAAATGCAATTTTTAGGCTACAATTATAGAATGACTGATATCCAGGCCGCCCTGGGGTTATCACAGTTAAAAAAAATAGATGCCTTTATCCAAAAAAGAAGAAAAATAGCCGAAATTTATGACAGATTTTTCAAAGACAGCCCTTATTTTGATACCCCTGCGGAAAAAGATTATGCCTGTTCGGCATATCATTTGTACTGCCTGAGGTTTAAGGGCAAATATAAGAATAAAAAAAGGGAGATATTTTCATTAGTGAGAAAAGCCGGATTAGGCGTTCAGGTTCATTATATACCGGTGTATAAGCAGCCGTTTTATCAGAGGCTTGGTTATTTAAATATGGAGTGCCCCAATGCGGAAAATTTTTACAGAGAGGCAGTGAGTATTCCCATATATCCCGGCTTAAAAGACCGCGATATTCATGAGGTAATAAGAGTTATAAACAAAATTTTATCCAAATGAAAGTTTTGATATTTACAGAAGGCGGCAATGGAATAGGGCTTGGCCATATAATGCGGTGTATGGCCATATGTGAGGCATTCAAGGAAAAAAACGTGATGTCCAAGTTTATTGTTAATGCTGATTCTTCAGTCAAAGATGCCTTAAAATTCAAGGGATATAAAATTATGAATTGGTTTAAAGGCCCTTGCGCAGAGAATCTTGCCCGGGGAGCGGATATAGCTATTATCGATTCATATTTGGCAAATCTGGATTTCTATAAACGTATTTCCAAAACAGCTAAATTGTGCGCGTACCTGGATGATAATAAAAGAATAGATTATCCCAAAGGGATTGTGATAAACGGAAGCCTCGCAGCAGGCAGGCTTTCTTATCCAAAAAGAAAAGGCGTTGTTTATCTGTTGGGCACCGAATACACCCCATTGAGAAAGGCATTTTGGGATATTCCGAAGAAAAGTATAAGAAAAAAAGCTCAGGATATAATGATAACATTCGGAGGAGATGATGCGCGCGGAATGACGCTCAAAGTTCTTAAAAGATTAGTTGATGATTTTCCTGGATTGCATAAGAAAGTAATAATAAGTTCAGGCTTTAAAAATGCAGACGTTATCAGCAATGGTAAATATAAAAACACATCTTTTAAATATAATCTGTCTGCGAGAAAAATGCTGAAGGCAATGCTTGATTCAGACATAGCGGTTTCTGCCGGAGGACAGACATTGTACGAACTTGCAAAGGTTGGTGTCCCTACCGTAGCTGTTGGGGTAGCTGATAATCAGTTGCATAATATTAAATATTGGGATAAAGCCGGTTTTGTAGAATATGCCGGCTGCGGCAGAGATGCAAGTGTATTGGATAAGATATCAAAAGGAGTAGAAAAATTTTTACCGTATAAACAAAGAGAATTAAGCAGCAAAAACGGAAACAGACTGATGAATTTTGTTGGCCCAAGAAATATATTTGATGAATTAATCAGCCAATTATAGGCAAGCATAATGGAAAATAAACGTACTCTAAAATTAGCTTTTATGGGGGGCAGGCAAGCAGGCCTTATCGGTGTTATTACTGCAATGGCTGCGGGGTGCGAGGTTTTAGCGGCCGTGGGCTATTCTAAGGAACTCGTGGTTATATTAAAATCTTTGGGGATTCCTGTTTATGACAGCATAGACGATAAAAGATTTATTAAATCGTTAACTAATGTCGATCTTCTTTTAAGTGTTCACGGGCGCCAGATAGTAAAACCGCAGCTTTTAAGGCTTCCCAGACTGGGTGCTGTGAATATTCACCCATATCTTTATAAATATAAGGGTTCAAATCCTGTCGGAAGGGCTTTAAAAGATAAAGAATTCAAGGCAAGCGTCGCCGCTCATGTTATGGAAGAGAAAATAGATTCGGGAGAAGTATTGGTGGAAGAGTTTGTGGATGTATCCGGAGCTGTTAGCGTCGATGAGATATACAATAAGCTCTACCCATGCTATAGCCTGGGTATTTTAAAAGCGCTGAGGTTAATTACTTATGCTCAAAAATTATAGTTCGAATTTGTTAACAAAAGAAGGCCGCTGTTTTATAGTGGCAGAGGTTTCTGCCAACCACGGTAAAAGTTTCAGCAGAGCGGCTGCGCTAGTCAAAAAGGCGAAGGAATGCGGGGCAGATGCCATAAAGTTTCAAACCTATACGCCTGATACACTGACTATAGATGTGGATAATAAGTATTTCAGGATTAAGCACCCCAAGTGGGGCGGCCAAACACTGTATGATTTGTATAAACAGGCATATACTCCGTGGAGCTGGTTTAAAAAATTAAAAGCCCTGGCTGATGATTTAGGCATTGTTTTTTTTTCCACAGCCTTTGATGAAAGCTCTGTGGATTTTTTGGAAAAGATCAACGTTCCTTTTCATAAAATTGCGTCATTCGAACTGGTGGATTTGCCTCTGATAAGATACGCGGCAGCCACTAAAAAACCCCTTATATTGTCCACAGGAATGGCTACTGTTTCAGAGATAAAAGAGGCAGTGGCAGCCGCAAGGCAGGGCGGCGCAAAGCAGGTGATTTTATTAAAATGCGTCAGCAGTTATCCTGCGAAGCCGGAGGATATGAACCTGAGAACAATACCCGATATGAAAAAGATGTTTAATTGCCCCGTAGGGCTTTCAGACCATACTATGGGCATAGCCATATCAGTAAGCGCCGTGCCTTTTGGCGTACAGATGATAGAAAAACATATTACTCTTTCAAGAAAAATAAAAACACCGGATAGTTTTTTCTCAATAGAGCCCGATGAACTGAAAGATCTGGTTTCCAATGTAAGAATTGCTGAAAAGGCTATGGGGGGCGTGCGTTATGGATTTACTGATGAAGAGAAGAAAGGGAGATTTTTTAGGCGCTCTTTATTTGCAGTAAAAGATATAGCAAAAGGCCAGAAATTTACCACGGAAAATATAAAATCAATAAGGCCGGCAGACGGGCTTAAACCAAAATATCTGGATGTTATTCTGGGCAAGAAGGCCAGGGGTAACATTAAAAAAGGCACTCCTTTAAAACTTAATATGGCTGCTTAATGGGGGTATTATGAAATCAGGCAAGACTCATCAGGTTAAAACATGGAATGGAGATTTCGGCAGGAAGTATACAAACAGAAATATATTTTTGCCAAAAGCCCTTGATAAATTTTATATAGATACGTGGGGTGTGTCACGTAGCCAAATGTTGAAAGATTTTTTAATACCTGTTAGAAAAAATATAGAAACAGTTCTTGAAGTCGGCTGTAACGTGGGAAATCAGCTGAATTGCCTTCAAAACCTCGGGTTTAAAGAGCTTTACGGCATTGATGTGCAGGCCTACGCGGTTGAAAAAGCCAAGAAAATTACAAAAGATATTAACATAATAAAAGGCTCTGCTTTTGATATCCCGTTTAAGAATAACTATTTTGATCTGGTTTTTACCGCAGGCGTCCTTATTCACGTGTCTCCCAATGACATAAACATGGCTTTGGATGAAATATACCGTTGCTCCAAAAGATATATATGCGGTTTCGAATATTTTGCAAAGGGCTATACAGAGATAAATTACCGCGGTAACAACAACCTTTTGTGGAAGATGGATTTTTGCAGGCTATATCTGGACAGATTTGAGGATTTAAAAATTGCTAAGGAGAAAAAATATAAATACGTAAAAAGCGATAAAGCAGATAGTATGTTTTTACTTGAGAAGAAAAGTATTTAACAAAAAGGGGGCAGCAAGAATGATTAAATATTGTAAACGTTGTGTTATGCCTGAAACAAAACCCGATTTATTTATTGACAATGAGGGGATATGTAACGCATGCCGCTCATACGAAAAAAGAAAAGAAGTTGACTGGGCTAAGAGAAAATTAGATCTGGTTTCTATTCTGGAGCAGCGTCGCTCTAAAAACGGCAGTAATTATGACTGTCTGGTGCCGGTTTCAGGCGGCAAGGATAGTACTTTTCAGACCATTAAGATGCTGGAGCTTGGGATGAATCCTTTGTGTGTCACTGCTACTACAGATAAACTTTCAGCCCTTGGCAGGCGGAATATAGAAAATATCAAAAGGCTCGGAGTGGATTACGTTGAAGTTACCATGAATCCCGTAATCCGCAGGAGGATTAATAAATTAGCTTTGATCCAGGTCGGCGATATATCCTGGCCGGAACATGTCGCAATTTTTACGATACCGGTACGCGTTGCAGCGCAATTTAATATACCTTTAATTATCTGGGGTGAGAATTCGCAAAACGAATACGGCGGCCCTGCAGCTGATTCAGAAAATAAAGTTTTAACAAGAAGATGGCTTGAGGAGTTTGGTGGTTTGCTGGGTTTGCGTGTGTCTGATTTGATAGGGCAGTCCGGCATAGAGAAAAAACATCTTATTCAATATACTTATCCTACAGATGAAGAACTTAGCAGAGCAGGGGTTACCGGCATATTTCTAGGGTATTACATACCGTGGGATGGTTATGGCAATGCACTTATTGCCCAGGCCTATGGATTTGAAACATATGCCAAGATTGTAGAGGGTTCAGTGGTAAACTATGAAAATCTGGATAATTGCCAGACAGGGATTCACGATTATTTCAAATTTCTTAAATATGGTTTTGGAAGAGCCACAGATTTAGTGTGTTTGCACCTGCGCCGGGGCCGTATTTCGCGCGAACAAGCGCTGGAACTGGTAAAAAAGTGCGATGGAAAATTTCCGTGGGAATATCTTGGTTGTTCTTTGGATGATATACTTAAGGATATAGATATGCCGCTTGAAGAATTTATAAAAACATGCGACCGGTTTACCAATAAAAAACTTTTTGTCTGTGATTCCAGGGGTAATCTGGTGAAAGACGGGTATGGTAATCTTACCAAAATAAATTACGATAACGTTTGATAACCTGAAATATTTTATGAGCAGAGTTGCTATTGTTGATTATGATATGGGTAATATTGATTCAGTTGTCCGGGCAGTTGAGGAGGTCGGAGAGAGGCCTTTAGTAACTGATAAAGAGAGTGATTTTGAAACAGCGACCAGCATAATTCTGCCGGGAGTTGGTTCTTTTGCCATAGGTGTGCGCAACCTCCGCCAGAAAGGCCTGGATAAAATTCTTGCCAGGCAGGTCATTGAAAACAGAATTCCATTTCTGGGTATTTGCCTGGGGATGCAGCTTTTAGCTGAAACAGGATTCGAGGGAGAGAAGGCGTCCGGTTTGGGCTGGATAGAGGGTGAAGTAGTCAAGTTTTTACCGAAAACCATGGGCGAAAAGATACCTCATGTCGGATGGAACGAGGTGAATACATGCAGGGCATCAGCTTTATTTAAGAATATTCCTGCCGGGAAGGATTTTTATTTTACACACAGTTATCATTTTGTCCCAAGGCGCAACCAGGATGTTTTGGCTTTGACTGCTTACTGCGGTAATTTTATTTCAGCCGTACAGAAAGACAACATTTTTGGAGTGCAGTTTCATCCGGAAAAGAGCCTGCGTTTTGGGTTAAAACTTTTGGATAATTTTTTCTCTGCCGCATTATGATAAAGACACGTATTATACCCACGCTGCTGTACAAAAATTTTGGGCTGGTAAAGGGCTTAGGATTTGACAGCTGGCGCAGGGTGGGCAGCTTAATGCAGTCTTTGAAGGTATACAGTTTAAGAGAGGTGGATGAATTGATGTTTATGGATATTTCAGCCACCCTTGAGAACAGGAGACCGGATTTTGAACTGATTGACAATTTTGCCGATGAATGTTTTATGCCGCTGACAGTAGGCGGCGGCGTGCGTACAGTAGAAGACGTGAAAACTCTTCTTAAATGCGGGGCAGATAAAGTTGCAATCAATAGCGCGGCAGTCACGAACCCTGAGTTAATAATGGATGCTTCGTCAAATTTCGGGTCCCAGTGCGTAGTTGTTTCCATAGATGTGAAAATAAATAACGCAGGCAAATACGAGGTGTTTATAAACAGCGGCACCAGCCCTACCGGTAAAGACCCGGTAGCGTTTGCCGTGGAAATGGAAAAACTCGGGGCAGGCGAAATTCTTTTAACTTCTATTGACCGCGACGGCTCCATGCACGGATATGATATTGAGCTTATAGCAAAGGTGAGCCAGGAGGTTTCCATACCGGTTATAGCTTCCGGGGGAGCCGGTAATTTTGAAAATATGTTTGATGCCTTGGTTAACGGGAAAGCCTCTGCATTGGCAGCAGCCAGTATTTTTCATTTTACCCAGATTACGCCTATGGATATTAAGCTTTATCTTGTCGGACGCGGCATACATGTACGGTTATAAAAGGCATAAAATGAGCAGGCTTAAAACAAAAAATATAGTGGTTATAATACAGGCCCGCATGGGTTCGACCCGTTTATACGGTAAAGTCATGATGGAAATAATGGGCAAGCCGATGCTTTGGCACATCGTAACCCGCCTTAGCCGCAGTAAACTTATAAATAAAATTGTTATTGCTACAAGTGTAGACAGAAAAGACGATATTATAGCGGATTTTTGCGAAAAACAAGGCATAAATTTTTACAGAGGCAGTGAAAAGGATGTCCTTGACAGGTATTATCAGGCCGTTAAACTTTATAATGCTGATGTGGCAGTTAGGATAACAGGCGATTGCCCGTTGATAGATTATAAAATCACCGACAAGGCGATCAGCTGTTATTTAAAAAATATAAAACATTTTAGCGGAGCAAGTAATGTGATAGAGCGCACCTATCCGAGAGGATTCGATACAGAGGTGATTTCCAGAGAAGCTTTAGAGCAGGTATGGAAGAAAGCCAAAAAAAATTACCAGAGAGAGCACGTTACCTCTTATATTTATGAACACCCGGATTTGTTTAATATGTACAGCGTAAAGAACAATAAGGATTTGTCTTATTTGCGTTGGACAGTAGATAAAAAGGCGGATTTGAGGCTTGTCAGAGAGATTTACAAAAAATTATTCCAGAAGAAAAACATATTCCTCATGAAAGACATATTGAAAATAGTGGAAAAAGAACCTGTTCTCATGGAAATAAACAAGAATATAAAGCAAAAAGAATTGCTAACAAGCTAGATAAGTTATGCCAAACCTTAAAAAAAATATCAAACTTAAAGAAGGCGTGACCCTCAAAAATTTTATAAATCTTACGCCAAAAGAAACGGAGATGGTCAGGGCGTGGAGAAATAACAGCAGCATTAAAAAATGGATGTATAAAAGCCACATTATTTCTGCCAGGGAGCATGCGGAGTTTGTTAATAAGCTAGGAGAGAAAAGCTGCAAATTCTGCTGGGTGATAAAAAATAAAAATGAGGAATATATAGGCGTTATAATTTTAGACAGAGTTGATCTTTGCAACAAAAACGCGTATCTGGGCATTTATCGCAATCCTTATTCTAAGTCATTATGCAGCACATTGTCGCTGGGAAAAATAATTCTGGGACTGGCTTTTAATATAGCAGGCCTTCATACCTTAAAACTGGAAGTATTTGAAGACAATGATAAAGCATCGAGGTTTTACAGAAGAATTGGATTCAGGAAAGAGGGTAGGCTAAGAAATTTTGTATATAAAGATAAAAAACGTAAAGACGTGATAATTATGGGTATTTTGAATAAGGAGAAGGCCCGATTGGGATCATGAAAAAAGTTATATTATGCATAGACGGTTCTCAGGAATCCATCCCCGCTGTTATTAAAGAAGAAAAAAACAGCCAGATTGTTTTGATCCAGTTAGACGTGTGGCTTAAAGATTTTCCGGTAACAGAGCACGTTTCGCTTAAAGGGTATGCGGATTATTTGTCCTATGAAGACTGTATGAGTATAGAAAAAGACGCATTAAGGTTTGTTGAAAATTGGTACAGACCTAAAGGGGAAGATCTAACCCTAAATGAGGGGTATTCGTTAGGTGAACTTGTCAGAATGCCGATGTGCGATTTTTTTATAAGAATTTTTAAAAATATACTTTTTATACAGCGCGTTGTGGAAAAAGAATTTGCGGATGAAATTGTTATTTTTGACGATAAAAGCGTGATAAGTAAAATATTTTTGAGTTTTGTATCAGATAGGGGGGGTAAGTTTAAAAAAGTGGAAATATCGCCGAAACCATATACGACGCATTGGTTTGAGGCGTCAGGCGTTCATAAGCCGCCGGCCCGTTTGTCGGGGGCTGTCACATCGGTTTTACGGGATGCGATTTGGGCTGTTATAAACAGATGCCTGTCAATCGCAGCCTGTAGATATAGAAGAACTGACAGCCTTAACCGGACTGAAATAAGATTATATTTTGATACCTATAAGGGGTATTACAGCCTGGTGGAACGGCTATTTGGCGGGTCTAATTGGCAGGTGTTTTTGCCGCAACCGCCGTTGAAAGATTTACGGCAGGTTAATTTTTTACGTAACGTTTTTAAGAATAGGGTTACATTTTTTAATTTAAAATACAACAAAGAAAAACCGGCAAAGTATTTTTCATCCCGATGCTGGCAGAAATTTATTGATAGTATATCGCCTGATGAGTATTTTATATGGAGAGGGGTTAAATTCTGGAATGTGATATCCGAGGAACTGCAGAACACATATTTTGAGCTTTTCCCGGGCATCTTGCTGGAAATTTCATACGTAGAATACATAATTAATAAGTATAAGATAAATTTTTTTCTGATGCCATGGGATGATGCGACTTATAACAAGTCATTTACTTCTGTGGCAAAAAAAATGAATCTTGTTACTATGCGTTATCAACCCGGTGTGTTTACCAATCATCCGTATATGCCGTTGCCGCGCAGCGATAAATTAATAGTATGGGGTGAAAGCGGGAAAAATTTTTACCTGAAAAGAAATATACCATCAGACAGGATAGTAATAACAGGTAATCCTATAACCGATGTGCTTGCCAGAAAAAAGGCTGGTGCCGACAGGCGGGCATTTTGTAAAAAATTCAGGCTTGATCCGGGAAGAAAAATAGTTTTTTATGCAGATACCACTTATGCAAGCGACCTCACGGCTTTGGATAATTACGGCGATCCGATCCGTATATTGCTAAAGCTAATAGCCGCTGCAAATAAATTAACAAACATACAATTTTTAGTGAAGTTTCATCATGGTGATATTGAAGAGAAAGAAAAAACGGAATTGATTAAAAGGCTTAATACAGCTTCCAATATTGCTGCATTTAGGAGTAATTTTGATATATACGCCATTATGGTCAACAGTGATGCTGTCATTACGGAATTTTCGACTGCGGGTGTTGAGGCTATGTTGCTTGATAAGCCAGTCGTAATTTTTAAATTAAGGAATGGCGGCATGGACCATGTTTCTCCTTATGAGGATGGTAAGGGTGTAATAGTTGTTAACAGGGAATGCGACATCATCCCGGCCATAGAAAGAGTGTTTACTGACAATGAGCTGATAAAGAAACTGGATATGGGAAGGAAAGAATTTTTGAAACATGAGATCGGAATCTTTCAGCGAGTTTGACCTCAGGCGGGTTGCATTACTACTTCTCCCGTAAACGGGATGCCGTCTA
>PFHB01000039.1 GCA_002783585.1 Candidatus Omnitrophica bacterium CG_4_8_14_3_um_filter_43_15
TATGTGCGTTCTGACGGATCAAACTCGCCGGTAAGGCATAAGATAAGAGCGCCAAGTTTTATGAGCGTGCCAACAGCAAAGGCAAGCATAGTAGGCCAACAGGTTGCGGATGCTTCAATTATACTTGCAGCTGCTGATCCGTGCTATTGCTGCACAGAGAGAATGGCTGTAATAGACAAAAAGACTAACAAGCAGGTTTTATCTGCCCAGGATCTTGTAAGGATGGGCCAAGAGAAGACAAGGAAATTATGGAAGCCCTGAGTTTATTTAAGAGTTTGTTTAAAATAGACGCTTTGAATATATTCCTTGTGCCGTTTATATGCCTGTTTGGCATTGTTGTGATAATCTATTCATTAGGCGGCGGCGCGAAAGATATAAAGGCTAAAGGGGCATATTATACATACCTGTTATTAACTGTTGCAACTTCATGCGCTGCTGTGCTGGCCAACAATATGATTTTGTTTCTGGTTATGTGGGGCGCAGGCGGGCTGTTGCTTTATCTTCTGATAGGTATACAGGATGCCGCAGCTTCTGCGGATGCCGGCAAGAAAACATTTATATTGGTAGGCGGTTCGGATGCTGTTATGCTTTTTGGAATAGCCATACTGTGGCGCCTGAGCGGTTCATTTAATATGGACAGCATGCATGTAGCTGTTGCAGGCAAGGCAGGCGTTGTGGCGTTTTTGTGTTTAATGATAGCGGCATTTACAAAAGCAGGGGCAATGCCTTTTCATACATGGATACCTTCCTCAGCTAAGGTAGCGCCGATTCCGGTTATGGCAATATTACCTGCGTCGCTGGATAAATTGCTTGGCATATATCTTCTGGCAAGGTGCGCGCTGAATATATTTATAATACCAGCCAGTTCGTTTGTATCTATTTTTCTTATGCTTCTTGGCGCGGGCACGATTGTGTGCGCTGTTATGATGGCATTGATTCAGCACGATTTTAGAAAACTGCTTGCCTATCATGCCGTAAGCCAGGTGGGTTATATGGTGCTTGGCATTGCCACCGCCACCCCGATAGGAATAGCAGGCGGGCTTTTTCATATGTTAAACCACGCTATTTATAAAAGCTGTTTGTTTTTAACCGGCGGCAATGTCCAATACAGGACAAAAGAGTCAGACCTTGATAAAATGGGAGGCCTGGCTGTTCTTATGCCCATAAGTTTTATATGCTTTCTTATAGCTTCTTTATCCATTTCAGGAGTGCCGCCTTTTAACGGATTCTTTTCAAAATGGATGATATATCAGGGCCTTATACAGGGCCTTTCAGCCGGAGGCAGCAGGTTCACGATATTTACCTGCCTTATCGCGGCCATGTTTGGTAGCGCGCTTACTTTAGCGAGTTTTATGAAGATGCTGCACGCGATATTTTTAGGCCAACCGTCGCCGGATATTGCGCGCACAACTAAAGAAGCGCCGTTTTTGATGTGGCTGCCTGTCGTGTTTTTAAGCCTGCTTTGTATTTTATTCGGCGTTTTCGCTGTTGCGCTGCCTTTGAAATATTTTATAATTCCGGCAATAGGCAGCACTTCGCTGTCTTTATCAGGATACGCGCCTGTTATGTCAGCGATACTTATAGCAATCGGTATTATAGCCGGTTTGGCGTATTACCTTTTATTTGGCGCTAAAAAATCAGCAAGGGCCGATAGCGCGTTTGTAGGTGGTGAAATTATACCTTGCGACAACAGGGTTTCAGGCGTAGAATTTTATAACGCGATAAAAGAATTACCTGTATTAAGAAATTTATACGCCAAGGCTGAAAAAGGGCTTTTTGATATATATGACCAGGGTAAAACAATAGTTTTTGGCATAGGAAAATTTTTTCAATACCTGCATAACGGCGTTCTGCCTACGTATCTGATCTGGACGCTGCTTGGCATGATAGTTATATTTTTTGTATTGCAGAGGTAACAGAAAGGCAGTAAAATGGAACTTTATATACTTTTAATATTTATGATTTTCGGCGCTATAGTGGCGATAGAGGCCAGGGATCTTCTTTCAAGCGTTATTGCCGTCGGGGCCGTAGGTTTTGCTTTATGCCTGGCGTTTTTGGTGCTTAAGGCGCCTGACTTGGCTATTACACAGCTGGTTGTTGAGATATTGTGCCTTATAATTTTGATAAGGGCTACTATAAACAGAGACCTGCCTCTTGCGATAGAAGGCAGGTGGTTTTTTAATACCGTATCCACAATAGTGTTTGTAGCTGTTTTTCTTTTCTTCGCGTATACCGCCTTAAAAGAGCTTCCGGCCTTTGGAGACCCTATAATGTCTGTGGTTAAGAGATATATAGAGCAGGGTACAACCGAAACAGGCGCTGTAAACTTGGTTAGCGCTGTAATATTGGATTTCAGGGCGTATGATACCCTTGGCGAGGCCACGGTTTTGTTTGCGTCGGTTATAGGTATTATGGCTATATTGCGCAGAAAAGGAAGAAAAAAGATAGAGGAAAAAGAAGATGCGTCATAATCCTGATGCCGGCATGTCAATAATCGTAAAGACAGTAACGCGGCTTACAGTCGGGCTGATACTGCTTTTCGGGATTTATATTGTACTGCACGGCCATATTTCACCCGGAGGCGGGTTTGCCGGCGGGGTTATCATCGCGCTGAGTTTTGTGCATCTTATGCTTGCTTTCGGCAAAGATGTCGCGTCGCGCAAACTTTCGAAAAATATCGCTTCAAACCTCGAGGCTGTGGGCGCCTTAATGTTTTTACTTATAGCCGTAGCCGGATTTTTTGGAGGGTCGTTTTTTGTTAATATACTGGAAAAAGGCACGCCGTTTAAGCTTTTCAGCGCAGGCACGATGCTGCTGAATAACGTCGCCATAAGCCTTAAAGTGGGAGTGGGGCTTTTCGCTATATTCCTGGCGCTGGTAATCCTGGAAGGGTCTAAAAAGAAAAAATGATGATTTATTTATTATGTTTAATATTATTCTGCATAGGCCTGTACGGTGTCCTGCGTAAACGCAATATCGTAAAGATAATAGTTGGCCTTGGCATAATAGAGTATTCTATGAACCTGTTTTTTGTATTGTTGGGATACCGCACGCATGGCCGCTCGCCTATAGAGGCGAGAACGGAAAACGTGCTTAATATGGTTGACCCCCTGCCGCAGGCGGTTGTCCTTACGTCTATAGTAATATCACTGGCTGTTACAGCCCTTGTTATTTCCATAGCCATCAGGATATATGAATATTACGGCACTTTTGATATTACAAAGATAAAGAGGTTGAAGGGTTGAATAGCATAAATGTAGTTCCATTATTTGTAATAATACCATTGTTTAGCGCTTTCTTTATATCTATTGTAGGTAAATTCGTAAAGCGTAACGCGGTATATGCGCTGTCAGTGATACCGTGTATATTGCTTTCGTTTTTTTCTTTTAATGCGTTAAGGCTTTTGCAGTCAGCGCCCGGGCATATGCTGCTCTATAAAATAGGAGGATGGGCGCCGCCTTTCGGTATTTGTATGGCGGTTGACGCGTTTGGGGTATTTATGCTGGTGGTTGTGAATCTGGTTGCCTTGTTTATATGCATATATTCCACCGGGTATATGGAAAAATATACTGATATGCCCAAATTCTTTACGCTGTTTTTTCTTATGTTGACAGGCATGAACGGCCTTATAGTTACAGGAGATCTTTTTAACCTGTTTGTGTTTCTTGAGATTGCGTCCGTTGCCAGTTACGCCCTGGTTGCTTTCGGAACAGAGGCAGAGGAACTGGAGGCGGCTTTTAAATATGCCATTATGGGTTCGGTGGCCTCATGTTTTATTTTTCTTGGCATAGCGTTTTTATATGGTTTTACATCCACGCTGAATATGGCTGACATGGCCAGGGTATTGGCAACAAGCCATAGCGTTTTTATAATACCGTTTGTGTCGGCGTTGTTTATAATGGGATTTGGTTTAAAGGCTGCGCTTGTGCCGTTTCACGCGTGGCTGCCTGACGCGCATCCGTCAGCGCCTGCTTCAATATCAGCGATGCTTTCAGGCGTTTTGATTAAGACGCTCGGTGTTTACGCGCTGGCCAGGATATTTTTTAACGTATTAGGCATTACAGCCACGCATCTTGCGGTTTTCAGGTTTTTAGGCGCCATATCGCTTGTTATAGGCGTTGTGCTGGCCTTGTCCCAGTGGGATTTAAAAAGGCTCCTGGCGTATCACTCCATAAGCCAGATAGGCTATGTTGTGCTGGGTATCGGTATCGGCACGCCGCTGGGCATATTCGGAGGCCTGTTTCATTTATTAAACCACTCTGTATTTAAATCGTTGTTGTTTTTAAATTCCGGCGCGATAGATTATTCCGTCGGCACGCGCGATTTAAAACATATGTCAGGATTAAAAGAGAAGATGCCGATTACAGCAGGCACAAATATGATCGCTTCAATGTCAATAGCGGGCATACCGCCGTTTAACGGTTTTTTTAGCAAGCTGATAATAATATTTGCCTGTGTCCAGGCGGGTTATTTCGGCTATTGTTTAATAGCGATAGTAGGGTCCATACTTACGCTGGCAAGTTTTATGAAGGTGCAAAGATACGCGTTTCTTGGCGAGCTTAGGCAGGCGTGCCAAAATGTCAAGGAAGCGCCTTTTGTTATGAAGTTTTCAATGATCGCGCTGGCTGTTATATGTGTTTTAGGCGGGTTTTTGTTATTGCCGTCTTTAAGGCCTTTTATCAATAACGCCGTAGATGTTTTAATTGAGGGCGCAAAATACTCGGCTATAATATTAGGGGAAACCGCAAAATGATCAGCAGGCTTATCTTGTTTGTTATCGGTTTTTTTATATGGACAATGCTGTCATGGCCGCCTGATTTGCAACATGCGATAATCGGTGTTATCGTTGCGGCTTTTGTCGCTTTTATTACGGGGGATTTATTTACCAGCAGGCCTGCGAATTTTGCCCATATAACCAGGTATTTATGGTTTGTTTATTATGTGCCTGTTTTTCTATGGGAATGTTTTAAGGCCAATATAGATGTAGCGTTACGCGTTTTAAATCCCAAAATGCCTATTAAACCGGGTATTGTAAAGGTTAAAACCAGTTTAAAATCAGATACAGCCCTGACCTTTCTGGCTAATTCAATAACCTTAACGCCAGGCACATTTTGCGTTGATATAAGCCGGAAAGAAGGCGTTTTATATATACACTGGATAAATGTGAAATCAACCGACACAGAGCAGGCTACAAAGTTAATTGTTGAGAAGTTTGAGCGGATACTAAAAAGGATTTTTGAGTAATATGCTTACTTCTAGAAATATAATTTCCGGGTTATTTATTCTTGCGTTGCTTGTGGCGTTGTTTGTGGCCAGCGCATCCCCTATTACATCTTTATTGGATTGGCAGTCGCCTTTTTTGTCGCGCTGCTTTTTTATCCTGATGGTCAGTTTTGCGATGTGCCTGTTTCGGCTTATGCGCGGGCCTACGCCGGCTGATCGGGCAGTAGCGATAGATACGATGGGAATTTTAATAGTAGGATTTTGCGCTATTTTAAGCATTTCGACAGGCAGGGGCTGGTATCTGGACATAGCGATTGCATGGGCGCTGCAGAGTTTTATAGGCGCGCTTGCATTGGCGAAATATTTAGAGGGGCGCGGATTTGATGAATAATATTATAGGATACACATTCGTTGTTTTAGGGCTTATGTTTGATATAATCGGATGCATAGGATTAATCAGGCTGCCTGATGTTTACAACAGGCTGCAGGCTACAACTAAATGCGTTACAATGGGCACATGCAGCATTTTATTCGGGACATTGATTATCAAGGGTTTTACAGCAACAGGGCTTAAGGCGTTTTTATGCATTTTGTTTCTGCTTCTGACAGCGCCAGTTGCCGCGCATGCCTTATCCAGGGGCGCTCATATATCAGGCGTTAAGTTGTGGGATAAATCCGTTTGCGATAAATACGAAGAGGATAAATGAGATACCCGAAATTAAGAGAATTAAAAGAGGCGGTAAGGTCGTTGTTCAGCAGGCCTTATACCACGAAATTTCCAAAAGAGGCGCATATTCCTGTTTCCGCATTTAAAGGCGCGCCTGAATTCCACAAGGATGACTGCGTAGGCTGCGGCGCGTGCGCCGAGGTTTGCCCGGCAGCTACCATATACGTAAAAGACGATTTAAAAACACGCATGCGAAATATTACATTAAGATTGGACAGCTGTTTATTTTGCGGAAATTGCCAGGCAAACTGCATTACGCAGAAAGGCATAATGTTAGGCAATAAATATGACCTGGCAACGTATAAGAGGGAAGAGTCAATAACTTCAGTAGATAAAGAGATTATTGTATGCGAACATTGCGAGTGCGTTATAGGCGCAAAGGGCCATATTAGGTTCCTTGTTAAAAAACTCGGCGTATTGGCGTATGGTAATCCTACATTGATACTGGCAAGCCAGGATACTTTGAGGTTAAGCGAGACAAACCTTGATTCAAAGGCGCCTGCTGTAGATGCATCAGGCAGGCCAGGCATGTTTAAAATATTATGTCCAAGATGCCGCAGGGAATCAATGCTTACAGACGAATACGGAAAATAATTTTATCCGCGTATTGAACCCTGACGCTCGATAAATTCGAGCGTTTTATTTTTATGAAAAAAAATATAAAAGATAAGATAAGCCGTATAGTAAAAAAAGGCGGGGTTGTTTTTATGGGAGTGGGCAATCCTTTGCGCAGCGACGATTACGCGGGGTTGTATGTTATTTCAAAATTAAAAGGCGATATTTTTATAGATGCAGGCCAGATGCCTGAAAATTATACCGGCAGGATAGCAAAAATAAAACCTAGAAAGGTTTTAATAGTGGATGCCGTTGATTTTAAGGCTGCTCCCGGTGAGATAGGTATATTTGACGCCTCGCAGGCAGGAGAATTTAATTTTTCTACGCATGGTATGAGCCTGGGGTTGTTCAGCAGCCAGCTTAAACAATATGGCGTTGAGAGTGTTTTATTGGTTGGCATACAGCCGCAAAGCCTGGAAATAAAAGAGAATACTTTGAGCGCTGTGGTGAAAAAGACAGCTGATGAATTAATTGAAATTTTAAAAGGAGGAGTCTAATGCACGAATTATCCATTGCTAAGACATTATTTGAAGAAGCGCGCCAGATGGCTTTTAAATTAAGAATAGACCGTATAAGCCGCATAAAGATTAAGATGGGCGTTGCTTCCGGCATAGATATCGATATGCTTAAGCACAGCCTTATTGATCACATGTTTCCCGAGAGCATTGCAGAGGATGCCCAGATAGAGATAACCCTTGAGCCGTTGATAGCTAAATGTAAACAGTGCGGCAATGAGATTACGCAGGTCGGCATATCAGGCGGATGCCCGAAATGCTCAAGTAGGGAGTTGGACATAATTAGCGGCATAAAGGTAGTTATAGAGGACGTAGAGTGAGACGGCATTTATTTGTAATTCTATCAATATTTTTATTATTAAGCGGCTGCGCGAATTGGGGCGTTGTTGATAAAACCCGGATGTTAATGGGTACGCAGGTTCAGATAATTGTCTCAGGCTCAGGCTTTACAAGGGTTGCAAAGACAGCGGCCATAGGCAAGGCGTTTGAAAGAATAAAAGAGATCGAGGGCCTTTTATCGGTTTATGATGCAACCAGCGAGATATCAAAGGTAAATAGTTTTGCTGATGTAAGGCCGATAACAGTAAGCGATGATACGATAAGAGTTATAAAAAAGGCCGACGAGATAAGCAAAATAACAGGCGGCGCATTTGATATTACAATCGCGCCGCTTGTTAACTTATGGGGGTTTGGGCCGCGCGGCGTTATATTGAATAAGCCAAAAGAGCGCGAGATACATAATGCGCTCCGCCTTGTGGGCATGCGCAATATTAAGATAGATTATGCAAGAAAAACTATCAGGTTTTTGCGAAGTGGCGTGCGCCTGGACCTTTCAGGAATAGCCAAAGGTTATGCTGTTGATTGCGCAATAGAAACTCTTAAGAGTGAAGGGATAAAGAATGCCCTGGTGAATGCCGGAGGCGATATATATTGTATAGGCAAGGTAAGCCCATGCAGGCAATGGCGAATAGGCATACAAAATCCCAGGCATAAGAATGAAATTATAGATACCGTTGATATTGAAGATAGCGCCATAGCAACATCAGGCGATTATGAAAGATTTTCATTTTACAGCGGTGTAAGGGTTTCACATATAATAGACCCGCGTACCGGAGAGCCCAAAAGCTCTGTGCCTGCCAGCGTAAGTATAAAAGCGGCTGACTGCATGACAGCCGATGCTTTCGCTACAGCAGTTTTTGTGCTTGGCCCGGATAAAGGGTTAGATTTTTTAAGTAAGGTGGCGTCTGTTGAAGGCATGATAATTATAGAAAAAAAGGACAGGTTTGAGGCTTACAGGACAGATGGTTTTAAGAAAAAATAAAAAACGCGTTATAGTTGCAATGAGCGGCGGGGTGGACAGCTCTGTTGCGGCGGCCTTACTTGTTAAAAAAGGATACGAAGTTATAGGTATCTCCATGAAGCTATGGAAGAGTGATTTTTGCGGCAGGCAAAAGCAAAAGAGCTGCTGTTCGACGCAAGATTTGGCTGACGCGCGTTTTGTGGCAGGCCAGCTGGGTATACCGTTTTATGCGTTGGATCTTTCTGTTGAATTTAAAAAAGAGGTTATGGATTATTTTTCAGCCGAATACACCAAAGCCAGGACGCCTAATCCGTGCATAATCTGCAATAATAAAATAAAATTCGGGGCGCTGATTAAAAAAGCAAGCCAGCTTGATGCTGATTTACTGGCAACAGGCCATTACGCTAAAATAAAATATAACAAAAAGTCAAAAAGGTTTGCTTTAAGCGTGGCTAAAGATAAAACAAAAGACCAGTCATACGTGCTTTTTGGCTTGACGCAGAACCAGCTTAAAAGGGTAATATTTCCATTAGGCGGGTATTCCAAACTCCAAATCAGGCAGATGTCAAAAAAAATGGGCTTAAAGACATCCGAAAAGAAAGAAAGTCAGGAAATATGTTTTGTATGGGATAATGATTACCGCGAGTTTTTGAAAAGTAATTACAATATAAAGCCGAAAACCGGTATGATACTTGATGAGTGCGGTAATATATTGGGTAAGCATTGCGGATTTATGTTTTATACGATAGGCCAGAGAAGAGGGCTTGGATTGGGTGGGAATAAAAAGCCTATGCATGTGTTAAAGATAGATCCTATTAAAAACGTGTTAATAGCAGGGCCTAAAGAGAGCCTGGAGAAGAATATTCTTTTCGTGAATAACATAAATTGGGTAAGTATTGAAAAAACCACCAGGCCTATTAAGGTAAAGGCCAAGATAAGATATAATCATAAGGCTGCGGATGCTGTTGTGTATCCTAATGGCAAAGTGGTGTTTGCCAAGCCACAGTCGGCGATTACTCCGGGCCAGGCAGTGGTGTTTTATAAAGGTGATGAAGTGCTGGGCGGTGGATGGATTCGGTAAGACAGTGTCTTGCTCGCAGCGCTGAAATTTTTTGCCGTCCGCTGCGGTTTACGGCTCGCTGTTTCGCGGCCAGC
>PFHB01000065.1 GCA_002783585.1 Candidatus Omnitrophica bacterium CG_4_8_14_3_um_filter_43_15
GCAGGGCTTCGAGAATTTTTGCGGCTTGGTCTCCGCCGAAGGCGGAGCGCAAAAATTCTCGTAGAGCGAGGTTTGCCGCTGGAGCAAGCCGAGCGTCCCTGCAAACAACTAGCCCGAGATGCCTGCCATGTTATTTTTTTAACGGAGACATCGCGCGTAAGCGTTTGATAATCTCCGGCAGGATGCTGATACAATAATCAACTTCGCTTTGAGTATTTATATCGCTGAGCGAAAAACGAATCGAGCCCTGCGCGATATCAACCGCAACGCCCATGGCGGTTAATACATGCGACGGCTCCAATGTCCCTGATGTACAGGCAGAGCCGGTTGACACGCACACGCCCTGCATATCAAGGTTAAGCATTATTGACTCGCCTTCAATATATCTAAAACTTAAATTAAGCGTTCCCGGGAGCCTTTGCGTGGGGTGGCCGTTTAAATAAACATTGTTTATCTTTTCAGATATCCCGTTATGCAAACGGTTACGCAAGTTCGTAAGCGCCTGATTTTTATTTTCCCTGTCAACGCTTATAAGCTCTGCTGCTTTCGCGAATCCTATGATTCCCGGCACATTTTCAGTGCCTGCGCGCAATTTTCTCTCATGATGGCCGCCGTGCGTAAGCGGTGTTATCTTAACGCCTTTTTTTACATACAAAGCTCCGACACCCTTAGGCCCGTGAATCTTATGGGCTGAAACAGAAAGCAAATCAACGCCTAAATTACCCGCATCTGTATCCAGCTTGCCGAATGACTGCACAGCGTCTGTATGAAATAAAACTTTTTTCTCTTTTGCTATCGCAGCAAGTTCTTTTATAGGATTAATAGTGCCTGTCTCGTTATTTGCATGCATTATAGTTACAAGAACCGTCTTTTCTGTTATGGCATTTTTCAAATCATCAGGTAAAACCATGCCGTATTTATTAACAGGCAGGTACGTAACAGTAAAACCGTTTTTCTCCATAAACTTGCAGGTTGCCAGGACAGCTGAATGTTCGGTTTTACTTGTTATTATATGATTGCCTTTAGAACTATTTGCCAAAACAGCGCCCTTTATCGCAATATTATCTGATTCTGTGCCGCCTGAAGTAAATATGATATCCTCGTCGCTTGCGCCTATAAGAGATGCTATTGCGTGCCTTGCCTTATCAATCGCAAGCCTTGCAGGCCTGCCTTTTGCGTGTATGCTTGAGGCATTGCCGTATTCATCTTTATAAAAGGGCTCCATTGCCTTAAAAACTTTCAAGGCAACAGGCGTAGTAGCATTATTGTCAAAATATATTAATTTATCCATATTACTTATCTCCTTTTATATCTATCCTGGGAAATAAGGGTTTACCCTTATTAATCTTTACGCCGGGTTTAATCAAGCCCCATTTGCCGATATCATCGGCCTTTATCTTTGCCAAGTCAGAGCCCATGCCCAGCTGCTGCCACATATTACAAGCCGCCCCCGGCATAACAGGATAAACCGCTATGGCAACCATCCTTAAAACATCTGCCAGATAATAAAGCATGGCAGCAATCTCATTAAGCTTGCCTTCTTTAAATAATGTCCACGGCGCCCTGGTCTCTATATATTTATTCGCGCAATTGATAACAGACATCACTGCCTCAAGGTATGCGGAAAAATTCAAATCCTTCATCGCAACTTCAAGCGAAGCAGTAAGGCATATTGCCTTTGCCTTTAATTCCTCGTCATGTTTTCCAACCACATCAGGCTTCGGTATACTGCCGCTGAAATATTTCTCTATCATTGTAAGGGATCTATTTAAAAGATTTCCCAGGTCATTGGCAAGGTCGCTGTTTATACGCGTAATAAGCGCTTTCTCCGAATACGCGCCGTCAGACCCAAACTCCACCTCGCGCAGCAAAAAATACCTGTAAGCGTCAAGCCCGTATTTATCGATTAATTCTATAGGATCAACAGGCTTGCCTTTTGATTTTGAAATCTTCTTCCCTCCCGTTACCCACCAACCATGCGCAAAAATCATTTTTGGCAGTTCTATATCAAGCGCCATAAGCATAATAGGCCAATAAACACAATGCGGCCTTAAAATATCCTTTGCCATAAGATGTATATCGGCAGGCCATAATTTTTTAAACTTTTCCTCATCATACGGATACCCCGCGCCTGTTATATAATTAAGCAGCGCGTCAAACCACACGTATGTAACATGATTTTTGCTGAAAGGCACCTGTATCCCCCATGAAATGCGCGAGCTCGGACGCGTAACGCACAAATCAGGCAAAGGCTTATCAAGATAATTAAGCACCTCATTCGCCCGAAATCTAGGCTTTATAAAATCAGGATTTGATTTTATATGATTTTTGAGCTTGTCCTGGTATTTTGACAATTTAAAGAATATGTTTGTTTCCTTTATTTCCTCAAGCGGCCTTTTACATTCCGGGCACAGATTATCCTCTATCTGCAATTTTGTCCAGAATGACTCACACGGCGTGCAGTACCAGCCGCTGTATTCGCCCTCGTACAGATCGCCTTTTTTATAGAGTTTATCCAAAACATACTGCACTGCCTTTATATGATCAGGGCCTGTTGTGCGTATAAAATAATCATAATCTATATCAAGCCGCTTCCAAACAGCTTTGAATTTTTCAACAATACCGTCGGCAAAATCCTTTGGCAATAATCCCGCCTTTTCGGCGGCAATGGCCACTTTCTGGCCATGCTCATCAGTGCCTGTTAAAAAATACGCCTCTCTGCCGCGCTGGCGCATAAAACGCTTAATGGTATCAGCCGCCACCTGCGTATAGGAATGGCCTATATGCGGAACAGAATTAATATAATAGATTGGCGTGGTTATGTAAAAAGTCTTTCCCATTAATATTTTATCTCTGACTGAGTTTTATCCTCTGCTTCTATGATAACCGAACGCGTCAGAGGGTTTACGCTTATGACCCTGGCGGCCTTGCCGTCTTTTGTCTTTATCTTACTGCCTTGTTTAGGCAGGCCCTTGCGCAATTCCTTATACATCTGGTGTTCATAATAAAGGCAGCACATAAGCCTGCCGCATAAACCTGAAATCTTGGTTGGATTCAAAGGCAGATTCTGCTCTTTTGCCATTTTTATCGTAACCGGCTCAAAATCCTTCAGGAATTTTGAGCAGCACAGGTGCCTGCCGCATGAACCAAATCCGCCTATAAACTTTGCCTCGTCGCGCACGCCTACCTGCTTAAGCTCTATCCTTGCCTTAAAATGCGCCGCCAGTTCTTTTACAAGCTCCCTGAAATCAATCCTGCCTTCGGCAGTAAAATAAAATATAAGCTTTGAGCGGTCAAAGGAATGCTCGGCGCCTATCAATTTCATTTGCAGATTTTTTTCCTTTATCTTCTTATTGCACGCGCTTCGCGCCTCTTTCACGTGAATCTTGTTTTTTTCTATTTGCTGAAGATCTTCCTTTGTGGCAATACGCACCATATTCTTTATGGGTCCCTCATCGGGAAGCGCCTCATATATCTGCGCATCTGTAAGGACCTGACCGTATTCAAGGCCCCTGTCAAACTCTATGATAACATAATCGCCCACTTTTACATGTAAATCAAAAGGGTCGGCATAAACAACCTTGCCTACCTCGCGTGTCCTGACCTGAACTGCCCTAAGCATATCTCGCCTCTCTTAATATATCCGCCGCCATAACGGTTAATGCCAATTTAATATTTACGTTTGTCTCTGCTATAAGCTGTGAAGCGCCGGTGATGCTATTAATGATCTGGCCTATGTGCGCAGAATTATACCCGGATGCGCACAGTTCTAAATCCCTTAACCTGTCTTTATTCACAATCATATCAGGCGATAACGTCTCCTTTAATATAAGCATATCCCTGTACCACCACAAAAGTATTGACAAACACCACAAAACCTCGTCGCTGGAACTTTTAAGAAAAAACAATTCTTTTTGCGGGCGGTCAAGAAAACCCATAAAGGCGTCTATTATCCTGTTTTTCTCATTCATGACATCAATATCGGCGTGCGTTGATATATCAACCATGCCGGTTGACGCTATATGCGAAAGAAACCTTGCCGAATCCGCCTCAATGCCAAAACGCCTGCTCAAAATATCAGAATTAACCCCAGGGCTTAAATGATAAAACTTTACAACCTGGCATCTTGATATTATTGTGCCCAAAAGCGACTCAGGGCTTGATGTTGTAAGTATGATTATAGACCCTGCTGCCGGCTCTTCAAGCGTTTTTAAAAGCGCGCTTTGCGCCTGATTATTCACAAGCTCGGCATCAGGTATCAAAAACACTTTTTGTCTTGCCTCATAAGGCCTTAAGCTCACTTGCGACTGCATCTGCCTTATCTGCTCTATCGATACGCCACTTTTTCCTTTCAGCGGTTTTATAATGTTAATATCTATATGGCTTGATGAATTTATTTTTTTGCAGGATTCGCACCCGTCGCAGCAATCAACGCTGTCTTTGCCCATATTAAGGCAATTTATCGCTTTTGCGAAATTTATAGCCGAAAACAGCTTACCCACGCCTTCAGGCCCCTGAAAAAGATACGCGTGCGCCAAGCGGTTTTTTAAAAGCGTGTTCTGTAAAATATTTATTGTATCCTTATGGCCTAAAATCTGTTTAAAAGACATTGATCGATAATCTTTCTTATTTTCTGCTGTGTTTCTTCTACGGCGCCTTTTACCTTTATGAGTTTTATCCTGCCGAGATGCTTCTTAGCCAGAGCGAGATATCCATTTCTAACCTTACTGTGAAATAAAAGAGATTTTTTCTCCATCCTGTCCTTGCCGCCTGCGCGTTTAAGGCCCAGAACAGCATCTATATCCAAAAAAATGCTCAAATCAGGTTTTAACCCGGATGCGGCTATCTTTCCTAATTCATCGAGGAGTTTTATATCTATACCGCCTGCATAACCCTGGTAAGCAACCGTCGCATCCTGGAACCTGTCGCAAATAACAGTTTTTCCTTTTTTAAGCGCAGGAGCTATAACTTCATTTACTATTTGCGCGCGCGCTGCCAGGTATAAAAACGCCTCTGTCATTACAGACATACCTTTATTACGGCAATCAAGAAGCACATCGCGTATTGACTCACCTATCGCAGTGCCGCCTGGTTCACGCGTATAAACAATATCAAGGCCTTTTGACTTAAGATACTCGACGATCAACTTGGAATGCGTTGACTTGCCGCAGCCTTCAGGCCCGTCAAATGTTATAAATAAACCTTTTTTCACCATTTTTATCACCAAGGCCATCTCGGGTTTGTTGTTCGCAGGGACGCTCGGCTGCTCCTGCGGCAGCCTCGCTCTATGAAACTCTTTGCGCCCACACTTCGTTCGGGTCCAAACCGCAAAGATTTTCAAAGCCCTGCTCACAACAAACCCTCGTGGTCAATATTGTAAAAGTTTCAAAAAATCTTTCTTCGCCAGGTTGTACCATCTTTAGTATCTTCTAAAATTATGCCTTTTGCTTCCAATTCTTTTCTAATTTCATCAGCTTCCTTAAACTTTTTTTCTTTTCTTAATTGCTCACGCAACACTATTGCACCAGAAATCCAAATATCCGACTTTTCTTGTTTAATATTTTTGAACGATAACCCCAAAATATCACTAAGCTCTATGATAGCCTTCATGGCATATTGCAACATAAATCTTTTACCATCACTATCATCGGATAATATTTTATTGCATTCGTTTACCATATTAAATAATACACTAAGAGCTACCGGAGTATTAAAATCATCATTCATAGCAATTTCAAATTTTTCTTTAAATCGGTCGACATCGCCTCTGTTTGCATCTGGTAATTTTTTAAAATCTCTTGTACCAAATTTCTCATCTAATTTATGAAATAATATTATGAATCTCTCGTATGATTTCTTCGCTTCTTCTATTTTTTCTTCTGTATAATCAACAGGATGACTATAATGAACTCCCAAAAAAAGTAATTTTAAATAATCTGCGTTTTTATGTTTAGTTATAAAATCTTTTATTGTAACGAAATTACCGGCTGACTTTGCCATCTTTTCGCCATTAATAGTCAAAAGGCCGTGGTGAATCCAATATCTAGCAAATTTTTTGCCTGCGCCCTCAAATTGAGCTATTTCGTTTTCGTGATGAGGGAATATTAAATCTAATCCACCGCCATGAATATCAAATGCATCTCCGAGAATTTTAGAACTCATCACCGAACACTCAATATGCCACCCGGGCCTGCCCTTACCCCACGGGCTATCCCAAGACGGCTCATCAAGTTTTACCGCTTTCCATAAAGCAAAATCTAACGGGTCTTTTTTATTTTCACCATGAACAACCCTTGCGCCAGATTCCATATTTTCCAGATTTTGGCCTGATAATTTACCATAATTCTTTGCCTTTTTTATATCGAAATAAACATCACCTCCTGATTGATAAGCAGCTTCACGTTTTATTAAACCATCTATAAACTTTATCATTTCCTTAATATATTCGGTCGCTTTAGGCTCATCTGTGGGAGGCTTTATGCCCAAAACATCCATATCATCATGATATGCCTTCAGGTATTTTTCAGAAACTTCCTTTAATGTGCTTTGCGCAAGACGAGCCTTATCAATAATCTTATCGTCCACGTCGGTGACATTTCTGACAAACTTTATCTTAAACCCCCGGTATTCAAGATAGCGCCTGATTACATCAAATGTATAAGCGCTTCTTGCATGGCCAATATGCGGCTCATCATATACCGTCGGGCCGCAAATATACATTCCGATACGGCCTTTTTTAATCGGCGCAAATTCTTCTTTTTTTCCGGATAATGTATTATAAATAACTATCGGCATTATTTATTCTCTAATCTCTCTATCCTCTTCTCTAACTCTTCCATCTCCTGCAGTATGGGGTCTACTATATGCATATGATCCAGTATCGCGTCAAGTTTCTTGCCATCCTGCTTTGTGATCCTGCCCGGAACGCCCACAACCGTTGAATTAGCCGGTGCATCCTTAAGAACAACGGCATTTGCGCCTATATACGAATTATCGCCTATGGTAATATTGCCAAGTATCTTAGCGCCGGCTCCGACTACTACATTGTTTCCTATATTAGGATGGCGCTTGCCTTTTTCCCTGCCTGTGCCGCCTAATGTAACGCCCTGGTATAAAAGCACGTCATCCCCAACAACCGCTGTCTCGCCTATAACAACGCCCATTCCATGATCTATAAAAAGCCGTTTTCCTATCTTTGCCGCGGGGTGAATCTCAATGCCGGTTAAATACCTTGCAAGCTGCGAGTAAAAACGCGGCAGAAACGGGATCTTCCACAGCAACAACCTGTGCGCAACCCTGTGCATTATAACCGCGTGCAAACCAGAATAAGTCAAAAGCACCTGGAGAAACCCCGATGCAGCAGGATCCCTGTCAAAATAAGAGTTTATCTCATCGCGAAATACCACAGAAAGCACAATAATCTTTAAAACCGATATCGCAGCAATAATTAAAATGATCATTAAAAATAAATTCATTTAAACCTCCCCAAGGCACACGACAACATACGCCGCTATCGCCATACCCTTACCTGTTGCATCAAGGCCCTCGTTGGTCTTTGCCTTTATATTTACTTTGCCTTTCGGTATATTCAAAACTCCCGCAATATTTCCTGCCATCTTTTTTTTGAATTTGCTTAATTTTGGTTTTTCCAAAACAATAACCGCGTCAATATTATTTATATAATATTTGGCGCCCTTAATTAATTTTGCGGCCTTATCAAGAAGTATACTGCTTGATATATCCTTATATTTTTTATCTGTATCAGGAAAAAACTCGCCTATATCTCCCAGTCCGGCAGCGCCGAATAATGCGTCAATAATAGCGTGCAGCAAAACATCCGCGTCAGAATGGCCCAGAAGGCCTTTTTCAGACGGCACTAAAACGCCGCCAAGTATAAGCTTGCGGCCTTTTGCCAGTTTGTGTAAATCGTAGCCAAAACCTATCCGCATAGAATTGCCTCTGCTATTTTTAAATCCTTCGGGGTTGTTATTTTGATGTTGTCGTATGAACCCATGACTATTTTTACTTTGTATCCTGCGTTTTCAACCAGCATAGCATCGTCTGTTATGTTGTTGCCGCGGCAATTCCGGTAGGCCTTTACGATAATATCCCGCTTAAATGCCTGGGGCGTCTGGATATCCCATAGAAACTCACGGTTTAAGGTTGAAACCACAAAGCCCTTCTCATCAACGCGCTTTATAGTGGGTATCACAGGCACAGCAACAACAGCTGCGCCAAATCTCTTTGCCGCCTTTATAGAATTTAAAATAATTTCTTTTGTTACAAAAGGACGGACACCATCATGAATCAGGACAATATCGCAACCCTTACCAAGCGACTTTAAACCGTTATAAACAGAATCTTTTCGCCGGGCGCCGCCTGCAACTATTTTTACTCCTGGAAAATGCCTTTTCGCCAAATTCAAGTCTTTTTTGTTTACAACTAAAATAATCTCTTTTACAGCGCTTACCTTCTTAAAAACATCAAAGGCATAAGAAAGTATGGGCTGACCGTCAAGGAGTATAAAAGGTTTTTTTCCGGAAAAACCCTTCATTCTGCTGCCTAATCCGGCTGCCGGAATGATAACAGATGCCTTTATCACCTTTTCCTCTCATGTGTAATCTTGGCAAAAATCATGCGGCCGGCTGATGTCTGAAGAGCGCTCGTCACCTCAACATTAAACGCCTGGCCTATAAGGTGCTTGGCGTTATCTACCACAACCATAGTGCCGTCTTCTAAGTAACCTATCGCCTGATTATGTTCCTTGCCTTCTTTTATAAGGCGTATCTGCAGTAATTCGCCCGGCAGGACAACAACCTTAAGCGCGTTGGTAAGGTCATTTATATTAAGCACTGTAACGCCCTGAAGCTCGGCTATCTTATTTAGATTATAATCATTCGTAAAGACGCTTGCGTTAAGCATCTTTGCAAGCTTGACTATCTTTGAATCAACCTCGCGTATCTCAGGAAAATCCTCGTCGGATATTTTTAAATCAGCTGATTTGGCTTTCTTTATCTTGTTTAATATGTCGAGCCCGCGCCTGCCGCGGTTTCTTTTTAAGGAATCCGCCGAATCCGCTATCTGCTGTAATTCTTTTAAAACAAAACGCGGTATGACAAGCTTTCCCGGAAGAAACTTTGTCTGGCACAGATCCGCAATCCTTCCGTCAATAATGACGCTGGTGTCTATTACCGTTATATCCTCTTTCTGGTCCTGGCTTGTAAATTTTATATACGGGATTATGGCATTAAACTCTTCCCTGCTTCTTACCACTATTATCGCGCCCAGATAACAGCATATCAAAGTCAGTATAAGCCGTATAGAGGAAACAAATTTACCGCTTGAAGGCACCAATAATATAGCGCTGGTTAAAAGATTCGCCACAATAAGCCCGAATATGATTCCGAATACGGCGGATGATATGTCCTTTACTGAAATCTTTCTTAACTGCATCTCCAAAATGATTACAATAAACGCTATAATTACGCCTATACCCGCGCCTAAAACATCTGTCCTTATTCCGCCGCCTATAAAAGGATACCCTATTCTGTATCCTATAAGCGCGCAGAGCATCATAAATAAAATCCTTACTATCAACATTTTACATATCTCCTTTCATTCTACTTTAAAATAAATCCGAGGGCCTCCTGGATATCGCCGGCCCCTGCTAATTCTATCTTCGCGCCGGCCTTAAGTTCCTTTAAATTTGCCTTTGGCAGGACGCATTTCTTAAATCCCAGCTTCTCAGCCTCGTTTACCCTTATCTGTATCTGGTTTACCCTGCGCACCTCAGCTCCAAGGCCCACCTCGCCTATCACAACGCAGTCAGGGCAAACTATTTTTTCCTTAAAACTTGAAGCAATAGCCGCCACAACGCCCAGGTCAACAGCCGGCTCTGTTATTTTTAACCCGCCGACAACATTTGTAAAAACATCAAAATTCGACAGGTTAAACCCGAGCCGCTTCTCAAGCACGGCTATAAGAAGCGACATCTTATTTGAATCAATGCCTGTGCTTCTTCTTGAAGGATACCCGAAATTTACAGGGCTTGTCAAAGCCTGTATCTCGACTAAAAGCGGCCTTGTGCCTTCCACAGACGCCACAACAACAGAACCTGATATATTTTTTGGCCTCTGGGATAAAAGCATAAGCGAAGGGTTTTCTACTGCCGACAACCCGGTTATTAACATCTCAAAAATCGCTATCTCGTTAGTCGAACCGAATCTGTTCTTGATTGAACGCAGTATCCTGAAAGATGTAAACCTGTCGCCCTCAAAATACAAAACAGTATCCACCAGGTGTTCCAAAACGCGCGGCCCTGCGATAGAGCCATCTTTTGTAACATGGCCTATCAGAAACAGGGCTATCTCATTATTCTTGGCAACAACGTTAAGAAAACCGGCGCAGTGCCTTACCTGGGAAACGCTGCCAGGCGCGGAGGTTATCTGGCTGCTATATACAACCTGAACGGAATCTACTACAAGGATGTCGGGTTTTAATTTATCGATATGCTCTTTTATAAGTTCAACATTTGTCTGGTTAAGTATGTATAATTCTTTTGACGCGGTGCCAAGCCTGTTTGCCCGCAGTTTCGCCTGTTTTGCCGATTCCTCGCCGCTGACATAAAGCACTTTCTTGCCGCTTACCGAAAGCCTGTCGCATACCTGTAAAAGCAATGTTGATTTGCCTATGCCCGGGTCGCCGCCGATTAATGTAACAGAACCCGGCACTATACCGCCGCCTAAAATTCTGTCAAATTCATCGATACCGGTTGTGATGCGTATCGCCTCATCCGCATCCACCGCGTTTAAAAGCGAGATCTCGCCTGAAAGCGCTAAAACCGGGGAATCTGTCTCCTCTACCAGGCTGTTCCACTTTTCGCATTCAGGACACCTGCCGAGCCACTTGCTTGACTGGTAGCCGCATGACTGACAAACATATATTGTGCTAGTTTTCATCTGGTTTTCTTTTTATCGACGCTTTTTTCCCTGCCTTTAATCAGCAATTTCCACGGGTGGGCTTTGATATCCGCTGTAAATTCCTCAAGATTGTTATATACTGAGTCATCTGTCATTAATTTTCCTATGGTACCCTGGCCTTCTTTAAGGCCGTCTGTAAATTTCTGGAGATTTTCTGTAATCTCGTATGCCCTGTGCGTTATCTTCTCCATAGGCACAGGATCAATTCCGATTAACTCATCCCCATCTGCCAGAAACCCTGCCTCTCTTGTACCCGGAAGAATCTCAAGGTATTTTTCGCCTACAACGCCAAGGGTATTTATATACGCTTCGGCATTTTTTTCTATAAAGGCATCCTTTGTAATCCAGCCCTTAAGCTCCACCTCTGTTTTTTCCTTCTCTTTACTATAATAAAACTTTATGTTTTCAAGCTTGCCCACCTCAACACCCGCATACCTTATGGGCGCCGAGGCCTGTATGCCGTCTACAAAACTAAACCTGACCTTTATCCTGTAGCCGGGCTTAAATATATAAAAATCGCTTATGGAAAATACTATGTAGGCAAAAACCACAAGGCCTACAAAAACAAAAACCCCGACTTTCATTTCAAATTTAAATTTTGCGTCCATTTTAATTTTCCTCCAGCGCTGCTTCTCTGTGCGTTATAGGCCCCTCTGCTGCGCCTGTTATAAATTGTTTTACTACCGGGTTTGAGGTATTTTTTATCTGGTTCGGCGTGCCGACCTCGATGATCCTGCCTTCATAAAGCATCGCTATCCTGTCGGCAACCTTGTAAGCGCTTATCATATCATGCGTAACAACGATTGAAGTAATCTTAAGCTTATCCTGCAGGTCTCTTATTAAGTCATTTATGGCGTCTGCCATTATAGGGTCTATGCCTGTTGTAGGCTCATCGTATAAAACGATCTGCGGATCCACGCATATGGCGCGCGCTAAGCCCACCCTTTTTTTCATGCCGCCTGAAAGCTCAGAAGGCATGGAATGCTCTATACCCGAAAGGCCTACCAGCGAAAGACAGCTTCTGACTTTATGCATAATTACTTTCCTGTCAAGGTCTGTGTGTTCCATAAGAGAAAAAGCCACATTTTCGGCGACATTAAGGGAATCAAAAAGCGCCGATGACTGAAACAACATGCCAAAACGCATCCTCAGGTGCCTGAGCTGTTTTTCATCCATCTTTGTTATATCTTCTTTGTCTATTGAAATCCTGCCTGAATCAGGTTTTAAAAGGCCTATTATATGCTTTAATAATACGCTCTTGCCGCATCCGGAACAACCGATAACAACCATTGTCTCGCCGGTTTGTACGGTAAGATCTACGCTTTTTAATACCTTTTTGCCGTGGAATACTTTATGTATATTATTTATTTCTATCATTACCTCTCCTGCCGCGAAAATTCAAAACGCGAAGAAAAATAGCGCTGTAAACACGCAGTCAGCTGCTATTATCATAATAAAAGACAAAACAACTGAAAAAGTCGTAAACCGGCCCACGCCCTCTGCCCCGCCTTCAGTGGCAAAACCCTGATAGCATGATATAATTCCGATAAGCGCGGCAAAACATATGGATTTTGCGATTCCTGTCAGAAAATCCTTTATAACCAACGGGTCAAAAGTCATATTCATATATACACGCGAGCCTATGCCGAGCTTAAATACACCGACGATATAACCACCCATTATACCTATCAAGTCAGCATATATAGTCAAAAGCGGAAGCATTATCATTATCGCGACAAACCTCGGCACAATAAGATATTTTATCGGATTTGTCGCAAGGGTCTCAAGCGCGTCTATCTGCTCTGTAACCCTCATGGTCCCCAATTCAGCTGTTATAGAAGCGCCTATCCTTCCTGCTACAACAAGCGCTGTAAGCACAGGCCCGAGTTCCCTTAACATTGAAAGCGACACAAGGTTTGCTATGTAAGCGCGGGCGTCTATTTTCTGCATCTGGTAGGCGCCCTGCAAAGCAAGCACTATGCCTGTAAAAAGCGCTGTCAAAAAAACTATAGGCAGGCTGTCAACCCCGACCTTTGCCATCTGGCTGAAAATATGTTTTCTTTTAACCAAAGGCTTGGAAAAAGTCCATCTTATGGTCTCGCCTAATAATATCGAGATCTTGCCTATGTAAATCAGAAAATCACTCAGGCCGCGGCCTACTTTCAGAAACCACTTATCCTGGGTATGCTTTATTTTTTTTCCTACATTGTGCATCATTTTAATGTCCCTGTCGTAACCGGCAGGCTATAACCCCTGCCGCTGACATCGTCAAAAAACAGGTTGCTATTTACAATCCTGCCTGAACCGGCAATATTCTGCAAAAGCTGCTTGTCCCCCTTATACAGGTAACCATTCTCTATCTTAAATGCAAAACCCGTACCCTTAAAAGACAACTTTCTAAAATACCTGTCAATAAAAATACGGGCGATATTGTTGTATATGATAAACTTGTCGCTCTTAAAAACAAACGGCGTATCATCCTGCGTTTCTTTGACGGCCTTAAAACCTTTAAGCACTACGGGGCCCAACATGCTGAGGCGCACGGATTCAACCGTAATCTTTATGCCCAGGGACGCGCTGGTTTTATCTTCTATAAAATAAATCAGGCTGCGTTTTATGGCCTCGCCTTTAAATTTAAACAAGGCAAAGCAGGATACCGTCATAACGGCCATCAAGGATACTGCTGTAAAAAATATTTTTCTGCGCCGCGAGGCGCGTATGGCTAATATCATTTTTCTACTTTTACGCCATGCGCAATAAAAATCAGCTTATCCTGCTTGACTGATACTTTTATGGCGCCTTCCTTGTTTACTACGCCTGAAATTATCTCCTCGGCAAGCGGGTCTTCAAGATAGCGCTGTATGACTCGCTTTAAGGGCCTTGCGCCGAAAACCTTGTCAAAACCTTTTTCCATCAGGAATTCTTTCGCATCCTTTGTAAGCTCGATAGATATCTTCTGCTCCAAAAGGCGTTTCTGCACCTCGCTGATTTCTATTTCAACGATCTTGGACAAATCCTGCTTGGTAAGAGACCTGAATACGATTATATCGTCAATCCTGTTTAAGAATTCGGGCTTAAATGTCTTTTTTACCTCTTCCATAAGCTTATCTTTCATATCATTGTGCGTAACTTCCTCTTTTTGCACTTTAAACCCTATTGAGCCTTGCTTGCGCAGCATTTCTGCGCCGATGTTGGAGGTCATAATAAGCACTATGTTTCTAAAATCAACCTTTCTTCCGAACGAATCTGTAAGCCTGCCGTCCTCTAAAACCTGAAGCAGTATATTAAACACGTCCGGGTGCGCTTTCTCTATTTCATCCAACAGCACAACCGAATACGGTTTCCTGCGTATCTTCTCGGTAAGTTGTCCCCCTTCATCATAACCTACGTATCCGGGTGGCGCGCCAACAAGCCTTGACACATTAAACTTTTCCATATACTCCGACATATCAAGCTGGATTATGGCATTCTCGTTGCCGAATAAAAATTCGGCAACCGCCCTTGCAAGAAGTGTTTTTCCCACGCCTGTTGGCCCCAGAAAAACAAAAGACCCTATAGGCCTCCTGGTTGCCTTAAGCCCGGCCCTTGAACGGCGCACTGCGCGGGAGATCGCGGCAATAGCCTCTTCCTGGCCGACAACCCTTTTATGAAGCTCATCCTCCATCTTCATAAGTTTTTCTGTTTCTTTCTGCTCCAGGCGCGACAAAGGTATACCTGTCCATTTTGAAACTATATACGCTATCTCTTCAGCCGTAACAACAGGTTTTGCCTCGGCCTTTTTAACCGACCACTGTTTTTTTGTTTTCTCAAGCTCCTGCTTGGTCTGACGCTCCTGGTCTCTGAGCTTGGCCGCCTTTTCAAAATCCTGCCCTTTAATAGCAGAGTCCTTTTCCTTTTTTATATTTTCTATGCTCTCTTCTATCTTTTTTAAATCCGGAGGCGCTATCTGCACGGAAAGCCGCGCCTTGGCGCCCGCCTCATCTATTACGTCTATCGCCTTATCAGGCAGGTACCTGCCTGAAATATACTTATCAGATAATCGCGCAGCCGCATCAAGGGCATCGTCTGTAATCTGCACCCTGTGATGCGCCTCATATTTATCCCTTAAGCCTTTTAATATCTGTATGGTCTCATCAACGCTCGGCGGATCAACCATAATCGTCTGAAAACGCCGCTCAAGGGCCGCGTCTTTTTCTATATACTTCCTATATTCGTTAAGCGTGGTTGCGCCTATGCACTGTATCTCGCCCCTGGATAAAGCGGGTTTTAAAATATTGGACGCATCAATAGCGCCCTCTGCCCCGCCTGCGCCCACAAGCGTATGAAGCTCGTCGATAAAAATGATTATATTCTCCGAACGGCGTATCTCATCCATAACCGCCTTTATTCTCTCCTCAAACTGGCCCCTGTATTTTGTACCTGCCACCATAAGCGCCAGATCAAGTATTACCAATCTCTTATCCTTTAATATATCAGGCACATCTCCTGCAACGATATTTTCCGCAAGGCCTTCGATTATCGCGGTCTTGCCTACGCCTGCCTCGCCTAAAAGCACGGGATTGTTTTTTGTGCGCCTTGAAAGTATATGCGTGACTCTTTCTATTTCATCCTTGCGGCCTATGACAGGGTCGAGCTTATTTTCCTTTGCCAGGACTGTAAGGTCCCTGCCGAAGGCGTCAAGCGCCGGAGTCTTGCTTTTTGAACGGCCTCCCTGGCCGGTAACCTCAGGCTGGGCCGGGCTGCCTGAACCAAGCAAATTCATAACCTCTGCCCTTACCTTATCTAAACCAAGCCCTAAATTCTGAAACACCTGGGCCGCAACGCCCTCGCCTTCCCTGATTAAACCAAGGAGTAAATGCTCTGTACCTATATAATTATGCCCGAGATTTCTTGCTTCATCCATTGCAAGCTCTATAACCTTTTTTGCCTTCGGCGTAAAAGGTATATCACCTGAAACCAAAGTGGTAGGCCCGGGCTGCACAAGCTTTTCAACCTCTATCCTTATTGACTCAGGGCTTAGGCCCAGATTCTGCAATACCGCTGCGGCAACGCCTTCGCCTTCACGGATTAATCCAAGCAGTATATGCTCTGTGCCCATGTAATCGTGATTAAATCTCTTTGCTTCTTCCTTTGCCAGAAGTATCACCTTCCTGGCCCTTTCAGTAAACCTGTTAAACATGTAAAATTACCTCCGAATTTTTCAGTTATCCCGATTTAAAATTCGTCCCGAGTCACCCGCTATCACGTTTAGTGACGAGGGACCTATCATTTTCCGATCGCTTCTCTTATGACCTCAGCCCGCTTAACATCCCTTTCTGTCGGCGACAATGCCTTGCCTTCAAGTTTCTGCAGATGCGCAGGCTGCGTAAAGATAAAAAGCTGGTTCAGCTTTGACATTATTATATTTTTTACAAAACCCATATCCATGCCCAGGCGCACCATAGACAGCAATTCTATGGTTTCATTGCTTGTTATTATGTGCGCGCTTTTTAATGTGCCCAGCGCCCGGTATATCCTGTCCTGAAATTCAATTTTATGCTGGGCATTTAAAATCTTCCTGGCGTTCTGCTCATGCGTTACTATCTGCCTTACCATGCGCTCAATGTTGTCTATCACGTCAAACTCGGTATGGCCAAGCGTTGTCTGGTTTGATATCTGGAAAAAATTTCCGGATGCCTGCGTGCCTTCGCCGTAAAACCCTCTTGCCGTTAAACCCAGCTTTGAAATGGTCTGCAGCAACCTGTTTATCTGTTTTGTTATAACCAAGGCCGGTAAATGAAGCATAACAGAAGCGCGCATGCCTGTGCCGGTGTTAGTGGGGCAGGCTGTCAAGAAACCTAAGTCATGGGAAAACGCAAAATCTATCTTTGACCCGAGCTCAGCGTCTATTTTGTCTATTATCTGCCATGCCTGGCTTAAATTAAAACCTGACTGCACCACCTGTATGCGCAGGTGATCTTCTTCATTAATCATTATTGATATAATTTCCTTTTCGCTTATAACCACTGCCTTTGAATCTGATTTTGCTATCAATTCCTTACTTACAAGATGCCTCTCCAGGAGAAACTGCTTGTCTATGCTGTTAAGCTCGTCTATCTTCATAAAAATAGAGCCCTTCATAAAATCGCTTGACTCTATGGCATTCCTACATATCTTAAGCGCCTGCTGGGACTGAGCCTTAAGCGCGCGGTGGGAAAACGGCAGTTTGGATATATTTCTTGCAAGCCTTATGCGGCTTGAAATAACTATATCGCTTTGAGGGCCTGTGCCCCTGAGCCACTCACTTGTCTGATTAATAAGATCATCTAACTTCATTTTTTGCTCTCAAGCTCCTTTATTTTATCGCGCAAACGCGCAGCTTGTTCAAATTCCTCTTCTTGTATGGCCTTATGAAGCCTTGCTTTATAATCCTCCAGCTGCTGAAGGGCTGAAGCTGCCTTTGATTTTGCTGCGCCGGGCTTTAACGAGCGCGCCGCAGAAACAGCAGGCATCTTGCCGAAATACTGGATCGATCCGTGTATTCTTTTTAAAAGCGGAATAAGATTTTTCTTGAATGCCTTATAGCACTCACTGCAGCCTAACTGGCCTATTGCCTTAAAATCCTGGTAATTCATGCCGCAGTTAGGGCATTTTACCTTTTCGTCAACCTGTAATCCGGGCGCTGAACCCATATCCGCCAGGCCTGCAAGAAGGTCCGATAAATCAAAATGCTTCTCCATCTGCGCGCCCTTTTCCTTGGCGCACGGCTCGCACAGGTGCAGCTCTGTCATCTGATCGTCTATAATCTCGGTCAGGTGCACTGTCGCCTGTTTCTTTCCGCATATATCGCATAACATATCAGTACCTCACTCCGTCAATCTTTGTCAGTTTGCGAAAATTCAATAATAATTTTAAAGTTGTAGCGCCCGGTAAACCATTTCCGATAACCCTGCCGTCAATTTTGACAACCGGCACTATCTCAGCCGCGGTGCCTGAAAGAAAACACTCATCCGCGTTAAACAGATCGTGCCTTGTTAAAACATCCTCTTTTACGCTCATGCCTGATTTTGAAGCTATATCAAGCACTGCCTGGCGGGTTATGCCTTTTAACGCACCCATGGAGATATGTGGTGTAAGCAAAACGCCTTTTTTTATTATAAAAATATTATCCCCTGAGCACTCCGCCACATGGCCCTGCGCGTTTAACATAATAGCCTCTTCAGCCCCGGCGTTTATCGCCTCAAGCTTCGCCAGGATATTATTCAGGTAGTTCAAGGATTTTACCTGAGGATTCAATGTCTCGGCAGAGCTCCTCTGCGTAGGCACAGTAACAATCTTCAATCCCTGCTTGTAAAATCTGTCAGGATATAAAGCTATTTTGTCGGCAATAATAAAAACTGTGGCCTTTGGGCACTTTCTCGGGTCAAGCCCCAGGTCGCCTTCGCCTCTTGTAACAACAAGCCTGATGTAGGCATCTTTTAATTTATTGGCGCGCAGCGTGGCAATAACGGCTGCGGTCATCTGTTGTTTTGAAACAGGGATCTTAAGCATTATTGTATGCGCTGACTCATAAAGCCGATCTATGTGTTCTTTAAGCCTAAAAACCAGCTCGCCATAGGAACGTATGCCCTCAAAAACACCGTCGCCGTATAAAAGCCCGTGGTCAAATATGGATATCTTTGCCTGTTTTTCATCAATTATTTTCCCATTCATATAGATTTTTAAACTCATGAAATTTTCTCCTATATTTTTATGCTGAAAATTTCATCCCGAGCGACCCGCTATCACGTTTAGTCGCGAGGGATTTCCTTATAAAATCCTTCCATCGGTCATATGCAGCGCCCTGTCTGCATCGCGCGCAAGCGCTTCTTCGTGAGTAACCATTACGCATGTTAAAGATTCTTTTTTATTCAAAGCCATCAGCGCATCCATTACATCCCTGCCTGTCTTTGAATCAAGGTTGCCTGTGGGCTCGTCGCACAAAAGCAGGCGCGGTGAATTAATAAGCGCCCTTGCTATTGCGACGCGCTGCTGCTCGCCGCCTGAAAGCTGATTCGGCTTGTGCGTCATCCTGCCGCCTAAGCCCAAAGACATCAACAAGCTTTTTGCCTTATTCGAAGCGTGTTTGGCGCGGCTGATCAAGGCCGGCATCAAAACATTTTCCAACACATTAAACTCAGGCATAAGGTGGTAAAACTGAAACACAAATCCTATTTCTTTATTGCGCATATCAGCGCGGCTCTGATCACCTAACTCATACAAGTCAATGCCGTTAAACGCCACGCTGCCTGTTGTGGGCGTATCCAAAGCGCCTAATATATGTAAAAGCGTTGATTTGCCTGCGCCCGACGGGCCGACAACAGCAACGAACTCGCCTTTATTGATTTCCAGGTTTATGCCCTTTAAAACCTCTAGCTGCTTCGGGCCGTTGTTATAAACCTTGCTTACATTTATGGTTTTTATCACTCGTACCTCAATGCCTCAACAGCTTCAAGCCTTGCTGCCTGCTTTGCCGGATAAACCGTGGCAGCCAGGCTTATAAGTACCGCCGCAACGCAAATAACCGTAATATCGCTATACTGTATCTGGATGGGCAAATGATCTATATAGTAAATCTCTTTCGGCAATTGTATAAACTGGTATTTCTTAAGCAGGCCGCACAGGCCAAGGCCTGCGCCAAGCCCGAGTAAAGTGCCTATAAACCCTATCAAAAGGCCCTGAAGCGTAAAGATAATATTTATCGTCCGCCTTGTCGCGCCTATCGATTTTAATATGCCGATGTCCTTTATTTTTTCAAGCACCATCATGATAAGCGTGCTCGCTATGTTAAAACAGGCAACGATAACTATCAACGCAAGTATTACAAACATTGTCAATTTTTCAAGCTTAAGCGCGCTGAAAAGATTGCTGTTTAAATCAGCCCATGTCTTAACCGTGTACATATAATTTAAATCCATACGCAGCTTTCTTGCAAAACTTTCGGCAAGATAGGCATTTTTAAGCTTTATGCCTATGCCGCTTACAGCGCCCGGAGAGGCAAAGATATTCTGCGCGTCATTTATGCCGCAAAACACAACGTTTGAATCATAGTCATACATGCCGCATTTAAATATTCCGCTTACCTGAAAATTATATTTTTTTCCGTCAACAGGCGACAAGACTGAAAGCTCGGATCCTGCTTTTAAATCAAACATCCTGGCAAGCTCGCTTCCTACGGCTATCTGTCCCGGCAGGCGAGGCAAAGATCCTTTGATTATATAATCCTTTATTCTTACAACCTCATGGCCCTGTCTCTGAAGATTCATTGCCCTGAGTAAAACACCCATTGTCATCTGCCTTGTCTTTAATATGACCTGGCCGTTTATATATTCCGATACAGCGACAACCCCTGGTATATTTTTTATCCTGTTTATAGCCGGGTCAACATCTGACATGCCGGCCGTATTTTCAACCGATACATGCGGATTTGCGCCGATTATCTTTTCCTTTAAATCATTGTCAAAACCAGCCATCACGCTTAAAACAACTATAAGCGCGGCAACGCCTATAGCCACTCCAAGCACGGATATCACACCTACAAGAGAAATAAATTTTTCCCTGCGCCTTGCGGTAATGTAACGCCATGCGATAAATAATTCAAAACGCATATTACAATAATCCTTTTATCTTATCCGGGTCGCTTATACGCGATACCAAAACAGAATTTGAAATCTTTCCAGCCTTGTATAAATTCAGGACCGCCTGGTCCATGGACTGCATGCCGAATTTTAAACCGGTCTCTATCAAAACATTTATCTGGTGGGTGTTGCCTTCTCTTATAAGGTTTCTTATTGCCGGCGTTACAAACAAAATCTCGCAGGCAGGCACAAGCCCGCCGTCAACCGAAGGCAAAAGCTGCTGCGTAACAATGCCTTCAAGCGTAAAGGACAATTGATAGCGTATCTGTTCCTGCTGGTCCGCAGGAAAAACATCTATTATGCGCTCTATTGTCTGAATAGCGCTTATTGTATGCAAAGTGGCAAACACCAAATGGCCTGTTTCAGCTGCTGTAACAGCGGCCGCGATTGTCTCAAGGTCGCGCATCTCGCCTATTAATACAACATCGGGATTCTGCCGCAGGGAATATTTCAAGGCCGCGGCGAACGTCGCTGTGTCAGTGCCAACCTCCCTCTGCTCAACAACGCTTTCCTTATGCGTATGCAGAAATTCTATGGGGTCCTCGACTGTAATAATATGACGCTTCTTCTCATTGTTTATATGGTCTATCATGGTTGCAAGCGTCGTGGATTTGCCTGAAGTAGACCTGCCTGTGACAAGCACAAAACCGCGCTCAAGCTTGCAGAAATCAAGCAATGCCGGCGGCAGATTCAGGTCTTTAAAGCTCGGCACCATCCTGGGTATTGTCCTTATGGTGGCTGCTACGCTGTTTCTCTGAAAATGCACATTAACCCTGAAACGGCTTAAGCCCGGCACATCATACGTAAAATCAAGCTCCCTGATATCCTCTAAGCGCTTTATCTGTTTTTCGGTAAGTATGGAATAGATTATCCTCTGCGTATCCTTTGGTGAAAGTTTTTCAAGTTCCATTTTCTGTAATTTGCCTGTAATCCTTAAAACCGGCGGCACGCCTACGGTAATCAATACGTCAGACGCCTTTGCCTCAACGCTTCTTTGAAGTAATTCAAGCATTTCCATATCTTTTTCTCCAAATTTCAACTATAAAAACAAACCTTATTTCTGCCTGACTCCTTTGCCTTATACAGGGCTTGGTCTGAAAATTTTACAAGTTCGCTGGCGGCTATATTTGCTTTTAAATCATAAAATGCAACACCCAGGCTTATCGTAACGCTAAGTTTCAGATTGCCGTGGGAAAAAACAGCCCCCTCAACAGCAACCCTTATGCCCTCTGCCAGTTTCGCGATTACATCCGTATTATTGCCGATGGACACAATCGCAAATTCCTCTCCGCCGTATCTGGCAACAACATCTGTTTTTTGCGCGTTGGAGCTTAAGATTGCCGCTGTCTTTTGCAATATAAAATCGCCAAGCTGATGGCCGTAGGTATCGTTAAATTTTTTAAAATGATCTATATCTATAAGAAAAACAGCAAGGGCTGTTCCGGCCTTCCTGACATTTTTCATCTTATCGTCAAGTAATTCATAAAAATACCTGTGGTTATAAAGGCCCGTGAGCCCGTCGCGTATCGCCTGTTCTTTCATGCCGTCAACAAATTTGGCGTTTTCCATAGCAATGGCGCTTAAATTGGCAAGCGTTGAGGCAAAGCGCATAAGCTCAAGTTCGTCTAATTTTTTCTCAACTTCACCCACGCATATCACAGCCAGGGTCTTGCCGTGCTGGACTATCGGCTGGCAGAAAATAATAGGAAATTTATTCTGCCTTAAAAGATCGCTCAGATGAGGATTGCGCTGTATCTCATCCATGGACATAAATTTGCCGTTTTTAGCGCACCAGCCGGCCATGCCTGATTCTTCATCCGCGGTAAGCTTCAAATCTGAAAGCTCATCCGCATAATAACCTACGGAACAAGCGTATGAAAGTTTGTTTGCGGCTGTATCTACATGAAATATAGCGCAGGTTTTTGCCGAAAACAACTTAACCGCCTTGCCCATTACGAGTTTTAAAAGCCCTTCCGGGTCCAGTATTGAGGATATTTCTTTTGCAAGGTCAGAAAGCGTGATTATCATCGAATTAAGGGAATTAATGTCTTCGGCGTATTTTTTCTGCTGCGTGAGAAGCCGGACTCTTTCTGTCTGAAGCATGGCAGATGTGTCCTCTATACGCACAAGCGAATCCTCTGATTGAAACGACTGGTTCCTGAGACGGCTGGATAAAAGGCCTGCCCAGAAAGATAAAATCAAAAATGCAAAAAGCTGCCATATTATGCCTGTTGAAAACAACGGCCCAAGCGTATAATGCGGCCCGCACACAGCGTATGCGCCTGCTGCAACGACAATTATCCCGATTATCAAACTCTCTATGCCTGTCAGAAAAAATATGGAAAATCCTATCGGTATAAGATATAAAAATATGATAAGCCCGCGCATATTTATGCCTTCAGGATCAGGCGCATAAGACCTAACAAACAATGTTATTATCACTATGCCAAGCGCCACCGCAACCCATGCAAGCGGTTTATTCTGGCTGTCCATCTTTCACGCCCTCTGTTTCAGCTTTTAAATGCGGAAATAATATAACTTCTCTTATGGATTCTTTGCCTGCCAAAAGCATTATCAGCCGGTCTATCCCGACGCCAAGGCCTCCTGCCGGAGGCATCGCGTATTCAAGCGCCCTTAAAAAATCCTCGTCAATCTGGCCGCCCTGCTCGGTAAGCCGCTTTCTTTGTTCTATGGGGTCGTTGAGTTCGGAATACGCGTTTGCCACTTCCTGCGTGCCGATATACAATTCAAACCTCTCGGTCAGCGACTCATCGCCCTGTTTTCTTTTTGCCAATGGGCAAAGCTGGACAGGATAATCCGTGACAAATGTCGGCTGTATAAGTTTAGGAGCAATGGACTTTTCAAAAACCTTATCCATAATATCCCACAAGGTATATGTCTTATCAAACTCAATGCCAAGCCGCGCGGCGGATTTTTTAACATCTTCAAGGTTTGCGTTTTTAAATTCGATGCCTGTATGTATTTTAAGCGCCTCATACAATGAAATCTTTTTCCAACCCGGAGCCAAATCAATCTCGGTGTCTTTATATTTGACCTTCGTTGTCCCGAGCACTGAATTCGCCACGTGCGCAAACATATTTTCAGTAAGCGCCATAACATCCTGATAATCCGCGTACGCGGTATAAACCTCAAGCATGGTAAACTCTGGATTATGCCTGGTTGAGATGCCTTCATTCCTGAAATTACGGTTTATCTCGTAAACCTTTTCATAACCGCCCACAAGCAGGCGTTTAAGATAAAGCTCGGGAGCAACCCTTAAATATAACTTCATATCAAGCGCGTTGTGATGCGTTTCAAAAGGCTTGGCGGCAGCGCCCCCTGCCAACGGCTGCATCATTGGCGTCTCAACTTCAAGATAGCCCTTATCGTCTAAAAATTTACGGATACTGCTTACTGCCTTACTGCGCAGGGTAAACACTTCCTTGACCTCTTTATTCATCAAAAGGTCAACATACCTCTGCCTGAACCTTGTCTCAACATCCTTTAAACCATGCCACTTCTCAGGCAATGGCCGCATATTCTTTGACAATATTTTAAGTTCTTTGACAGCCACTGTCGGCTCGCCTGTGCGTGTTTTAAATAATTCTCCTTTGACGCCGATAATATCGCCTATATCCGAAAGCTCAAAAAGTTCAAATATACCTTCTGCCTGCGGGTCTTTTTTGATATAAATCTGCGCCTTGCCTGTTGAATCAACCAGATCCGCGAAAACACTTTTCCCATGCGAGCGCACAGACATAACCCGGCCTGCTAAACTGACTGTTGTCTCGTGATCCTTGAAATCCTTAACTGCATCTACTATATCAGATGTCTTTTTAAACTGCTGAACATAAGGATTAGCCCCTTTTTCTTTAATCTGCTGCAGCTTGTGCAGCCTTTGTTGTATTAATTCATTCTCATGCGCCATTAAAATTTCCCACCTTTTCCTAGTTGAAATTTTATCCCGAGTCTTTCGCCGCTTATAGGGACACACCTTAAAGGTGTGTCCCCACCCCGCTGGCAACTCGGGACGAGGGAAAATTCCTCCGTATATTATTATATTGCTTAATATTAGCATATTAGGCGGCTATTAGCAAGTATTTTTCACCCAAAAAACATAGGGCACACTTTTGGGGACCATGGTTCCCACAGAAAAAGTGTGCCCTTCTGAACTCAACTTAACTACAATTACGCCTGCGTTCCAACCGCTTCCTTTTCGGCCTTTTTCTTTTTAAGCCATTCCTCTATTTTGTCTCTTGCGGCCTGCGGGCCTGACAACTGCATTATGCTGTCGCGATCCAATAACCCAAATGAAGACTGGAGATCGTGAATCCTGCTATCAAACGTTATATTAATAAATATAACCAAATCCGCTTTTTTTACAGCGCCCTGCGCTTGGATAAAAAAGTCAAATTCATGTATGTTTTCACGGCTAAACCCTGCGGCCTCAATCAAAAATTTCCGCAGCCTTGCTCTTCGGCCGGTATCGCTATCTATAATAACAACTATTTTATCCTTTGCCGCCTCGCGCAATTCCTCAGCCAAAGGTTCACCTGCTGTGGCGGCGGCGACGATATGCGGCGTGACATTTCTTTCAGCTTCTCCCCGCCTCATCGGCTCGCCTGCCGCGCCTGGCCTCGAATGGGGGCCGGCAGAGGCAAGATATTTCCTAAATTCTCTATCAAGATATTTTCCATCCTCTAGAGATACAGCCCTGTTAACACGCTCAAAAAGCGCTTTACCTTGCGGGGTTTTCTTTATGAGCCATCTGGCTCCGTCAACAAATAAAATAAAGGCGCCAATGCCTACAAGCGCCGTACATGAATAAAAGACAGGCCAAAAGTCAGAAGCAAATTGCAGGCCTACACCAATCATTAAAATGCCCGCAAAGTAAATATACACTGCTATGTCTGAAAAAAAATTCTTCTCTGCAAAATCTAAAATCTGTTTCTCAGAAGCGCCGAATTTTAAACGAAACCCTTCAATCCTTTTAGCTATTACTTTTCTATCTTCGTAAGGAATCACTGGAGACATTACGTGCGGTTGCATTAATTTATCAATGATTTCTTGCCGTTCCTTACCTAGTGCATCGGCCTCAACTGCTCCGAGAAATTCCTTAAGCTCTCCGGCAAGCGCTGTCTCATCGGCGATCGCCCTGTCAACGCGCGCAAAAAGCACCGAGCCCTGCGGCGTTAGTTTTACAATCTTATCAAAATTGCTGTATAAGACAGTTGCTGCAATAACAATGCCAATGAGCCCTGGGATAGCAAAAGGATTGTGAGAATAAATCAATGGTATACCTATCGCGCCCATTATAAAAA
>PFHB01000040.1 GCA_002783585.1 Candidatus Omnitrophica bacterium CG_4_8_14_3_um_filter_43_15
TTTTATGCGAATGTTTACGGCAGGATTGCGGGGTGTTTATCAGGCGTTAAGACGATAATCACTACTTTGCATAATCCCGATTATACATACGAAGACAACGGCAGGTTTTCTTTTAAGGCGCGCAAACTGATAGATAAGTATACCGGCAGGATGTTTAACAGGCGGTTTATAGCCGTATCTCAAGCGGTAAAAGATGACTATCAAAAACACATGGGGCTTAAAGATATAGATGTCTTATATAACAGTATTGATTTTAAAGAACTGAAAATAAATCCTTCTTTGGATATTCAGGCTGAACGTAAGGCCATGGGCCTTGAAAAAGAAGATTTTGTTTTATTGAATATCGGCAGGCTTCACAATCAAAAAGGCCAGATATACCTGCTTGAGGCCATGAAGATATTGACCAAGGAAAATGCGCGGTTTAAACTGCTTATCGTTGGCGCAGGGCCTCTCAGGCAAAGATTATCGGATGAAATTGCAAAAAACGGGCTTACTAAAAATGTTTTTCTTCTGGGCGAGAGGGAAGATATAGTTAAATTGTTTCAATTGTCGGATGTGTTTGTTTTTCCTTCTATATATGAGGCATTCGGAGTGGTTGCGGCTGAGGCAATGGCCATGGAAAAGATAGTCGTAGTTTCAGATATAGATGGGTTAAGAGAGGTGGTGGGCCCGGCAGGTGTATACGTAAAATGCAGGGATAGCAGGGGTATAGCGGATTCGGTAAGGAAAATTTTTAACAGGCCGGCGGATTATAATGAAATGAAAAAAGAAGCCGGCCGCCGCGCGCTTGATTTATTCAGCGTGGAAAATAATGCGGGGAAACTGGAAAAAGTTTATCTGGAATGCTCCGGGTAATTCATTATGATGCCGATTAAAATTCTATTTATAAATACATTTGACTATCAGCAGCAGATGAAGCTCTGCAAATATCCGTCGCTTGGGTTGGGCTATATCGTCAGCTTCTTAAGGAAAAACGCAGGCCAGCTTAATATAGAGTGCAGGATTATAGATGAGGATATTGAAAGCCAGATAGATTCTTTTAAGCCGGATATTGTAGGAATATCAACGATATCGCAGAATTTTAATTTGGCAATGAGTCATGCGCGTCTGGCAAAAGAAAAAGGCTGTAAGGTAATTATGGGCGGCATACATATTTCTTCGCTGCCTCACTTATTGCCGTCAGAAGCAGATGTTGGCGTTCTCGGGGAAGGCGAGGAAACATTTTTTGACCTGGTAAAGCTTTATTTTGAGAATCGCGATCTGCCTGTTAATGTATTATCAGGAGTAAAAGGTATTATATTCCGGGATAAAGGCCGTTTGGTTTAAACTGTCTCAAGGCCTTTGATTAATAATCTGGATGATCTGCCTATGCCTGCAAGGGATCTTATGGATATTGGGCCTACAACCTATGTGTTTAGTTCGCGCGGCTGCCCTTATGACTGTGTATTTTGCGCTTCTACGCGCTTTTTTAACCGCGTCAGATTTTTTTCCGCAGAATATGTTGTTTCTGAAATAGAGGAACTGGTTAAAAATTACCCTGTTAAAGAGATATTTTTTATGGATGATTTGTTTATTGCGGATAAAAAAAGAGTTTTTAAAATCAAAGAGCTTATAAAATCAAAGGGGCTGGATAAAAAAGTAGAATTTGGCGCTTCAATAAGGACAAACTTGCTTACTGAGGACATTGTGTCAGCACTTAAAGAAATGGGAATAAAGTTTGTGACTTGCGGTTTGGAATCAGGCAATCCGGAGTCGTTGAAATATTTAAAGGGCGCGACTGTGAGCGTAGAGAATAACCGCCGGGCAGTCAGGCTGTGTAATAACGCCGGCATACGCGTTGTGGGCAGTTTTGTAATAGGCCATCCTACTGAGACAAAACGCGCGATGATGGATACGTATAATTTTATAAAGAAAAATAAGCTGCATTATGCCGATGTCTATGTGCTGACACCATTTCCGGGGACGCCTATCTGGGATTATGCCAAAAAAAGAGGCCTGGTTTCAGACGAAATGGACTGGTCGCGCCTTAAGATGGATTTCAGGGAAAACTTTGAAAAAGCCATAATATTATCAGAGCGCCTTTCGCGCGCACAGCTTAGGAGCATGCACCGCAAATTTTACAGGATGCTTGAGATGAGAAGATTTATACAGCGCATCAGGGAAAAACTGGCAATAATACTGCAAGCGAGGGGAAAATAAAATGGAACAAAATAACATTGAAGTATCGGTGGTGATGCCGTGTTTAAATGAAGAGAAAACCGTAGGCATATGCGTCAGGAAGGCAAGTCAGGCCCTGGAAAAGCTTGGGATCAGCGGAGAGGTTATTGTTGCTGATAATGGGTCAAGCGATAATTCTATTGAGATGGCCAGGAAGGAAGGCGCCAGAATAGTTAATCAGCCGATAAAAGGGTATGGCAGCGCATACCTGAAGGGTATAGAAGAGGCAAAAGGCAAATTTATAATAATAGGCGATTCTGATGATACCTATAATTTTTCGGAAATCGGAAAATTCGTAGAAAAGCTGCGCAACGGGTTTGAATTTGTAAGCGGCAGCCGGTTTAAGGGGCATATAGCAAAAGGCGCTATGCCGTGGCTGCATCAGTATATAGGCAACCCGGGGCTGACATGGCTTATAGGTTTTGTGTTTAAAGCGCGTTTTTCCGATGTATATTGCGGTTTTAAGGCGTTTACAAAAGAGGCTTATAAAAAAATTAATCCCTTAAGCAGAGGTATGGAATTTTGCCTGGAGCTGGTCATAAAGTCATCTTTACTTAATTTAAAACGCGCGGAAATACCCATTACCCTGGATGCCAGGCAGGGCGAATCCAAGCTAAGGACTTTTCTTGACGGGTGGCGCAGCTTGAGGTTTATACTTTTATTCTGTCCCAATTATCTTTTTTTGCTGCCTGGGTTGGCGCTTTTTATTTTAGGCGTTTCCATTTTTGGGTTAAGCGACAATTTTAAATTGATAAGCCTGGGTGGCCTGGGGATAATTTTGGGATTTCAGATATTGATTTTATGGCTTTTTGCCAGCGAATATTCCTTTACAGAGGGCTATACGCTTAAGACAGCGTTTTTTAAGCGGTTTTACAGATATTGTAAATTAGAGCAGGGAATCCTGCTGGGTTTTCTGTTGTTTGCGGCAGGGATAGGCTTGAATTTTAGCAAGGCATATGAATATGCCGATGCCAAGCTTTTTCTATCCAGCTTTATATTGATGGTGTTTGGCATACAGGTAGTGATGGCGTCGTTTTTTATAAGCCTGATAGGTCTTAAGGACAAAAATGCAGACAAATAAGGATATAGCCTGGATGTTGAAAGATCTGTATGATAGGCGCGATACTATACCTGCTGATATTTTTAACAAGACATTTCATGATAAAGTGGCTTTGTGTATACCTATAGAAAAACAAATAGCTGATTATTATGCATCTGACGGAGAATGTTCCAGGCACAGGGTAGACAGGATTCTCGCTGCCGCAGTCCTTAAAAAAGGAGAGCGCGTTCTGGACTTAGGGTGCGGCATAGGGACGTTTACTTTTAACTGCGCAAAGCATACCGGTTTATGTATAGGGCTTGATTATTCGCTGGAGTCGCTTAAGGTGGCAAAAAAAATAAATCAACAATTTCCGGATAGTTCAAACGGGCGCAGGTATTTTGTATGCGCCGATGCCGCGTCATTGCCTTTCAGGGAAGGTTCTTTTGATAAAATTATATCAGCCGATTTTTTAGAGCATTTGACCAAAAATCAGAAGAAAAGCATAAGGCAGGGAATTGGTTATGTATTAAAGCAGGCAGGGGTATTTGTAGCATACACGCCGAATAAAATTTTTGTTATAAATCAGAAGCTTAACGAGGCATTAAGGAAGATATTTTTTAATGACAAAGTATCTATGGAAACTGTTTTTTTGACCGCAAGCCATATCGGCGAGATTACGCCTTTTCAAGCAAGAAAATTGTGCCGGGATATCGGGTTTCGCAAAATAAACTTTTTTTACAAAAATGACGAATTTTATCTTCCTTTCGGCAACAGGTTTATCAGCAGATTGAATTTTTTGCGGGTTTCTTTTGAGTCCGCGATCTTGAAAATTCCGTTTTTACGGGATATTTTATCAGCCAATATTCTGGTTGTTGCAAGTAATAAAAGGAAATATGTCAAACATTAAACCCAGAAATCTTTTATTTTTAATATTTTTAGCGGCGTTGATACTGCGCCTTGGGTATGTAATATATCTGCCCCAGGTTCCCATAACAACCGATGCCATAGATTATGATAATCTGGCTAGCCAGATTGCCGACGGAAAGGGTTTTTCCCATCCGGACGGGTCTTTGACTGCGCACAGGCCGCCGCTGTACCCGTTTACGTTGGCTTTTTTTTATTATTCCTTCGGTCATAACTATCTTATTATAAGGATTTTTCAGGCGATTATAGGCGCTTTCTGCTGTATTTTGATATATGTAATAACGAAGCAGTTAATAGATCATAAAATCGCATTGCGCGCATCGGTGTTATCGGTTTTGCACCCGGCGCTCATTTTTTACAGCGGCCTTATTTTAACCGAAACAATCTCCGGTTTTCTGGTTTTAACAGCGCTTTATTTTCTGGTTACTGCTTTGCGCAAAGATGCGTTGATTTTTTACATTTTGTTCGGCATATTTCTCGGGCTGCTGGTTTTGTGCCGCCAGGAAATGCTGCTGTTGGTAGTTATTTTTCCTTTTCTTTTGGCGCTGGCTTACCGTTATAAGAAAAAGATAGGCCTGTATAGTTTAATAGCCGCCATAGCTGCGGTTTTGGTTATCTTTCCCTGGACAATGCGTAACCACTTCAGATTTAAATCAGTTGTGCCTGTGGCTACAGGCACAGGCAGCACTTTTTGGAAAGATTCCCATCCTGCCCGTTTTCTGGAATGGGATAATCTGTCAGAATATGAACCGGTTAAAAGCCTGGTAAAGGATTTAGACCTAAATAAAGCCGAATCCCATATATTTTTGGATAAGGCGCTTTTTAAAGAGGGGTTAAGAAATGTAAGCCAACACCCTTTTATATATATGCGATTGTGCGCGGAACATCTGGGCAGGTTTTTAATAGGCAGCTATTCAAGCGCATTTTATATGACCAGGGACAGTTTTGCCGGAGTAATTTCAAAAAAAGAGTTTGGGGTATTGGCAGTAAAGATTCTGCTTTTGATTATAAGCCTGTTTTTGCTGGCGCTGGCAGGTGTGGGGATGTTTGTATCGCGCGCCAAGCTGAAGACCCTGCTTCCTGTTCTTTTGCCTATTTTTTATGTTGCGGGCATACATACGATATTTTTTGGAGAGGTGAGGTACCAGGTTCCGATTATGCCTTTGATTTTGATTTTTTCAGCAGCAGGCATAAACATTTTAAACCCGGCCAGGATTATCAGTCAATTTATGAAGTTTTATGAATGCGAGCTGAAGGGCAGTAAAAAATACCATGTTATTAAAAGTATCGCCAAGTCATGGGAGCCGGCATTAATGCTGTCAAATAAGCGCATATACAACAGGAAGATGAATCTGCCGTTTAAGTTTATCGGTTTCATGCTTAGCAGGGAATGCCAGGCTAACTGCATTTTTTGCCCTGTGCCGTATAAAAAAGATTTATCAGGTAAGGAAAGATTTATGCCAATGAGAGTTGTAAAGAAGGTGGTTGATGAGTTGGCAGGCCACGAATTTTCAGGCAGCATTAATTTCGGAGAAAACGGGGACGCGCTGCTAAACCCGGATTTTAAAAATATTATTGAATATACGCGCGAGAGGCTGCCTTTGGCAAAGCTTGTGCTTTATACCAATATGATGAATGTAGACAGGGATGTTTCAGAATTCCTGATTAAGCACAACCTGTCAAAGCTGACCCTGAATATAGACGGCGCCTCAGAAGAGACATACAGGCACAGTAAGCCCGGGCTTAATTTCAACAAGGTAAAGGTAAATCTGCACGATTTTATATCTGCAAGGAATAAAGCAGGCAGCAGCTGCCAGGTATGCATAGAAATACTTTCTCCGAAAAGATATATGAATTTAAGAAAAAATAAAAAAATTAACGCGCCGTACGATTCCCCTCAGGTTATTCAATATTGGAAGGATTTTCTATCGGCCTATGATTGTATCGACGAAATCATATGGTTTTACAGCTGGAACAACCAGGCAAAAGAAAAGAGGCGCATAAGCTGCCCTTCAGGTATTCTTGGGGAGGCCTTTTTTGACAAGATGTTTATATCAACAGAAGGTGATGTTTATATCTGCTGTTTGGATTATAACACAAGATTGACATACGGAAATGTATTAAAGAATTCAATTTACGATCTGTGGAAATCCGAAAAAAGGCGCCAAATAATGGACGATATTATTAATAAGCGGTTCAAAAAAATTGGTCAGCCATGCCTTTATTGTAGTGAAAAATTTGATTACTTGGCTTGTTATTTAGATTTTATAAAACACAGATATTTCTAGAAAAATGAATAAAAATCTTGTTTTCCTTATTATTGCCGTGATATCGGCTGCTTTAATGTGTTTGCCGTGGCCTTATATTTTCCCTGTTTTTATTATAATTTTTGGATTTTTTATAGGCGTATTTTTATCCATGCATAAACAGGAAAAATTGAAAGATTACATTTTTTTGTCAGGCGTTTTTATCATGGCATTTTTAACCAGAATAATAGCAGCTTTTTTATTGTATAATTTTGTTTTTTTATTAAACGGAAACGGTTTATTAGGCGACGGCCAGCCCTATGCCGAGAATGGTTACAAAATACTGCGGATGTGGTTAATAGGAATACACGATATTGACTATATCAGTAATTATTTAATAAGCGATATTTCTAATGCCAGCGGAACAGTGGGCAGTTATGATTTCTGGAATGCCATAGTTTACTATTTTGCAGGCGTGAATCCCATGTCTTTGATACTTATCAACTGTTTGGCAGGTTCCCTTACGGCTGTAATTGTGTTTTTCATAACAGAGCAGGTTTTCAGCAAAAAGGCCGCAAGGTATGCCTCTGTTTTAACGGCATTTTGGCCGTCCTTATTTTTCTGGTCTGTGCAAAATCTTAAAGAACCCATCTCCGTATTTTTGATTGTTGTTTTAATATGGAGCGCGCTGCAGTTAAAAATACAGTTCAGATTTTACCTGATTGCCTTGTTTATAGCGTTTAGCTTTGCCGTAAAGGAATTCAGATCGCTGTTATTTTTTGCGTTTTTCGCGATTTCAATTCCGCTGTCTTTTTTACTGTCACTGTGGAAAACCAGAAAGGCGGAATTCATATTTTTTATAATTCTGGTTTTGTTCCTAATTTTTATGTTTTTTACAGTGCTGAAAGCGTACCTGCTAAAGATACTGCCTTTTGGCAGCCTTTCGATGCTGGATTGGATATCTGAGATGCGCAGTTACAGGGCATACGGCGGATCAGCTTTTCTTGAAAATTGGAAATTTACAAATCCGGCGGATGTGGGAGTATTTTTACCAATAGCGCTGTTGATAGCATGGCTGGCTCCTTTTCCGTGGGAGATCTCGAGCATGATTCAAATAATGGCTATGCCGGAAATGCTGTTATATTATATTTTACTGCCTGCCATGTTTTCAGGATGGTATTTTATTATGAAGTATAAGATGAAAGAAGGCGGGGCAATAATTGCATACATATTTGTGATGATGCTGATTTTTGCTTTTATAGAAGGCAACGTAGGGACTTTATTCAGGCACAGGTCAATGGTCCTGCCCTTTATTTTTATATTAATAGGGGCAGGGTTAAGTTTTAAAACAGGAAAAGAGAAAACGCCTTAATGAATGTATCTTTAATATACCCTTTATTATCAAGGTCAAGAAGCCTTATAGATGAAAATAAGCAGTACTGGCCGCCTTTGGGCATTGCTTATATTGCGGCAGTCCTGGAAAAAAACGGCCATAAGGTCAATATAATTGACAGAGACGCCTTGCTTAGAAAAAACAGCATGGATTTTGACAGGGCTGACAGAGAGACAGAGGCAGCCATAGAAAGCATCAATTCGGATATTGTTGGTATAGGCGGCACGACTCCTACAATATCGGATGTTTTTTATGTTGCCAAAATAGTAAAATCGCATAACCCGAAAAGAATAGTAATTACAGGCGGGCCGCATGTTACAGCAGAGCCTGAATCAACATTGAAGGATTGCGATTATATTGATGGGGTTGTAAGAGGCGAAGGCGAATTTACAATGCTTGATCTGGCAAGCGGCATGCCTTTTGATCTGATATCGGGGTTAACCTACAGAGATAAAGGGCAGATATTCAGTAACGCAGACAGGCCGCTATTTCAGGACATGGATTCTCTGCCTTTGCCTGCAAGGCATTTATTGGATATGAAGTTTTATACCAGGCCAAGCAGGTATATAAGCAGAAACCTTAACCTGCGCTCTACATCCATATTTACTGCCAGGGGGTGCCCTTACCAGTGCAATTTCTGCGCAGGGCCTTTATTTTACGGCAGAAAAGTCCGTTTTCATTCACCCCAGCGCGTTATGCAGGAAATAAGAACGCTTATAGATATGTATGCCATAGAAGGCCTTTATTTTGCGGAGGATATGTTTCTGAGTGATAAGGCGCGCGCGCAAAAATTTATGGAGCTGTTCAAGGAGAACAAGTTTAATAAAAAGATCAAATGGTTTGCCCAGTTAAGGACTAATATTGTTGACAGGGAATTGCTGGATATGATGAAGGATTCCGGATGCGTGCAGGTTGAATACGGCTTTGAATCCGGATCGCAGAGAATACTGGATCTAATGGGAAAAAATGTTAAGGTTGAGAAAAATATACAGGCAGCTAGGATTACCAGAAGCTCAGGCTTAAGATTTCAGGGCAATATTATTACGGGTTACCCCGGGGAGACAGAAGAAGACTTCAATAAAACGTTAAAATTTTTATGGAAAGTCCGCCCTAACACAATAAGCCTTAATCTGTTTATGCCTTTGCCCGGGACTTCGGTTTATAAGATGCTAAAGGAAAAAAGCATGCAGGTTCCAAGCTGGGACGTCATAGGAGATCCTGAGGGCTTCAATTTTAATTATGCCGACATGCCTCATAAAAGATTCGAAAGGCTGTATATGAAAGCAAGGATATCAACCGTGCTGCCTATAAACCTGTTTTATTTCATCAAGTATAATCTTAATAATCCAATAAGGCTTTTTAAAATGCTTGCTACGCAGTTTCGCGGCGTAGCAATAAAATTAGTGCGGGATTTATACAGGTCGTTACATGAATAAAAAGGTCCTTTACATTTCTTATAACGGCCTGCTGGAAAGTATTTTGCCATCACAGGTTACGCCCTATCTTAAAATACTTTCAAAAGACGGGTATAAATTTGTCCTGCTGACGTTTGAAAAGAAGAAAGACCTGGAGAAATATACGCCTGGAGAGCTGAAACGTATAGGCGATGAGCTGAAAAATTACGGGATTACCTGGAAATGGCTTGTTTACCACAAGTATCCCGATAAAATATCCACTTTTTTTGACGTAATAACAGGTTTTTTTGTATCTTTATATCTAGCGGCCAGGCATAGGTTCGGGATTATCCATGTAAGGGGCGTGACGCCTGGAGTTATAGCCTTATTTCTGCCGCGCATATTAGGGTTTAAGTTTATATTTGACACAAGGGGGCTCCTGGCAGAAGAATACGTAGGCGGCGGGCTGTGGAAGGAAGCCGGGGTGTTTTTTAACCTTGTCAAGGCCGCAGAAAAAAAACTGTTCAGTAAAACCGATGCAGTGGTGGTTCTGACAGAAAAGCACAGAAGCAGTATCGCTGATACAGGATACTTTAAAGACAAAAATATCTCCATATCTGTTATACCGTGCTGCGTTGATATGGAAAGATTCGGGGATTATAGCGACATCCGTAAGAAAGATGCGCTTAAAAAATACGGTATAACGGCAGATATGCTGTTTATCTATCCCGGCAAGCTGGGCACTTTTTATTTAATAAAAGAAATGATGGATTTTTTTGAATGCGCATCCGGCAAAAATCAGAATTTAAAATTTTTGATTTTGACGCAGGATGATATAGAGGTGTTAAACAAAAAGAAAATCAGTATAGACAGCCAAAAGGCCTATTTTATCCATCCCTTATATGAGGAGATACCGGTTTTACTGAATTGCGCAGACGCAGGCATATTTTTTATAAATCCGTATAAAAAATTTGGGTCATCCCCTATTAAGCTTGGCGAATTTTTAGCCTGCGGAAAGCCTGTTATTATAAATTCCGGAATCGGAGATACAGAGGAGCTGGTCAGGGATAATCGCGTAGGGGTGGTAATCAAAGACTTCAATAAAAATGAATACATGGATAAGATTAAAGAATTATTTGAATTGTTGCAGGAAGGTAAAACCCTTGCAGGCAGGTGCCGCGCAGTAGCCCGGAAGTATCTGTCGCTGGAAATGGGCGCAGATAGTTATCGCAGGATATACAGCGAGCTCACAAAATGAAAGTATTATTTATAGTGCCATATTCCTCAAAAGGCCCGAGCAATAGATTCAGGGTGGAGCAGTATTTTCCGTATTTAAAAGCGGAAAATATAGATTATGATATCAGCCCGTTTGCTTTTGACAAATTTTATGGAATACTTTACGTAAAGGGCAATTTTTGCAAAAAGACAGATTATTTTATAAAAGCTATCTTGATACGTTTTTTGGATATTATCAGGGCGCACAGGTATGACGTTGTATTTATACACCGTGAAGCCTGCCCGTTCGGACCGCCTGTTTTTGAATGGATTATGCATTTGTTGGGAAAGCCGATAATTTTTGATTTTGACGATGCAATTTTTCTGCCGAACTATAACCCTGTTAACAGGTTTTACAGGTTTTTGAAATTTCCATCTAAGACCAGGGCAATTATAAAAATGTCTTCAGTGGTTATAGTTGCCAACAGGTTTCTGGAGGAATACGCAAGGAAATTTAACAATTCGGTTCACATATTGCCTACGCCAATAGACACTAAAAAGTTTTTTGTATCCGAAAAAAAATCAGAGCGCTTAACCATAGGCTGGATAGGTTCGCCAACAACAGCTTTTTACCTGAAAATAATATTCAATGTTATGGAAAGGCTGAGCGCAAAATATGATTTTATTCTGAAGATTGTAGGGGCAAAGCAAAATATCTCTGTACCTGGCGTAAAAGTTGAAAATTACGATTGGAGCCTGGAAAAAGAAGCCGAAGATTTTCAAAGTATAGACATAGGCATATATCCGTTAATAGATAATCAGTGGGCGTACGGTAAGGCGGGTTTTAAGGCCATTCAGTATATGTCAGTAGGCGTTCCTGTCGTAGCTTCTCCGGTAGGGATGATCAATGAATTCATTTCAGACGAGAAAAATGGTTTTTTGGCTGCCACAGAAGATCAGTGGTTTGAAAAACTATCCAGGCTGATAGAGGATGTGCCTTTGCGAAGGACGACCGGGCTTGCAGGCAGGAAAACAGTTGAGGAAATGTTTTCAGCAGAGATTAACGCAAAAAAATATATAGGTATATTAAAAAATGCTAAAAAATAAAGACATTATCTGCATATCCAGCATAGATTGGGATTTTATATGGCAGGGGCACCAGGAAATAATGAGCAACCTTGCTAAAAACGGCAATAGAGTCCTTTTTATTGAAAATACAGGTGTAAGGGCCCCGGGCATAAAAGATTTTTCCAGGATTAGAAACAGGGTTAAGAATTGGTTTAAAGGGACAAGGGGTATAAATAAGGAGGCGCATAACCTGTATATATTTTCGCCGTTGGTTTTTCCGTTTCCTTATCTCAGGGCTGTAAGATGGATAAACAGGCGTTTAATCCTTTCCGCATTGGAAAAGTGGATGAAGGCGATGAATTTCAGCGATCCTGTCGTATGGACATTTTTGCCGACCCCTTTAAGTCTTGATATAGCGGATAATCTGAAGAAAAAAATATTTATTTATTATTGTATTGATAGTTTTGCCGTCAGTTCAGCTTCAGCTAAAAAGATAAAGCGCTCAGAAGAGAGATTGTTAAAAAAAGCGGATTTGGTTTTTGTGACCTCTGCGGAATTGTACAACTACTGTTCTAAATATAACAGCAAGGTGTATAGTTTCCCTTTTGCCGTAAATTTTGACAAGTTCCAGAAGGCCCTGTTTGGGCAGGATCCGATGCCGGAGGAGCTGGTTGGTATTAAAAAGCCGATAGTCGGCTATATAGGCGGTGTGCACAAATGGATCGACCAGCGCCTGGTGAAAGGCCTGGCAGAGGCGCACCCGGAATATTCTTTTGTTTTTATAGGGCCTGTGCAGACTGATATAACCCTGTTTTCGCTTTTCAAGAATGTTTATTTCCTGGGCAAAAAAGACCACCAGAAACTGCCGCTATTCATCAAATATTTTGATACATGCATTATCCCGTACGCTATCACTGATTATACGAAAAACGTCTATCCGACAAAATTAAATGAATATTTGGCAATGGGTAAGGCGGTTGTATCCACATCCCTGCCTGAGGTTATATCGTTTAACAGGACTTACAATAATGTTGTGTATGTAGCAGATGACAGCGCGAAATTTGATAAATATCTTACGCAAACGGTTAATGAAAATAAAGATTCTTTAGCAGGGGTTAGAATAGAAGTTGCCAGCCAGAACAGCTGGGCGGCGCGCATAGAGAATATGAGTAGTTTGATAGAGGCTGAAATTGAGAGAAAAACAACGGATATGGAAGCCATGTGGAAGGAAAACCTGGTTAATTTTTACAGGGTTGCCAGAAGAAAGGTATTTCGTTTCGGCGCTGTTTGCGCGCTGGTTTATTTTTTACTGTTTACAACGCCCTTTATCTGGTTTTTGGCAAGCCCTTTAAGAATTTCTGAAATGCCGCAAAAGGCTGACGCGATAGTGGTATTTGGAGGCGGGGTCGGAGAAACAGGTAGCCCCGGTAAGAGTACTATTGAGAGGGCCAGATATGCCGTTGAATTGCGCAACAAAGGGTACGCGAATAAGTTGATATTTTCATCAGGATACACGTATATATACAACGATGCCCAGAACATGAAACTTTTCGCTCTCTCTATGGGTGTGCCGGCAGAGGATATTATTTTAGAGGAAAAGGCAAACAGCACTTATGAAAACGTTATATTTTCAAAAAATATCCTGAACAAGAATAACTATAAAACCGTTTTACTTGTCACGTCGCCTTATAATATGAGAAGGGCAAAGGCGGTATTTGATAAATCAGGCCGCGGTGTCAGGGTGGTGTATGCCCCTGTCAGTAACAGCCAGTTTTATGACAGGTCCAGAGGTGTAAGGCTGGAGCAGATAAAAGCCATTATGCATGAATATTTAGGCATAGCCTATTACCTGGTGAAAGGTTATATTTGATAATGAGGTTTTAATCAAATGAAAATCAGTAAAATACTGTTTTTATTCTATATTATATTGCTGCCTGTCATGAAGGTCCCTGAACTGCCTTTTATCGGGAGCAAGATACAATATTGCGATGTATTATTTGTCGTATTTTTGTTATTTTTTATATACGAACACATAAAAGCAAAAGATAAAATGAGCGTGCCGTTTTTGCTGCCCGCGGCTTTTTTATTGTTCTCATTTTTTATTTCCTTGGTTTTTAACGGGTTTGATTCCAGGGAAATTATAGAATACGCGGCAACAGTGTATTTAGTAGCGCTGTATTTTTCCGCCGTATTATTAATAAAAGAAGATGAATATCTGTGCAGGTGTATCCGTGTGTGGGTGTTGGTAAGCAGCGTCGTGTGCGTCATAGGGATTTTGGGCTATATAGCAGGTTTATTTTCAGGTTCTTTGAATATCCTGACGCCGCAAATACAGTCTGTTGACAAAATATCAAGCATTCCCCATCAGGCGCAATTTTATCTCAGGGCAAGCTCTACGCTTAAAAATCCTAATATGTTTGCCGCATATTTTATAACAAGCATAACGTTTATTTTTATGATAATAAAAAGCAGGATGGCGCGGGCCAAGGATTATGGTTTTTATATTTTTGTATTATCGCTGCATCTATTTACAGCCTTGCTGACTAAAAGCAGGATCCTCGGGCCCGTATTTTTATTAGCCGCCTCGAGCTTATTTATTTTATATCCGGGGAAAAAATATATTTTGCTGAAGATACCGGCGTTATTTTTAGCCTGTATTTTTCTTGTATTATCTTTTATGACCTTGGCTGTCTGGGTGTTTCCGGTAGAGTTTAAGCCGTTTAAAATAAATACACAAAAATCAGAATATCTGATTTTATCGGAGGCGGCTTTAAAGATGTGGAAAGACCATCCTGTTGTCGGCGTGGGCCTTGGCAGGTATAATTATAATCTTGTTAATTATGTGGATTGGGATAAAGCCAAAAAGGTGCTGCCTGACCCCGATAATATTGAATGGAAGACAAAAGATCCACATTCCACATATCTGGGGTGGGCGTCAGAAACAGGCATATTGGGGTTATTTGCCACATTGTTATTTCTATGGCTTAATATAAAAAATGCCTTTTTTAAAAGAGATGCCAGGATTATCGCGTTAGGCGTAATAGCTTTTTTGATAGCCGGTTTCAGCGTTGATATATTGACCATGCGGCATTTTTGGTTTCTTCTGGGAATAGGAGCTGTTATATTTTTTAATAGATCCAGGTGCGGGCGCTTATGACTGTTTCATTGGTAATACCGGCTAAAAATGAAGAAGGCGGCATATCCCGTCTGGTAGAATCAGCAAAAAATTTTGCTGACGAGATTATAGTGGTAGACGGGCATTCAAGCGATAAAACTTCCCAATGCGCTTCTTCTGCGGGGGCCAAAGTTGTTTCTGACAATAAAAAAGGCAAGGGGGATGCGTATAAAGTCGGCATAAAAGAAGCAGCAATGGATATAGTTGTTTTTATGGATGCCGACGGCTCCCATGATCCGTCGTAGATTCCGGCGTTGATAGAGCCAATAGTGAAAAATGAGGCGGATTTGGTGATAGGCTCAAGGCACAAGGGCGGAAGCGATGAATGGAAAGGCGATATTGATACGTATTTGCGCAGCGTTGGCGGGGGGCTTTTAACCTTGATTATCAATTATCTATGGAAGGTAAATCTCACTGAATGCCTGAACGGGTTTAGGGCTGTAAAAAGAGATGTCGGATTGAAACTTGAATTAAGGGCTAATAATTTTGATGTTGAACAGCACATGATAGTGCAGTGCCTTAAGAAGAAATACAGGGTTGCAGAGGTAGCTACTCATGAATATGAAAGAAAATGGGGCGTTTCCAAGTTGCCTACTTACAGAAAGGCATATTTGTTCTTCTGGAGGCTGTTTTTGGATGTTTTTAATTTATAAAACTTTCAGGTAAAATTGAAGATACTACTTTGTACAACGACAAGAGAATATAATCCGTCCTCAATAAAGGCCATTGATGAAATATTTACTGTTTCAGAGCCTTTAGGCATCGCTTATTTAGCGGCGGTCTTAATACAGGCCGGCTATAATGTTGAGGTGCTGGACTGTCTCGCGGAGGGGTATGACAGTGCTGCTTTCAGCGCATTTCTGTTGAAGGAAAAATATGATATTATTGGGATAAGTACATATACGCCTGACTGGTATACGACAAAGAAAAATTTATCATTAATTAAAGAGATACAGCCTGACGCGATAACAGTTATAGGAGGGCCGCATGTAAACAGTATGGTGAATGCTGGCCTGGGCGAATATCTGCTTAATGACAGCAATCTTTTTAATTTTGCAGTTTACGGCGAAGGCGAACACACATTTTTGGACTTGGTGAGGGCGATTATTGAAAAAAGAAATACAGATAACATTGACGGGACACTCTGGAAAAGCCCCGACGGCAAATGCCATATAAATTCACCAAGAAAGCTTATGAAGGACATAGATACGCTGCCTTTTCCAGCGTTGGAATATCTGCCTTTATCCAAATATAAAAGGACGCCTTCAAGTTATAAAAGAACGCCTGTAAGGTCCATATTGACGGCAAGGGGTTGTCCGTATTCGTGTATATTCTGCGACCGCGGGGCTTTCGGGCCTTCTGTGAAATCAAGGTCCATAGAAAACGTAATGCATGAGGTGGACAGGCTGGCAAAAAAATTCAAAACAAAGGAATTAAGGATTTGGGACGATGTTTTTACGATGAATGAAAAAACAACAATTGATTTCTGCGATGAAATCAAAAGATACGGGTTGCTCTGGAGCTGTAACGGCAGGGTCAACACGATTACTGTCAATATGCTGAAGCATATGAAATCCGCGGGCTGCTGGTCAGTGGACTTCGGTATAGAAAGCGGCAACGATAATATACTAAAAGCCATCAGCAAGGGTATTACCGTTAAAACCGCGTCCGAAGCCATAAAAATGGTAAAGAGAGCCGGTATGGAAGTAAGGGCATTTTTTATTTTGGGTTTTCCAGGAGAAACAGAGGAAACAGTCAAAGATACCGTTGATTTCGCGCTTTCAAGCGGTATTGACTACGCGACGTTTTACCTGCCGCAGGCTTACCCCGGGACAAGGCTGTACGAGATAGCCAAAGGCGAAGATGCGCTGGAAGCGGATTATTCAAAATACCTTATTACAGGTAAAGTGGCCTCCTATGTGAATAGAAACATCGGTTTAAATAAGCTCCAATCTTTTCAAAGACAGGCCTATGCGTCTTTTTATAAACGGCCTTCTTATATAGCGGGCAGGATATCGAAAATCAGGACTTTAGAAGACATAAAAAGATACCTTAGCGCGTTATCGATTTTAAAAATCAATTAAAATGAAAAAAATAGTAAAGATTATTTATAACATTATGCCTTTTAAAAAACAGTTGTTTTCGCTGCTCAAAATTTTTTATAAGCCGCCAGAATCTGTTTACAGGCATTTGCATTTTAAAGGCACGTTTAAGGTTGGCCTGGATGGAAAAAGTTTTAAAGTACACCATTTTGGCTATCAGATTGAGAATGATATTTTTTGGTCAGGGCTTAGCGGAAACTGGGAAAAAGAATCAATAAAGTTGTGGATAGCTTTGTCCAGGATATCAAATTGTATCCTGGATGTGGGGGCAAATACAGGGATGTATTCCTTGGTTGCCAAGACTGTTAATCCCGCATCTAAAATCTACGCGTTTGAGCCGATAAAAAGGGTTTGTCAAAGGCTGAAAATGAATTGCCGGTTGAATAATTATGACATTACCTGCGAAGAGCTGGCGCTGTCCAGCTACGACGGGAAAGCGGTTATATACGACAGTAACGCGGATCATGTATATTCTGTAACAGTAAATAAAAATATGATGCCTGCCGGTACAGATGTTGTTGAGTCCGAAATTCAGGTTGCCAGGCTTTCTACATATATTAAGCAGAAAGGCATATCCAAAATAGATTTAATGAAAATAGATGTTGAAATGCATGAGCCCGAGGTTTTAAAAGGCATAGAGGATTACCTGGGCCAGATGCAGCCAACAATGCTAATGGAGATATTAAACAGCGGGGTTGCCGTTAACGTTGAGCAGATATTAAAGGGTAAGGGTTATTCGTATTTCTATATTGATGAAAAAAATGGAACGCTCAAAAATATGAAAAACATTACAACAGACGGTAATCCTTGTAATTATCTGTTATGTAATGATAAAATAGCTTTGGAGGTTTCAAGCCATGGATTATGAAAGAGGCGGAAAGCAAAAAGAGATTTACAGCGTGGATGAGGTCATTGAAAGGAAATGCCCTCTCTGCGGCAGCGCAAACCATTCCAAAGTTTGCAGCGAAAGAGGCGCGATAGGTGTTGCCGTATGCAATGATTGCAAGCTTATCTATACCAATCCGATGGTTAAAGAGCCTGAAAAAAATTACTGGGGCGATGAAAATAAATATTTTGCTGAAGCCAGGCTGATATTTGAAGGCAAGGCGAAAAGCCACAGGGATCCGAATTACCTGACTGATTTAAGGGAAATAGAAAAAATTAAGCCCTCGGGCAATTTTCTGGATATAGGCACAAATATGGGCATGTTTTTAAGAAATACGCGCGGCAGGAAATGGAACGTTTCCGGAGTTGACCCGTCGCCTGCGCTTTCCGCTATGGCGCGCAAGTATTTTGGCCTGGATGTTAAAACATGTTATTTGCATGAGGCTGGATTTAAAGATGAACATTTTGATGTAGTTACAATGACTGATGTTTTTGAACATATATCAGAGCCAAAAAAAATGCTGGCGGATGTAAAAAAGGTGTTAAAAAATGACGGTATACTATTTATAAAGGTGCCGAATGGGAAATATAATATTTTAAAATTCTGGCTGGCAAAGGCAACCGGAAAAACAAAGGACTACGATATATTCGATTCATATGAGCATGTGACGCATTTTACGCACAATACACTGAAAAAAATGCTGGGGGAGTGCGGCTTTAAATTGAAGAAAATATATATCGGCAGGCCTATTCAGCTTCCGGCGTGGCATAAATATGTGGGCCATTATTACCAGTATCCAAGCCCGTGGCCTATGGATGCCAAGAATTATATGCTAAGGAATGTATTTTACTGGTTTTCATTGCTGGAACGCATATTGCGTATCGGAAATATAGGTTTTTTCGCCCCCAATATTATTGTAATAGCGCAAAAAAAGAGTTCATAAAATGTGCGGTATATGCGGCAAAATAAATATAAATAACCCGGCGAGCCCAGTGACGGAAGGCCTTATACGGTCAATGTGCGGCGTGCTCAAGCATAGAGGCCCCGATGATTCGGGGATTTATATAAACGGGGCAGTAGGCCTGGGCCATAGCCGCCTGAGCATAATTGATTTATCGCCTGCCGGCCGTCAGCCGATGAGCAACGAAGACAATACTTTATGGCTGGTCCTGAACGGCGAAATATATAATTTTATTGAGCTGCGAAAAGGCCTTGAAGCTAAGGGGCATAAATTTAAATCGCATACAGACACAGAGGTAATCCTTCATCTTTACGAAGAGAAAGGCGTTGACTGTCTTAAAGATTTGCGCGGCATGTTTGCATTTGCTTTGTGGGATGAAAAAAGAAAATCGTTATTTCTGGCCAGGGATAGGGTAGGGAAAAAACCCTTATGTTACGCAAATGTAAACGGAAGTTTTCTGTTTGCCTCTGAAATGAAATCTATTTTACAGGATCCCGATGTGAAAGCAGATGTGGATTTGCGCATGATACCATATTACCTTACTTATGGTTACACACCTTCGCCATGCACAATGTTTAAAGGCATAAAAAAACTTCAGCCTGCCCATTATTTGTTATATCAAAAAGGAAATATTGAAATAAAGAGGTACTGGCAGTTGGATTTTTCTAAAAAAACAGTGCTTGATGAAAAGGAATGCGCAGCGCAGGTGTTGGTGCACCTTGAGGAAGCAGTTAAGGTAAGGCTTATAAGCGATGTGCCTTTGGGCGCTTTTTTAAGCGGCGGCATAGATTCAAGCGCTGTTGTGGCCATGATGGCAAGGAATATGTCAAAACCGGTTAAGACATTCTCGGTAGGGTTTGAAGAAGCCAGCCATAGCGAGCTTTCTTTCGCCAGAATAGTTGCCAAGGCGTTTGGCACTGACCACCGTGAATATATAGTAAAACCAGACGCCATGCATATACTGCCGAAACTGATATGGCATTATAATGAACCTTACGCTGATTCGTCAGCTTTGCCTTCTTTTTACGTCGCGAAAATGACAAGGCAGGATGTTACCGTTGCCTTGAACGGTGACGGCGGGGATGAAAATTTCGCCGGTTATATAAGGTATATGGCAACCAGGGTTTCTGAAAAAGTGCCTCACGGGATAAGCAAGGCAATGGCTTTTGCCTTTCGTAATGGCCTGAATAATACGATGAGAAGCAACCGTCTTTTTTCAAAAATTATAAGGTTTGCCTCAGTCGCTTCCCAGCCGACAAGAGAAAGATATTATAACTGGATTATAATTTTCAGGGACAGGGAAAAGGAATTTTTATATACAGATAGTTTCAAAAAGATGCTTCAACATGAAAATCCGCCTTTTTCCTATATGAACGGCTTGTTTGAGGCATGCGCAGGCCTGGAAGTGGTGGATTCCCTGCTTTATGCCGATATTAACAGTTATCTTCCTGAAGACCTTTTGGTCAAGATGGATATTGCTTCAATGGCGAATTCACTTGAAGCCAGATCCCCGTTTTTAGACCACAAATTTATGGAATTTTGCGCCTCTGTGCCGTCAGGTCTGAAAATAAAAAGAGGGGTCCTTAAGTATATTTTGAAAAAATCATTAAACGGTATTTTGCCGGATGAAATCCTGCGGCGCGGAAAAATGGGTTTTGGCGTGCCTATTGACAACTGGTTCCGCAAGGAACTTAAAAATTATTGCTACGAAATATTATTGAGCGATAAATGCGTCAGGCGAGGTTTCTTTAGAAAAGAATATGTAAAAAAGATACTGGATGACCAGTCGCAGTATAAGTCAAACAGCGGCGATAAGATCTGGGCCTTGCTGAATCTTGAGCTTTGGCACAGGATTTTTATAGATAAAGAAAATATATTGTAAATATTATGAAAAAAGTCGTAAGAATAATAGCCAGGTTAAATATAGGAGGGCCGGCAATAAATACCGTATTGCTTTCAGCAGGCCTGGACAAGTTTGGTTTTAAGACGTGCCTTGTGGCCGGTACCGTAGGAGTTAATGAAGGCGATATGGAGTACTTTGCCAGGGAACACTGCGTAAAGCCAGTTATTGTCAATGATCTGACAAGGGAAATAAATGTTTTAAAGGATTTAAAGGCATTATGGAAGGTATACAGAATAATACGCAGGGAAAAACCGGATATAGTTCATACGCATACAGCAAAAGCAGGTACTCTGGGTAGACTGGCGGCGATTTTAGCGGGTGTGCCTGTCAAAGTGCATACTTTTCATGGACATATCTTTGATGGTTATTTCAGTGGTTTAGCGACAAAGGTATTTATTGCCATAGAGCGCTTTTTAGGTAGATTTACGGACAAGGTTGTGGTTGTAAGTAATTCAGTGGAAAATGATGTTTCCGTGAGGTATAATATTATTTCTAAAGGCAAGGTAGCGGTTATCAAGCTTGGTTTTGAGCTTGAGAAGTTTTTTGAAGCAGATAAAAATGAAGGCAGATTAAGGCAGGAGCTTGGCATTGGCAGCGATGTTTTGCTGATCGGTATAGTGGGAAGGTTAGTCCCTATTAAGAATCACAAAATGTTTTTTGATACAATAAAATTATTATACGCTAAACGCTATACACTAAATGCTAAGTTTATAATCGTTGGCGACGGAGAATTGCGCCATGAACTTGAAAATTATGCGGGAGGATTAGGTATAAAAGACAAGGTTGTATTTCTAGGCTGGCGTAGGGATTTGGAAAACATATATGCGGATTTGGATATAGTTTGTTTGACTTCATTAAATGAAGGCACACCTGTTAGCTTGATAGAAGCAATGGCCTCGGGTAAATCTGTAGTGGCTACTGATGTAGGTGGAGTTAGAGATATAGTAAAAAATAATGAAAATGGTTTACTTGTACAAAGCAATGATGTTGATGGCTTTAGCAAGGCGTTACTAAGCATGTTGGAGGATAGAGAAAAGAGATTAGAGATGGGCCGTTACGGCAGAAAATTTGTGAATGAGAATTTCAGGAAAGAGAGATTAATAAAAGACACAGAAAATTTATACAATAGCCTATTAAAGGAGAAGGGTTTACTATGAAGATATTAGTTACAGGAGGCGCTGGATTTATAGGTTCGCATTTATGCGAGGCGTTGCTTAAAAATGGCGACGAGGTTTATGTTATAGATAATTTATCTACAGGTAGTTTAGATAATATAAAACATCTGCTGGAAAATAAAGATTTTCATTGTACGATGGACACTATAATGAACAGCGATGTTATGGATAAATTGGTGAAAAAATGCGACAGAATTTATCATTTGGCTGCTGCTGTGGGCGTAAAGCTGATAATGGATAAGCCTATAGAAACTATAGAGACAAATGTTATAGGCACAGAGATTGTTTTAAAGAAGGCCAATAAATACAAGAAAAAGGTTTTGATTGCTTCAACTTCAGAGATATATGGCAGCCATGTTGAGCACAGCCTTAAGGAAGACGATAACAGAATTTTAGGTTCTATAAAGAAACGTAGATGGGCGTATGCCTGCTCAAAAAGTTTAGACGAGTTTTTAGCCCAGGCATATTTTATAGAAAAGAAACTGCCGGTTGTGATCGCGAGATTTTTTAACACAGTAGGCCCCAGGCAGACAGATGCGTATGGTATGGTTATACCGAATTTCGTGAAAAGCGCGTTGTTGAATAAGCCTATAGTAATTCATGGAGATGGAAAGCAGACAAGGAGTTTTTGCCATGTGTCTGATGTTGTTGGCGCCGTTATGTTGCTAATGGAGCGTCCTGATGCTGAAGGGGATGTTTTTAATATAGGAAGCGAAGAAGAGGTATCTATCGAAGGCCTGGCAAAAATGATAAAAAATGCAACAGCCAGCAAATCAGAAATAGTGCGCGTTTCTTATGAAAAGATTTATGGGCAGGGTTTTGAGGATATGCGCCGCAGAGTGCCTAATATATCAAAGATAAGAAAGTTGATTGGATATAAACCTATATCTAAATTAGACGATATAATATTGGATGTGATAGAGTATTTTAAAGGTTAACTAGTATGGCAGTAAAATATCTACCGGTTTTTTTAATAACATTGCTTTTATCTTTGTTCTTGACGCCGTTGGTCCGGAGGATGGCGCTGCGTTATAACTTTGTAGCAAAGCCGAAAAACGACCGTTGGAACAAGCGGGTTATACCCATATGTGGCGGCATAGCGATATTCGTATCTTTTTTTATATCGTTTTTGATTTTCGAAAGGGGCAATAGCCTGTTTTTTCCATTGTTGGCAGGCTCTACGGCTGTATTTATAACAGGGCTCATAGACGATATATTCAGCATAAAACCGTATTCAAAGCTTTTTGCGCAGATTATCATAGCAACATTTATGTGTATTTTTGGCATCAGCTTTAAAGTGCTACCGGTGGATTTTCTTAATATATTTGTCACTATATTCTGGTTTGTCGCGATAATGAATGCTTTTAACCTTTTAGATAATATGGATGGTTTGTGCGCCGGTATCACCGTGATATCGGCAGGGATAATTTTTGTGCATTACGGTTTTCATGCGGGTTCAAGCGCAGCTATGATAGGATTGATTTTAGGGGCTGCTGCCTTAGGATTTTTAAGGTATAATTTTAATCCTGCAAAGATTTTCATGGGTGATTGCGGTTCTATGTTTATAGGTTTTGTAATAGCCGCGATAAGTGTTATGGGCACCTGGCGGGGCACATCCAATATTTTGGGCACCCTGGCGGTTCCTGTATTGGTTTTAGGGGTGCCGGTATTTGATACCATACTAGTTACTTTAAATCGTAGGGCAAGCGGCAGGCATTTTTACGACGGCGGGAAAGATCATACATCTCACAGGCTGGTAGTTTTGGGTATGTCAGAGCGCAGGGCAGTGCTGACTTTGTATTTTATAAGCCTGTGTTGCGGGTTGATAGCCTTTGCGTATACAAAATTAAACGTGACGGCTGTAATAGTTTTGTTTATGGCAGCCGCGTTATTAATGTTGTTTTTTGGTATTTTCTTAAGCCGTGTCAGAGTCTATGCCGCAGAGCCTAAAAAACATACAAATGGCAATCATATATCTTTAGGCGGTATGATTTATCACAAGCAGAAGATGTTTGAGATAATGATAGATCTTTTTATTATAAGCGCAAGTTATGTCGGCGCCTATCTTTTAAGGTATGAAGGCATTCTTGTACCTGTTAATGCAAAATTGATCGTGGAGTCGTTACCTATAATTATTATTATAAAGCTCAGTTTTTTTTACAGTTTCGGCCTGTATAAAGCAGTTTGGGAATACGCCGGATTTCATGATCTTTTTAATGTTATCAAGGCGGTTACATTTAGTTGTATAAGCTCCATTATAGCATTGGTATTTTTATTTCGTATACAGGGTTATTCCAGGGCGGTCTTTGTGATAGACTGGCTGTTGTTGTTGACAGCCGCTTCCGGGGCAAGATTTGTAATGAGGATGTTCAGGGAATATTTCAATTTCGACTCTAAGTCAGGCAAAAGGATTTTGATAATGGGCGCAGGCGATGCCGGTGAATATCTGTTAAGAGGTATAAGGTACAATAGGAAATTAAGCTATATGCCTGTTGGTTTTATCGACGACAATTTAGAAAAACATGGCAGAAATATACATGGCGTACCGATAATAGGTTCAAGGCATAACATACCTCAACTTGTAAAAAAATACAAGATAGACGAGTTGTTTTTGGCTATTCCTTCCATGAATGACGCTTCGCATGAAGAAATAATAGATATATGCAGCAGCAATAACATTGTTTTTAAAAAAATGTCAGATATCGCGTTATGGTGAAGTTATGAATATAGCAATAGATGTCCGTTCAATTTTAAAAAAAGAGAAGACAGGTATAGGCTATTATACTTTTAATCTAATTAATGCGCTGGCTAAAATCGACAGAAATAATGATTATGCTTTATATAGTAAAATCAGGTTTTTCAGTAGAGATAAAAAACCGCCTGCGTTGCCGGGTGAGAATTTTCGGCATAAAATAGACCGTTTTAATTTAGGCCCGCCAGTTGTTTTAAAAAATACGGATATATTTCATACATCCGCGTATGACTTAAAGCCCCCAAAAGGGGCTAAATTTGTAATTACGGTCCACGATATAATACCAAAGGTTTTTCCGCAGGGCCACCCAAAAGATGTGCTTGAAAAGCTGGATAATTTATTAAAGAGTGTTTTGGCTGCTGCCGATGTTATACTGGCTGATACCAAATGTACTGCCAATGACCTTAAAAGGCATTATTCCGGACAGACAGGGCAAAAAATAAAGGTTCTCTACCCCGGGGTGGGAGACGAGTTTTGCGTATTACCGCAGGAAGCTAAAAATCTTTACAAGGAAACGCTTTTAAAGTATAATATATATACTAATTATATTATATATATAGGCACTATTGAGCCTAGAAAAAATATAAATGGCCTTATAAAAGCCTACAAGGCTCTTAAATCAGGGCATAATATAAAACAAACCCTTGTAATTACAGGCATGAAAGGGTGGATGTATGATGATGTATTCAAGCTCACAGAGGAGCTTGGCTTTAAAAAAGACATAGTATTTACCGGTTATGTCCCATGCGAGGACCTTAAGGTTTTATACAATTTTGCCGATGTAAGCGTATATCCTTCTTTTTATGAAGGCGCGGGCCTGCCTATCTTAGAGGCGTTTAAGTGCGGTTGCCCTGTTGTAACTTCAAATGTATCATCTATGTCTGAGCTTGCAGGCGATGCAGCTGTTTTGACAGATCCGTATAAGATTGATTCCATTGCAGATGGGATATACAGCGTATTAAGTGATGTTGGTTTAAGAAATAGCCTGGCGCAAAAGGGTTTAAAGCGCGCAGCTGAATTTAGCTGGGATATGACAGCGAAGAATTTATTGGAAATATTCAAGGGGTTTTAATGAAAACGGACAGGATTTTAATAATAAACCCCTTTGGCATAGGCGATGTTATTTTTACCACGCCTTTAATAAGGCATTTAAGAAAACAGTTTCCCGATAGTTATATAGGTTTTATATGTAATAGCCGCGTTGCGCCGTTCTTATCAAGCAATAAGAACCTAAATGAGATATTTGTTTTCGATAAAGGCGATTTCAGGATTCTCTGGCGCGCCTCAAAAATAGATTGCATTAGGCAATTTTTGAAATTTTTAAAAATAATAAAAAGTAAA
>PFHB01000035.1 GCA_002783585.1 Candidatus Omnitrophica bacterium CG_4_8_14_3_um_filter_43_15
ACATTCTCAGATTCTTCTCATGTTGTAACAGATTCCGATAATAATATTGTAAGCGCAAGCCATACAGAAAAAACAGAAATAAAAAATTCAAACGAAAAACTGCTCAGTTCTTTCACGGTTACAGTAAATAGCTCAAGAGACGCAAGCGGAAATCTTGTAGACAAGACAACAAGCAATAGCATTGTTAATATTTATGATGATGACAGGTTAACAGATACTGTTACTACGGATACGGATGCTGACGGTAAAGTAACAGTTGTTACCGAGCACAAGGAATATGATGGTTCAAACAGCCGTATAGTTTCATCTGTAAAAATAAAGACAGAAGATGGTGCTCAGATAGAGAAAGACGTTGTTATTAATACATATTATGAATCATCGCATAATCTTAAAGAATCGATAACTACACATACAAATAAAGACAGCAGCTATAGAGTTACGACGGAGTCAAAAGAATATGACCCATTAAATAAAAATAGGGTTTTGCATACAGAAAAGAAGACAGAGGAATTTACAGCCGAGAATGTATTAAAGTCAACTCAAACAGAGATTACAGATAGTGAGTATGACCTAAATGGTAAGCTGCATAATTTTAAATCCCAGACGATAGGTTTTGACGGTTCAATTAAACAGACCCTGCGCGATTATGAAAACGGAAAGCTCGTTTCTGATAAAACTATTGAAACAGCAGCTGACGGCAGCCAAAAAATTCAAGAGACAATTTCAGAGTATTCTGTTACAGGCAGCCTGATAAGAAGTACCACCGTGATAACCCAAAAAAATATTGATGGCACGGATTCAACTGTTACGGAGATCAGGCATTATGACAGAAAGGGCCAGGTTGCCAATGATGACACAAGAGATGATAATGCAGGTTATTACAGAGAACGTACGTGGAGTGAGTATAAGGATGGAGAAAAGATAACATATACAGAAAAAGATATTACAACTTATACATATGATTCCAATGGCAGGCTGGAAAGATCTGAAATGGTTCATACATATCCTGACGGCGCAACAGATACTGCGGTTGAGATAAAACGTTATAAAGCAGACGGCGGCCTTACGTATTCATACAGTAAACAATTATTAAAGGATGACGATACGGGTGAATATGTAAAGGGAAAGACAAAAGAAACCGAAACAGTCTACAGCCTGGATAGCAGGGTTGAAAGCACAGTAACTACCATTGCTTATCCTGATGGCACAACCGATGTTACAGTAGTAAATAATTCATATACACCATCAGGCAAGCAAAAACAGATTGTGCAAATTCGCACGAGAAGAGACGGCACGCAGGAAATTACCACAACTGCTTATGATGCTTTAGGCAGAGCGGTTTCTGTTCTTACGCTGAAGTATTCTGACAGCGCTCATACTGCGCTTGTGCAAGGTAGCTTAAAAGAAAATACATATGACCTTAAAGGCAGAGTAGCTTCAGCCAAAACAACATATTATTTGGAATATATATCTGTCAGTAATAATAGTATTAAGTATGTTGACACTTTAACGAATGAATATGATGGCCAGGGCAGGGTTGTTTATACAAAGACAGAGCGTGATACCAGCGGAAGCATAGAATTAATAGCAGAATCAGTGAACACATATTGTTATATTAACGGCCAGCAGGTAATGGTTGGTGTATATGATGCGGAAAACAATATTTACATATGGGATTCGTTTACCACTACCGATGATGGAATTAAGCGATATAGCAGATCTATTTATGATTATAATGGCCGGCTGATACACTCTATAACAACAACAGACATTGCGCAGCGTGATAGCCTTACCACAGAGCGGCTTGCTTTAAGCGTTAGTATTATTAATGAAGAATATAATATATATAATAGTGATGATATATTGACCTATTCCTTTAAGAAGACGACCCAGGACACAGAAAAAGACGGCCAGCAGCGCGTGGTAATAAATACAAAAGAAGACACATATAAGATCATAAACAAAAAGTCGTATATTAGCGAATCCATTACAAGTGAAATAGAAACTGATAAAGACGGCAATTTAATAAAAAGTAAGATTGAAACCCAGACAACTAATTATGATGATTCAAGCGTAATTGGCTCACTGGTTGTTTTAAGCAAGCAAACTGTTACAAATAAGGTAAATGCTGATGGCACCAAAGAAGACACAGATGTAACAGAAGACGCTAAGGATAACATATTAATATCAATAACCAAAAAGACAAACACGCTGGGAGATATATTCACAGATTCAGTCACCAATACATATTATGATGGCGGCAAGCTCCGTATTTCGCAAATACAACACAAGAGATCAACGGTCCTGGAACCGGATGTATATACTATAATTAAAGAAGATACTTCATTGAATTCTTACAATGAAGAAACAGGGTTGTGGACAATAAATACAATAACCGCAAAAGATTTTACCTCCCAGATAACCACAACATCAACCGTATATATAACATATAATACGCAGGGCTATGCAAGTTTTTCTGCGCCTGTGATTGTTGAGCAGGGACAGGGCGGGACTTCGGCTATAGTTATTTCGGCTGATATGCTTTCTGCTACAGTGGCTGCAGGCAGCTCAGCGGCATCCGAGGGCCTTACTTACGGCGGTTTAAGCGTAGCAGAACTTGAGCAGCTTCTTACCCAGACATATAATGTTTCATTGTCAGGTAATTTTACGCAAACAGAATTATCTCTTATGGCAGGGCTTTTAAGCCAGTTAGCGCCTTTAGGCCTTACCAGCTACATAAATACTATAAGCGTAGGTTCGCCTTATGAGGTTGATTCTAATGTAGGCGCCACAGCCGATACCTATGGCGATATACGTATCTATTATCATAATACACAGACACAGGTTGATATTATAAATGACGGTTATGTGGAATATGCGAATTTCTATACTATAATGCTTGCCCATGAAATAGGGCACGTGATCGATTTTTTAAATAATGATGTATATACTGCCCAGCAGCGTGAATTATTCAGGCAGCTGCACGCCGCATCAGGCAGTGACGTTGATAATTATGTGTATGCATACGGCATGACAAATGAAGAAGAAGATTTTGCTACATTGGTGGAAGGCTGGCTTACTGATTCAAAGTCGCTTCTGGAATTGGCAGCTAAAAAGGCCGAACAGGGCAATACAATATTGCAGCAGAAGGTTTACCTTATAGCAGATATGTTCAGTAAGTTGAAGGCTGATGGAAGTGAATATACGTATTTATATAAGACGAGCCAGTTAGGAGTGGTTTCAACGCAGGAAGCGGCAATAGAAAGAAACGCCTATGGCCAGATAATATCAGTGCAAGGCGTATCTGCCCAGGCGCAGGAAGCCCAGCCCATTGTTTCAGGCGAGTCAATAGTAAAAATACTTACAGATGCAGACGGTAAACAGATAGGCAGAGTTGAGCAGACAGATTTAACTTATGATGTAACCGGAAAATTAATTTCTTATAAAGAGGTTACCATATACCTTGACGGTTCTGTAGCAGTCAGCACTATAACAGGCGTTACATATGATGAAAATGGAAACAGGACAGGCTATACAGAACTTAAAACCCGTACACTTAACGTTACCATGCAGATAAATAAAAGCTCATACCGTGAGGTTTACGATATACTTTACGCCGGTAAGAACATGATAAGTTTCAATGAAAAAGGCTGGATAGAAGGCAAGGGCAATTACAGCTTGACAAGAAGCGGCATGGAATACAGCGGTAAAAATGTGACCTCTTATCATGAAGAATACATTGATGAAAATAATAATCTAACCATTACAGACTGGTCAGGCACGTATAACAGTGATGGAAAATTAAATTATTACAGACAGGAAGTCCTTGACATGCTTGGCGATTTAACTATTACCGAATGGACTGCCACGGCATTTACAGATGATGATTATAAAGATGTTAAGGAATATACAAAGACCGTTACAGGCGCAGAAGGCAATAAAATTACAATACGTTGGTTTGGCGGCATATATGATAAGCAGGGCAGGCTTCTTGAGTATCATGAAGAAATAACAGACACGTTCGGAAATGAATATACCGTGGACTGGGATAATGCTCAATATAATCAGCTTTGGCAGCTTGAGAGTTATCATGAAATTACCAAAGGTATAGAGGGCAATATAATATCTGATAAACTTTGGTCTGAAGGCACTTATGACGCATTAGAGAGGATTACAAGATATAAGGAAGAGATAAAAGACCAGATTGGAAATAAAACAATCCGTTTGTGGCAGGATGGCCGTTACAATGACAAGAGCCAGCTTATAAGCTATAGAGAAACAATGACTTCTTCTGATATGCCGGGCATTGTGACTGTAAAAATAGGCCAGAATATGCTTTATGATACATTGGGCCGTTTATATCAGGTGGATGAAACAACAAAGACATCAGGCACTGATAATTACGGTAAGGATATAGATTATACAGAAACACTTAAGAGGATAGCTTCCGGATTTAACGATAAGGGATGGTCTTTGGGTTATAAAGAAACAATGCGTAAGGCTGCCAGGCAGCTTGATGAGGCAGGCGTATATGAGGATATTCTTGATACCACAACAAACACATCTGTTAAATACAGTTTTAATAATAACGGTAAAATAATAGGCCAGACAGAAATAATAAGAGAGCAGTCAGACGAAAATAATGACGGTTTCCTTGATGTAGATCATATTATCCAGACAGTAAGAACTGGCATGAAGTATGATTCACTTTCAGGCAGGCTTATAGGCTACAGAGATACAATAACAGATTCTGCTACACCGGGTAATCCGATATTAAGAGAAGTTTCTAATATTTCCTATGATGCCTCAGGGCTTATTATGCGTTCGCATCAGATCGAGACAGATGTTAATGGCGTAAGGACCAATAAGGATATATGGAATATGGTCTATGACGGCAAAAAACGGCTTGTAGGATTTTCGCAGAAAGAAATGATTGAAGGTAAAGATGAATTTGGAAACTTGATGCAGGTACAGACAGAGATCGTTAGAAGTAATACAATATATAATGCAATTGAGCAAGTAGTTTCCTATAAAGACACGATAAATACATCTGATACGGATCTTACAAAGGAAATTACTTATTCTAACATGTCTTATGATAAATCTGGCCTTGCCTATGGGTATACAAAACATACTCATACATCAGGTAATTCAGATGGTGTGTGGATGGAAGTTGATGTTACAGAAGAACGCCTGGCAACTCAGTATAATAGGCACGGCCAGGCGCTTTCATATTCTGAAACGTCAACCGGAACAGATGCTCCAGGACAGATAACCAGAACAGATATGGATTCAATAGTTTATGATTCATGGGGCAGGATTGCCGAGTTTGTTCAGCATAATTACGTAAAAGGCGTCAGTAAGGATGACCCGGGTGTTTATGTTGATTATTCTGAAGATATAACCCAATATGCGGCAGTGTATGAAGACAAAGGTGTTTTGATTTTAGACGGCGAAACTTTCTATATTAGCGAAATAGATGGATATATCAACCAATCTGAGACATCTGGCACTGATGGCGCATCAGAGCTTGAGTATATCAGGACAACAGTGCGTTCAGAGATAGATTTCAATAGCCTGGGCCAGATGATCCATTACAAAGAACAGTCAAGTGCAAGCGATGCTCAGGGAAAACTTACATATACAGATTGGACAGCAGGGTCTTTTGATGGGGCAGGTAACAGGGTGTTTTCAGGATATGATGTGACAGGCCGTATTTATTCTTATAAGCAGGTTGATCGTTCGGTTAGCATTGATCCGGCTACAGGTGATTTTATTTACGCGCAAAACATAGATGGCGAGGAGCTTTATAACGCGCTTGATGAAGATGGGCATTTGGTATTTGTTACATTGGATACTCCAGGTGTTGTTTTCGAGATAGATGAAAATGGCAATCCGAAACGCGCTATGGCATTGGAGATAATCAAGACAACCGTGAGAACCGAAACATATTATGATGGATTTGGCCAGAACAGGTCATATCGCCAGACAGTGCATTCAACAGATGCGCCGGGTAATATTAATACCATAGATATGTCTGATATGAAATATGATCCTAGGGACAGGCTGTTTTCTTACCATGAAGTTACTGTTGATGTACAGGGCAAGATGACAACCAAAGATGTTTCAGGCATGTCTTATGATGACATGGGAAGGAATTCCGGATACCAAGAGAATCTTAGAACATCAGGCGAAGATGAATATGGCAACCCTCTTGATATAACTACAACCACATTAAGAAGCGCAATAAGGTATAACGGGCTGAATCAGATGATAGCCTATCATGATTATATAACCACATCAGATACAGAGCTTAGAAAAAATATTGACTGGCGGGTTTTAAGTTATGATATAAATGGTTTGATTGTAGGATTTAAGGAAGATACTCATGTTACCGGCAGAAACGATGAAGGCGAGATAGATTGGTTTAATTACTCAGAACGTAAAATAGGCGATTTTGATATTGACGGCACGCTTATACGCAGTTGGTATAATTCATTAGGCCAGATGATAGGATATGTCGAGACAAACAAATCATCTGATAAACCTGAAGTTGTTACTACAAGAACACTTTCAAACATGATTTATGACAGCGTTGCCAGGCTTTCAGAATATATACAGGATGATCATATAACTTCTATCAATAATGACGGCAGCCTGGATTATCATGAAGTTACAAAAAGAACAGGAGCAAGATACAATGAGATGGGTTATGTCGGAAGCTATCAAGAATCTGTCCGCACATATACTGAAGCCGATGAAGACGGTGATGGAAATGTTGACCTTGATTTAACGAACATCACTTATAGGTCAAATATAGATTACAATGAACTTTCCCAAACAGTTTATTATCATGACAGCGTTCAGGCAGGCGATGCGCCTGACAAGAATATTGAAATAGACTGGCATGCCGGCCTTTTTGATGAAGCCGGAAACCAGATAAAAGCCGGATATGATGTATCAGGAAGAAGTTTTGCCTATAAGCAGGTAACCCATACTACAAATAAGAGCGGGTTGGATAGTGAAGGAAATTCGATACCCGAACTCGACATAACAACAACTGTTGTCAGGACAAAAACCCTTTATGGTGGATTTGGTTCTGTCAAAGCTTATTGCGAAGAGATGCGTACAGATGAAGCCGAAGATGTTGTAATTATAACAGAGAAAAATAATATATACTACGATTCAAACCAGAGGGTGAGAGGTTATGAAGAGGTTGTCACTAAGATCGACATTTTAACGCGGGGCAACAAGTATAATTTAAAGACAAATACAAAGCGTTCGCAAGTCAATTATAATGACTACGGCCAAATAAGTTTTTACCATCAGGAGTCATATTCCGATGCGTCCACAAATCTGCTTACGGAAGAGGATTGGTATGCCGACAAGTATAATGTTTTTAACCAGATAGAGTCATATCATACAAATATTTTAGAGATTGGAGCAGATATAGCCAATCAGCTTAACAAAACCACGGATTTAACGCGTTTTGAAACTCACTATAATTCATTAGGCCTTATTGATTATTACAAGCAGAAAACTATATCCAATGATGCTGTAGATAAGGCTATAGAAGAAACTTGGGACGCCAGGGAATTCAAAGCTGCAGGAAAATATAATTCACTCGGCCAGATAGAAAAATATACTACCACAACAAGAGAATATTCAAAATTAGACAATGGAGCTACATTTGACAAAACAACAACAACCATCAGGGATATTGCAACATATCAGATTGACCCTGCGTTAAAACTTGTTGGTGAGCCTGTAGTAACAGGTTCAGGCTATGATAATAAAGGAAGGCTTGTTTCTTACAGAGATGTGACTTTTTCCGATGAAGCAAATGATAAAACTAAGACAGTTTATCATTTTGATACAGTTTATAATAAATTCGGAATGATGAGTGAATATAGGCAGAAATCAATAGATACGGGTGTTTCCATAAGCGGTTCCGAGATTAATCTAGAGACCAATGTTTACAGGCATCTTATAGATTACGATAAATTAGGAAGAATAAATTTATACACGCAGGAAACATCAACCGAACCGGCAAGCGCTAAAAAAGAAATAATAAACTGGCGCGCTGAAAAATATAATCTTTTAGGCCAGCTAACGGCTTATTATGAAGATGTTCAGGATTTTGCCCAGGGTGAAGTTTCCCTGGGCGCAATTACTCACAATCACAGGTTTGATATAGAGTATACAAATACAGGGCTTCTAAAATATTATACCCAGATTTCTGTGTCAGAAGACGCATCAAGTGCGCTTACTACTACTGAAAAGTGGTGGGCAGACCTGCCGGCATCATACAATTCACTTGGTCAGCTTCTAACATTCCGCACCAATATCAGAGAAGAAGGCAGTTACAACGGAAACTACCTGTCTAAGATCACAGACCTAACGCGCATTGAAACTAATTATAATTCAGTAGGCCTTATAGATCATTATAAACAGGAAACTATATCAAATGATGCTCAGGGTAAAGCTGTAGAAGAAGTATGGGATGCGGATAGATATAACACTATAGGCCAGGTGGAAAAATATACTACCTCAACAAGAGAATATTCAAAGTCAGGCAATGGCGCCGCGTTTGACAAGACAGTAACAACAGTAAGAACCATTGCTTCTTATTCTCTGTTAGCCGGCGGCGAAATAATTACCGACAGCACAAAGAGCGGTTATGATATATACGGACGCCTTTATTCATACTGCGATAAGTCAGAATCAACAGATGTCGATAATAAGAAAACAGATTCTTACATGCTTTCAACGAAATATGACCCAGCCGGCAGGATATATGGATATCATCAGATTAGCATAGAGAAAGATAAACTTAAAGACGGCGCGCAATTTAATCTACGCAATGAAATAAAAAGGATACTTACAGAGTATGATCTGGCTGGCAGGGTTTCACATTATATTCAAACATCTGTTTCCGATGCCGCAAGCGACAAGGTTGACACTTTGGATTGGACAGCAGGCGCATATAATGATTTAGGCCAGTTGATAAAATATAATGAAATTATTCATACAAAGGTAGAGGATGAAAATAATATAGTTATACTTGATAAAACAACAACCAATAAAAGACGGGATATTTCTTATACAAATACAGGCTTGCTTAAACATTATATAGAAGAGACAGTTTCCAATGCAACGCCTGATCTCAAAACAGTGTTAACGTGGGATGCGGATTATTATAATGAATTAGGTCAAATTGTAAGGTTACATACCAATACAGTTGAATTTGGTATGTCAGGATCAGGCTTACTTGAAAAAATTACAAATACAGCGCGCCTTGATACTCACTATAA